>DASSUC010000212.1:0-12097 GCA_035707405.1 Micromonosporaceae bacterium | reverse complement strand
CCGCTCGGTGGCGTCGTACCGGCGGACCAGCGCGGGCGCGAGTGCGAGCAGTCCGGCAGCGGCGAGGACGGCAAGGAGCACCGAGGTCGGCACTCAGCCTCCCGTCACCACATCCCGTTGCCGCAAGTCCAGTTACCTGAGGTTACGGGTATACAACAACCTTGTCGCCGCGCCGCGCCGCATACCCCACCGCGGCAAGCCGGCGGAGCCGTACCCAGACGTCAGGCGGCCGACCGCGAGCGGTGCCACCGGGCCAGTAGCCCACCCGTGGCGGCGACATCCTCCACTGTCAGCGCGTAGCCCACATGGTCCCGCCATGCCCCGTCGATGTGCAGGTAGCGCGGGTGGTACGCCTCCTCCCGGAAGCCCAGCTTCTCCACCACGCGACGCGAGGCGGTGTTCTCGGGCCGGATGTTCACCTCGACCCGGTGCAGCTGGCCAGGCCCGAACGCGTGGTCGACGGCGAGCGCCAGCGCGGTGGGGGTCACCCCGCGCCCGGCCACCCGGGAGTCCACCCAGTAGCCGGCGTAGCAGGAGCAGAACGCGCGCCGCACGATGTTGCCGAGGGTGAGCTGTCCGACCAGCTCCTCCCGGCCGTCGGGAGAGCGCAGGCACACCGCGAACGGCATCGCCGCGCCCTCCCGGCCGGTGCGCTGGAACTCCCGGTAGATGTAGCGGAACGCGGCCGGGGAGTTCAGGTCCCACCAGGCGCCGTTGGGCGCGGTCGGCTCCCAGCGGGCCAGCCACTCCTCGTTGGCGCGGCGCACCGCGGACCAGGCCCGGCCGTCGCCCCGCCGGTAGGGTCGCAGCACGACCGGACCGTCGGCCAGCACCACCGGCCAGCCCGGGGCGGTCATCGCGGCCGGTCCAGCAGGAGGACGTCCACCGTGGACCCCGCCGCCGCGCTGGTCACCCGCTCGCCGAGGACCATCAGGCCGTTCGCCTCGGCCAGCCCCGAGAGGGTGTACGGCCCGCCGGCCAGCGGCTGGACCGTGTAACCGCCCCCGCGCCGCTCGGCCACGTGTGCCGGGCGGAACTCGCGCAGCCCGGCCGGCGAGGACAGGGTCTCCAGCAGGTGCGCCTTGACGCTGGGCCGGAACACCGGGTCGGCGCCGGCGAGCAGCTGGATGGCCGGCCGGGCCAGCACCTCGAAGCCGACCAGCGCCGCTCCCGGGTCGCCGGGCAGGCAGACGATCGGCACCTCCTCCCCGCCGACCGTGCCGAAGCCCAGCGCCGAGCACGGGTAGAGCGCGACATCGGTGAAGGAGACCGACCCGGCCCGCGCGCCCTCGCGCCGGGACAGGATCCGGCGCACCATGTCGCCCGGGCCGGTCCCGGTCCCTCCGGTGGTGATGATCAGGTCGGCCCGGGAGGTCTGCTCCTCCAGCAGCCCGCGCAGCCCCTCCGGGTCGTCGTCGCAGATCCCGACCCGGTACGCCTGCGCGCCGGTCTCCGCCGCCGCGGCGGTGAGCGCGTGCGAGTTGACGTCGACCACCTGGCCGGGCTGGCTGGCGCGGCCGATGTCGACGAGCTCGTCACCGGTCGCCACCACCGCCACCCGCGGGCTGGGGCGCACCACGACATGGCCGATGCCGGTGGCCGCGAGCACCGCCACCAGGGCCGGCGTCACCGTGGCACCGGCCCGGGCCAGCACCATCCCGACCTCGATCTCGTCGCCCGCCCGGCGGATGCCGTGGCCCCGGCGGACCGTCCGGTAAACCTCGACCGCGGCCATGCCCTGGTCGGTCGCTGCCAGCGGCACGACGGTGTCGGCCGTGACCGGCAGCGGCGCGCCGGCGGCCACCGAGAAGCAGGTGCCCGGGGTGAGCCGGACGGGTCGCCACGACGAGGCGCCCAGGTCGCCGATCACGTTGAGCCGCGCCGGCCGGCCCCGGTCCGCGCCGGCCACCTCGTCGGCACGGACCGCGTACCCGTCGATCGCCGCGTGGTCGTACGCGGGCAGCGGGTGCGGCGCGACGACGTCCTGCGCCAGCACGTTGCCGTACGCGTTGGCGAGGTCGAGGTCGAGCGGGGGCAATGCACGCAGCCGGCGCAGGACGCTGCCCAGGTAGTCGGCGAGCGGGGTCAGCTCCGATGCGGCGACCGCGGTCATCCGCCACGCCCCCCGCCGGCGCCGGCCACGAAGTCACGCAGCCAGTCCAGGAACTCCGGCCCCAGGTCCGGCCGGCCGCACGCGATCTGCACCACGGTCTGGAGGTAGCCGAGCGGCACACCGGTGTCGTAGCGGGTGCCGCGGTAGACGACCCCGTGCACCGGCGTCCCCTCGTCCAGCATCAGCGCCATCGCGTCGGTCAGCTGGATCTCCCCACCGCTGCCGGGCTTGGTCCGGCGGATCGCGTCGAAGATGCCCGCGGGCAGCACGTACCGGCCGATGATGCCGAGGTTGCTGGGCGCGTCCTCCGGCGCCGGCTTCTCCACCATGCCGGTAACCCGCACGGTGTCCGGTGTGCCGGTCGGCTCCATGCTCACCGCGCCGAGGCGGGAGATCCCGTCGCCGGTGGTCTCGATGAGGGCCACCACGATGCCCCCGGTACGGGACTGCAGCTCGATCATTGACGGCAGCAGCGGCTCGTCCTCGGCGCAGAACTCGTCCCCGAGCAGTACGGCGAACGGCTCCTTCCCGACGTGCAGCTCGGCGTAGCCCACCGCGTTGCCGAGCCCCAGCTGCTCCGCCTGGCGGCAGGCGTAGATCTCGGCGAGCTCGGCCGGCCGCCGGACCGCCTCGAGCCGAGCCAGGTCGCCCTTTGCCGCCAGCCGCTCCTCCAGGTACGGCTGCCGGTCGAAGTGGTCGACCATCGACGTCTTTCCCCGGCCGGTGATGAGCAGCACGTCCCTGAGGCCGGCCGCGGCGGCCTCCTCCACTATGTACTGAAGCACCGGCCGGTCCACCACCGGCAGCAGCTCCTTGGGCACGGCCTTGGTGGCCGGCAGGAACCTGGTGGCGAGACCAGCAGCCGGGATCACCGCCTTGACAGCGCGCCGGTGCGCGGTCACCGGGTCGGTCCTCAAGGGCATGGCAGGCGTGTCGTCCGGCATGTCGCGAGACTATCCGTCCCGGCACAGCCCGGCCGGGTGCAGGCCGTCCGGCGCGCCGCCGCCCCGTCCGACCGGCGGTAGGGGCGTGCCGAGGTGCGATCCTGGCTGCGACGTGCCTGGAGGTGCCGTGTCCGGTCCACCGCTGTCCATCGCGGCCGCAAAGGCGGAGCTGCGCCGGCAGCTGCTGGCCAGCCGGCGGAGGCTGCCGGCCGCCGTCCGGGCGCGGGCCGACGCCGCGGTGCTCGCCGTCCTCGCCGACCGGGTACGCCGGCAGCGCCCGGCCACGGTCGCGGCGCACCTGCCGTTCGGCACCGAGCCGGGCGGCCCGGGCCTCATCGATGTGCTCGCCGGTGCCCGGCTGCTGCTCCCGGTCCTGCTGCCAGACCTCGACCTGGACTGGGCCGAGTACGCCGGCCCGGATACGCTCGGGCCGGGGCCACGCGGGCCGCTGGAGCCGACCGGCCCGCGGCTCGGGACGGACGCGGTCAGCACCGCTGACCTGGTGGTCGTGCCGGCGGTCGCGGTCGACCGGAGCGGCCTGCGCCTGGGACGCGGCGGTGGCTCGTACGACCGGGCCCTGGCCCGGGTGGACCCGGCGACCCCGGTGGTGGCGCTGCTCCACGACGGCGAGCTGCTGCCCTCCCTGCCTGCCGAGCCGCACGACCGCCGGGTCGGCGCGGTGGTGACCGCGGGGGACGGGTACGTCGAGTTGCCCTCATCCGCTGGACGAACCAGCGGTCCATGACGCACCATTGGCACTCGAAGACTTCGAGTGCCAGACCCGCCGCCGCCGGGAACCCGGCGACCAGGAGCACCCCGCCCGGAGGAGACCGTGCCGACCTACCAGTACGCGTGCACCTCATGCGACCACCGGCTGGAGGCCGTGCAGTCCTTCACAGACGACCCACTGACCGAGTGCCCGGCCTGCACCGGCCGGCTGCGGAAGCTCTTCTCCGCCGTCGGGATCGTCTTCAAGGGCTCCGGCTTCTACCGGACGGACTCCCGCGGGGGACCCGCCAAGGAACCGGCCGGCTCGACCAACGGCTCCTCCGCCGAGGCGTCGGGCGCTGCCGGCGGTGCCGACGGCAAGGCCGCAGCCAGCAAGAACGGCCGCGATACGGGCTCGGAAGGCACCACCAAGCCGGACAGCGGGTCGACGAAGGCCACGGCCACAGCGAGCGCCGCATAGCAGATCCACCCCACCGCTGTACGCCTGTCCACAGCCCCCGCAGCTGTCCACAGGGGCGCACCGGCCCGGGTCGTCCGGAACGGTCCTGGCCGTAGCGTCGCCCGCGTGAACCGTCGCGGTCTGGATCCCGAACCCCGGCTGTACCCGGCCCGCCGGTGGTCGCTACCGGCGGGACGCAGCCTGCTGCGGGCGACCGTGGTAACGGCCCTGCTCGGGCTCGCTGCCGCCATGCTCTACCTGGACCCGCCACCCAGCGCACCGCCCTCCTGCCCGGCCGCACCGGCGACGCCCGCACCGGTGGGCCGGCTGGCGGTCCCGGCCGGCCTGGTCGGGCTCCCGGTGGCGCTGGCCGAGCCGGCCGCGGCGGCGGTCGTCCGCCCCGGCGACCGGGTTGACCTCGTGGCCCGGCCCAGCACCGGGCAGCTCATCGCCCGCAGTGCGCTCGTGCTGGAGACGGTCGGCGCGGACCCGGCCCCCGCGCTGTATCTGGCGATGGACGAGCCTCAGGCCAGGGCGGTGCTACGCGCTGGCTCCGAGGTCCGGTTCGACGTTATAGTGCGCCCTCAGTGACCCTTGGCCGGCGGACGACGGGAGAGCCGACATGCTGAAAGGCTTCCGGGAGTTCGTCATGCGCGGCAACGTGGTCGACCTGGCCGTCGGCATCGTCATCGGTGCGGCGTTCGCGAGCCTGGTCAACCAGTTCGTCGTGTCCTTCATCGAGCCGCTCGTCAAGCTCTTCACCGGCGGCCGGGCGGTGTCGGGCACGGTGCGCCTCACCGACGAGGTGAGGGTCGACTGGGGCGCCTTCGTCAGCTCGCTGATCACGTTCCTGCTCACCGCGTTGGCGATCTACTTCTTCGTGGTGGTTCCGGTCAACCGGCTCAACGATCTGCGCCGCCGGGGCAAGGAGCCACCTCCGCAGGAGGTCAGCGACGAGGTGCGGCTGCTGACCGAGATCCGCGACGCGCTCGCCGCCCGCCGGCCGACCAGCTGACCCCGGCGCCGGCGCATGGGACGGCCCCGCCGACCGGTACAGCTTCGCCCAGCGGCTACTCCCAGTGTGGCGGGCGCTCGGCCCACAGCCGGTCGTCGTTGGAGCCGCTCCGCTCACCCCACCCCGCGTCCGTATCGTCGCGGGTCGTGCCGGGCAGGACCGCCTCCTCCTCCCGGTCGAGCCTCCGCTCCGCGTCGGGACGGGCCGCGCCGGGCCGGCGACCACCGGCCCGCCGAGCTGAGCCCTCCGCCCTACCGGGATCCTCCGCGCCGCCAGGACCTTCCGCGCCACCAGGACCTCCCGCGCCACCAGACATGGCCGCAGCTTATGTGGACAGTGGCGTGCCGCCGCGCTCTGGTTCGGCGGCCGACCGGTGGGACCCCGCCGCCGCCCCCGACCCGGCCCGGGTTCGACAAACTGGTCCACGGCGTAGGCAACGGCGGGGGGAAGGCAGATGACCGATGACGCGCAGTGGCGCCGGCCGGAGAAACCCCCCGAGGAGGCCACCGCTCCCCGCACGGGTGTCCCGGTGCCCCCAGAACCCGGCTACCAGGGACCACCGCCGACTGACCCACCCCCAACCGGCTGGCGACCGCCGCTCGTGGTGCAGCCACCCCCACCCCGACCACTACCTCGCCAGGACCACCAGAGCCTGGACGCCGAGGAGCGGTCCGCGCGGACGTTGACGCTCGGCGTCGGCATGGTCGCGGCAGCGGTACTCGTGGTGCTGCTGTGCGCCTTCTGCGCCCGCACACTGTTCTGACCAGGCTGTCCGGTCTGACCGGGCTTGTCTACCTAGCCGCCAGTGGGGCGGGGCCGTCAGTCGCGCAGGGTGCCCTCCCAGACCATCCGGGCACCGGAGTCGCCGGTCAGGTAGACGTACACCAGGCTGACCACCACCAGCACGAGCGTGACCACGGTCAGCGCGGTGATGAAGCCGCGGCTCTGGATGAGGGTGCCGGTCCCGGCGCCTGAGGGGAGCGCGCTCCCTCCGGGCACGTCCCGCCGGGCCTGGTCGGTCACGTAGACAAGCAGCAGCGTGGCGATGCCGAGCCCAGCGCTCACCCAGGCCAGGATCGAACCGTTCAGCTGGTGCTCCTGGGCCTGGGCGATCATGTCGCCGCCGATGCGTGGCGGCTCGAAGTTCTGCATGGCCCGGAAGAACGCGTCACCGGCGAGCTTGGTGAGCAGCACGGAGAGCGGAGCCACCACCGCGAGCGCCATCGACAGCCAGCGCAGCGGAGGCCGCAGCACCGGAAACACCGCATAACAGGCGGCGGCGGCGGCCAGCAGCGGCACCAGAACCACGGCGGTGTGGACCAGCAGTACGTGCGTGGGCAGGCCCATGATCTGCTCTAACACCGGGCTCCTCCTCGGTCGGCGCGGTCCGGCCCCGGGACGGTCGCCGCAGCGGCGGCGCGGCTGTCATCCACAAGTGGAACACGCGGAGATCGGACGCGGGGTTCACGACCACCGAGCGCGGAGGCGCCAGACCGGTTCCCAACCGTACGTGGTGTCATGACAGCGCTCCGAGTTCCGCACGGGTCGCTAATCTTGAACCGTTCCAGCCTTCGTGGTGTGATGCAGGGCATGAACGGCGAGGAGCTGCTGCGCTCCCGAGGCTTGCGGGTCACCCGGCCCCGGCTGGCGGTCCTCGCCGTGCTCGCCGAGGGCGGGCACCTGGAGGTCGACGACATCGCCAGCCGGGTACGCGCCCGCCTGGAGTCGGTCTCCACCCAGGCGGTCTACGACGTACTCGGCGCGCTGTCGCGCGCCGGGCTGGCCCGGCGGCTGGAGCCGGCCGGCAGCTCCGCCCGGTTCGAGGCCCGAGCCGGGGACAACCACCACCACGTGGTCTGCCGCAGCTGCGGCGAGATCGCCGATGTGGACTGCACCGTTGGGCGCGCGCCCTGCCTCGACCCCGCCCAGGCGCACGGGTTCGAGGTGGACGAGGCAGAGGTCACGTTCTGGGGGCTCTGCCCCGGCTGCCAGGCACTGCGGGGTGTGGAGCGAGGCGACACGGACCAGGGCGAGGTAGATTGACATCGATGTTGGCTGACATGACAGCAGTACGCACGGACGTGTCGCGGGATGGTGGCCCACCCCCGGAAGACGACCTCGGGCTGTTCGGGCCGGGTTCGGTCACCTGGCGGGTGCACTCGGAGCCGATCCTCGGCCTGGCTGGCCTGCGCGCCCTCTACATGCAGGCGCTCCATCCCCGAGCACTCGCCGGCGTGGTGCAGAACTCGGGCTACAAGGCCGACCCGTGGGGCCGGCTCATCCGTACCGTCGACTACGTCGCCACGGTCATCTACGGCACCACCGCCGAGGCGGAGCAGGCGGGTCGCCGCGTCCGCGCCGTACACGCCCGGCTCACCGCGGTCGATCCCGGCACCGGCGAGAGGTTCCGCGTCGACGAACCCGACCTGCTGCGCTGGGTGCACGTGACCGAGGTGGAGTCCTTCCTGACCACCGCCCGCCGCGCCGGCGTACGGCTGAGCCCCGCCGAGGCCGACGCGTACTACGCGGAGCAGCGCCGGGCCGCCCGCCTGGTCGGGCTGGCCGCTGGTGAGGTGCCCGGCTCGGTCGCCGAGGTCGACGAGTTCTACCGGCAGGTCCGGCCGCAGCTGCGGGTCACCACGCCAACGGCCGACAACGCGCTGTTCCTCGCCCACCCGCCGATGCCCCGGAAGCTCGGCCTCACCCCGGTGCGGCTGGCCTGGTACGGGCTTGCCGCCACAGCGGTCGGGCTGCTGCCGCCATGGGCGCGGCGCCTCTACGGGCTGCCCGGACTGCCCACCACCGACCTGACCGTCTCGGCCTACGTCCGCACCCTGCGGCTGGCCCTGGCTGTCCTGCCGCACCGGCTCTACGAGGGGCCCCGCTACCAGGCGGCGGTCGCCCGGGCGGCCCGCCTCGCCGCCGCAGGGCCCGGCACGCCATGACCGTCGGTGCTCACGTGGCCAGGGCGGCCCACGGCTCGCGGGGCGGTGCGTTCACGCCCTCCGGGCAGACCCGGCGGTAGTCACACCAGCTGCACCGGATCCCCGGCCTGGTGGGAAAGGCCTCGTCAGGGTCCTCCCCATCGGTCACCAACCGTTCCGCTGCGACGATGTCGCCTGCGGTCTCCTCGGCCCGCCGGACGTGCCGTGCCAGCGACTCCGGTGAGTGCTCGTGGGCGACCACCGCTCCGGTCGGCAGGTGGTGCAGCTCGACCCGCTGGCACCGGCGGCGGAACACCCGCGCGGTGGCGAACGCGTAGAGTCCCAGAGCCTGGGAGCCCCGGGCGTCGTCGCCGCTCAGCCCGGCCCGGCCGGTCTTGTAGTCCACGATGACCGCCTCGGGGGCACCGTCCGGTCCGGTCCGGTCGTCGATGCGGTCCACCCGCCCCGACAGCGCCAGTACGGCGGTGCGTGCGCCGACCACCCGCTCCACGCCGAGTGGCTCGACCTGCGGGTCGAGCGTCTCCACATAGGACTCGAGCCAGCCCAGCGCAGCCCGGAACGCCGCCCGCTGCTGCTCGTCGTCCCGGTACCCCTCCCCGACCCAGGTCGCCTTCAGCAGGCCGGGCAGCGCCTCCCGGAGCCGCCGCGCCGGCGGCAACCCGTGCCAGTTGCGCAGCGCGGTGTGCGCGCTCGCACCGAGTGAGTTGTGCGCCCAGGGAGGGCCCTTGGGAGGTGCCGGGCGGTCGACGTAGGCGAACCGGTAGCGCCGGGGGCAGTCCTCGTACGCCGCCAGCTTGCTCGGCGTGCAGCTGAACAGCCGGTCCGGCATGCCCTCGAAGCCCAGCTGCCCGTTTTCACCGGAAACTGGTGGTCCTGGTGATCTCCTACGCACATGGCCGATCCTGCCACCCGGGTGCGACACTGAGGACGGCGGCGCCGCCAGACGCCGCCACAGGCCTCGTACGAAGGGTAGGCCGGTGGGGTTTCTACAGTGGCTGCGCGGCAGCGACAGCACCGCGCCAGCCATGATCTCCGCCGGGCTGGCCGAGATCGACGGCTTGTTCCGGCCGTCCAAGCACAAGCAGACCGAGCACGTCGAGGAGTCCAAACGGCGCCGGGTCGACGTGGCGAACGGCGCCGACATCGACCTCGACCGGGGCATTGCGGTCATCCGTACCCCGCCCAAGCCAGGTCCTGACGAGATCGCGGCATGATTGTGCGCGGATAGGACCGCGGCGGCACGGGCAGCCGGCCACCGCGTCAGTGTCCGGTGACCACCAGCACCCGCGCCGCGGCCGGCGCACCCGGCACGGGGAACTCCTCGGCACCGCCGCTCCGCCCGTCCCAGAGCCGGTCCAGGCGCAGGCGTTGCAGCGTGCTGCGCAGTGCCCGTACCAGTGTGTGGTCGTCCTCCCAGACCACCCCACCGTGCGGCGGCGCGCCGAGCGGGACGGTCCGGACCCGGCCGGTGAAGACGCCGTGCAGGTCGACCAGCGCCGCCTCCGGCCCGGACCGGCCGGTGACCTCGGCGACCAGCCACCGCCCGCCGGGTGAGAGCCAGCCCTGCGACTGCGGCGCCAGCGCCAGGCCGCACATGATCTTCGTGGCCCGCAGTGTGGTGGAGTCCAGCATGGCCAGGCACCGCCGGGCGCCGCGGTCGGAGCCGGCGACCTGCCCGATGAGGGTATGCCCGTCGGGCAGCGCCCCGTAGACCGCGAGGGCGTCGTTGTCCCAGGTCGGGACGTACCCGCCGCGGTCCGGCAGCCACCTGTCCTGCCCCGCGTGGACCCCGTCGGCGAGGACCCGGGCCAGCCACACCGCCGGCCCGGCGAAGCCGACCGGCTGCACCTCCGGAGTTGCTGCGGTGTGCTGCGCCCCGACCAGCTGCCCGGCCTCGACCCGGGCCACCCCGACCCGACCCGGCTCGCGCCAGGAGACCCGGGCCCGCTCCGGGTCGACGGCGACCGCTCGCAGGCTCCCGCCCACCAGCCGGCGCGGCGGGGCCGAGGCCGAGGTGAACCACAGCGTGGCGCCTCCGGCCGATGTGGCCACGACGAGGTAGCCGTCGGCGACCCGGTAACCTGCGGCCGGCGTGCCGACCGGGCTCAGGTCGATGCGTACGCCTTCCCGGGCCAGCAGGACATGGTCCGCGATCACATCGACGGGGACGCGGCCTGCGCCCAGCGGCTGGGTCGTCAGCGCCGGACCGGGCGCCACCAGCGTCCCCGCGTAGGTCTCGGCCGCGGTGGTGTCCGCTGTGGTCCGTCCCGCCGCTGCCGGGGCGGTGGGCGCCGGCCGCCCGCCGGGCGGGTGCAGGAACACCACGCCACCGCTCGCGAGCAGGGTGACGGCGGCCAGCACGGCCGTGCCACCCAGCAGCCGGCGGCGGTGCTGGCGGCGCCCGGCACGGATCGCGACCTCGGCAAGGTCCCGCCGTGGTGACAGGCCGGAGCCGGCAGCGTACGCGAAGCTGCCGCGTAGCGCCTCATCGAGCCTGTCCACGCCGATTGGACGCTCGGGGTGGGGCGGGAAGTTGTCACGCCGCGTGCTCGTCATTGTTGACCAGGCAGTGCCATCGCGGCCGGGTCCGCGGTGTCGGCGACCGGCGGCGTCCCGTCCTGACCACGGGGCGCCGGCGCCCCGTCCCGCTCCTCGGACTCCGGTGCCGCGGACCCCCGGCCAGGCGCCAGCTCCTGGCCAGCGCCCCGGCGCGGCGCCGCGGGCCGGCGCCGGGGCGGCTTCCCGGCCGGGAGCGAAAGCGCCTCGTCCTCCACGCTCAGCCGCTGGCGCAGCGAGGCCAGGGCGCGCGAGCACTGGCTCTTCACGGTGCCGACCGACACGTTCAGCAGCGCCGCGGTCTGCGCCTCCGACAGATCCTCGTAGAAGCGCAGCACCAGGACGGCGCGCTGGCGGGCAGGCAGCTTCTGGACGTGTCGCCACAGCGCATCGCGTTCGAGCCGCTCGTCGTGCCCGTCCGGCGCGGCCTGCTCCGGCAGCACCTCCGTCGGCCGCTCGCCGTGCCACCGCCGGCGCCACCAGCTCGTCGCCGTGTTGACCAGGACCCGCCGGGCGTACGGCTCGACCGCGTCGATCTCGCCGAGCCGCTTCCACGCCAGGTACGTCTTTGTCAGGGCGATCTGCAACAGGTCCTCGGCGGTAGACCAGTCCCCGGCGAGCAGGTAGGCGGTCCGCAACAACGCGGCCGACCGGGCCGCGACAAACTCCCGGAACTCGTCCTCGACCGTGGGCCGAGCAGACACGTCTCGCCCTCCAAGCGCGGGCCGACGGATGTGGACCGTCGGCCAGCGGGATCAGCCTACCCAGGAGATCGCGACGCCGGGTCAGTCTTCCAGGCGTCAGGAGCCGTCGTCGGCCTTGACATCGTCGGGGGTCTGGCTCAGACGCGCCTCGACGGCCTGCGGCTCGTACATCTCCTCAACGACACGCAGGTAGAGCTCGTTCGGGTTGGGCAGGTGCTTGACCTCCCGGAGGGCCTGCTCCTGACCGGCACTCTCCAGCACGAACGTGCCGTAGTTGAACAGGCGGCCCATCGGCGACTGCTCGTACTTCATATCGGTGACCCGCAGCAGCGGCATCATCGCGACCCGCCGCGTGATCAGGCCGGCGACCACCATGACGCGCTTGTTGGTCAGGATGAAACGGTCGTAGAACCAGTCCGCCACCTGCCAGCCCACCCACCCCATCACGCCGAGCCAGACGAGGATCGCGACGGTGGTCAGGCCGGAGACGGTGTAGCGGGCGAGGAACCCCGCGACGTAACCCAGCGCGAACGTCGCGGCGGTGCCGATGGCCAGCTGCGGCACCAGGTGGATCCAGTGCCGCTTCCACTCGCCCCGGTAACGCTCGGTCGGGAAGAGGTACTGGGAGACCAGCGCGCTCGGCTCCTCCTCC
>DASSUC010000211.1:0-5445 GCA_035707405.1 Micromonosporaceae bacterium | reverse complement strand
CATGGTGGACCGCTCGGCCCCGGCCGACGTGCCCGGGTTGGTCAGCGCCCCCACGTAGTAGTCCTTCTCGCTGTCGCCGAGCCGCATCGGGTGCGGTGGCTGCTCCATCCCCGGCAGCAGCGGCGCGAGCAGCTGCTCCTTGGTGAAGATGAGAGCTTGGCGGGAGTCGCGGGCGAGCTCGTACTCGTTGCTCATCGTCAGCGACCGGGTCGGGCACGCCTCGATGCACAGGCCGCACAGGATGCAGCGGGCGTAGTTGATCTGGTATATCGACGCATACCGCTCACCCGGGGAGTAGCGGGCCTCCTCGGTGTTGTCCGCGCCCTCGACGTAGATCGCGTCCGCCGGGCACGCCCAGGCGCACAGCTCGCAGCCGATGCACTTCTCCAGCCCGTCCGGGTGCCGGTTGAGGATGTGCCGGCCGTGGTAGCGGGGGGCGGGCGGCTCGGGCTGGTTCGGGTACTCGGTGGTGACCGTCTTGCGGAACATGTGCGAGAAGGTCACGCCGAAGCCCTTGACCGAGTCCAGGATCGCGCCCACGTCACACCTCCCTGTCGCGTGCGTCGTCGGTGCCGGCGCCGGTCGCGCCGGTGGCCCCCACGGCCGCCGGCTCGCGCTCGGCGGTCAGCCGCTGCGCCCGGGGGCTGGGTGGCACCGCCAGGTCCATCGGCGGCACCGGGAAGCCACCCGTCGGCGGCGCGGCCGGCGGCTGGGCGGGCTCGCCCGCCGGCCGGCTCGGCCACAGCATCGCCACCAGCGCCACCACGAACACCGCACCGGCGATCAGCAGGAGCCGGCTGCGGGTGTCCACGTCGGACTGCTGGAGCGTCTTGATGCCGGCGAGCGCCAGGATCCACAGCAGGTTGACCGGGAGCAGGACCTTCCAGCCCAGGTGCATGAACTGGTCGTAGCGCAGCCGGGGCAGGGTGGCGCGCAGCCAGACGAAGACGAAGAGGATCAGGGTGACCTTCGCCATGAACCACAGCAGCGGCCACCAGCCGGCGTTTGCGCCGTCCCACAGCGAGATCGGCCACGGCGCCCGCCATCCGCCGAGGAACAGGGTGGTCGCCACCGTGGACACGGTCACCATGCTCACGTACTCCGAGAGCATGAACAGCGCGAACTTCAGCGAGGAGTACTCGGTCATGAAGCCGGCGACCAGCTCCGACTCCGCCTCCGGCAGGTCGAACGGGGCCCGGTTGGTCTCTCCCACCGCCGAGATGAAGTAGATGACGAAGCTCGGCAGCAGCAGCAGTGCATACCAGCCCGGGGCGGTCAGGTCCAGGCCGAACAGGGTGACCGGCGCCCCCTGGGACTGGGCGGTCACGATCTGCGAGGTCGACATGGTGCCGGCGGTCATGAACACCGCGACGATGGACAGGCCCATGGCGACCTCGTACGAGATCATCTGGGCGGACGAGCGCAAGCCACCGAGCAGCGGGTAGGTCGAGCCGGACGCCCAGCCGCCCAGCACGATGCCGTAGATGCTCAGCGACGAGCAGGCGAGGATCACCAGCACCGCCACGCTCACGTCGGTGACCTGCAACGCCGTGCGGTGGCCGAAGATGCTCACCACCGGCCCGAACGGGATCACCGACAGCGCGGTGATCGAGCAGATGGTGGTGATGGTGGGGGCGAACAGGTAGACCACCTTGTCCGCGGCCCGCGGCAGGATGTCCTCCTTGAGGGCCAGCTTCAGGCCGTCCGCGAGCGTCTGGAGCAGGCCGAACGGGCCCACCTTGTTCGGGCCCGGGCGCACCTGCATCCGGGCCACCACCTTGCGCTCGAACCACACCCCGAGCAGCGTCATCACCACGGCGAACACGAACACCACGACGACCTTGAGCAGGACCAGCCACCACGGGTCGGCGCCGAAGTCCTCAAGCCTCGGCTCCTGCGCCAGGATCATGACCGTCCTCCGGAGAGCTTGACGACCGCGCCGGCCGGCACGCCGAGGGTGCGCCGCACCGTCGAGCCGGGCGAGTTGGTGGGCAGCCAGACCAGCCCGTCCGGCGCCTCGGTGAGCAGCGCCGGCAGGGTCACCGCGCCGCGGTCGGTGGCCACGGTCACCGGGTCGCCGTCGACCACGCCGAGCGCGGCCGCCGTACCCTTGCCCAGCCGCGCCACCGCGGGCCGGGCGGTGCCGGCCAGGTGCTCGTCGCCGTCCTGCATGGCGCCCAGGTCGAGCAGGTGGTGCCAGGTGGCGAGGACGGCCTCGCCGGCGCCGGGGCGGCGCACCTTGCCGGCTGCCACGGTGGGCGCGGCCGGCCGGTCCACCCCGGTCGCCGGCAGCGACTCCAGCTCCCGCCGCACCGCCGCCACGCTGCCGGTGCCCAGCGCCACGCCCAGCTCCGCGGCGATGGCGTCGAGCACCCGCGAGTCGGCCATGCTCGGCGTGTCCAGCACCGCCTCGAAGGGGCGCAGCCGCCCCTCCCAGTCCGCGAACGTGCCGGCCTTCTCCACCACCGGGGCGACCGGGAAGACCACGTCCGCCCGGCGAGCCACCGCGCTGTGCCGGATCTCCAGGCTGACCAGGAACTCCACCCGGTCCAGGGCCTCCTCGGCCAGCCGCGGGTCGGCCAGGTCGGCGGGGTCGACCCCGGCGACGACGAGCGCGCCGAGCCCGCCCCGGGCGGCGGCCGCAACGATCCCGTCGGTGTCCCGGCCGGGCTGGCTGAGCAGCACGCCCGGCTCCAGGCCCCAGCATCCGGCGAGCTCCGCGCGGGCCGCGACGTCGGCCACCGGCCGGCCGCCGGGCAGCAGGTTCGGCAGGCAGCCGGCCTCCACCGCGCCGCGGTCGCCGGCCCGCCGGGGCACCCAGGCCAGCCTGGCCCCGGTGCGCGCGGCCAGGTCGGCCACCGCGGACAGTCCACCTTGGACGGTGGCGAGGCGCTCGCCGACCAGGATGATGGTGCGGCTGTCCACCCCGCCCACGTCGGCCAGGCGGGCCGGCTCATCCCCGGGCACCGCCACCACCAGGGCGCCGCCCATCTTCTCCAGGCCGCGGGTGGCGAAGGGTGCCACCGCCGTCACCCGCAGCCTCCGCTTGGCGTACGCCTTGCGCAGCCGCAGGAACAGGATGGGCGACTCCTCCTCAGGCTCCAGGGCGACGAGCACCACGTGCGCCGCCTGCTCGAGGTCGGCGTAGGTCACCTCGGTCTGGCCGGCCACGCTGGCGGCGAGGAAGTCCGCCTCCTCCGCCGACAGCGGCCGGGCCCGGAAGTCGATGTCGTTGGTGTGCAGGGCGACCCGGGCGAACTTGGCGTACGCGTACGCGTCCTCCACGGTCAGCCGCCCGCCGGTGAGCACGCCCACGCCGGACCCGCCGTCCCGGGCGCGCCGCAGCCCCTCGGCCGCCTTGCTCAAAGCCTCCGACCACGACGCGGAGCGCAGCTCACCGGTGTCCGCGTCGCGCACCATGGGCGTGGTGATCCGGTCGAACGCGGTCGCGTACTGGAAGGCCCAGCGACCCTTGTCACAGTTCCACTCCTCGTTGACGGCCGGGTCGTCGCCGGCCAGCCGGCGCAGCACCTTGCCCCGCCGCCAGTCGGTGCGCATGGCGCAGCCGGACGCGCAGTGCTCGCACACGCTCGGCGAGGAGACCAGGTCGAACGGGCGGGCCCGGAACCGGTACTGCGCGCCGGTCAGCGCGCCGACCGGGCAGATCTGCACGGTGTTGCCGGAGAAGTAGGAGTTGAACGGGGCGTCGCCCGCGTCGCCCGGCTCGCCGCCGTCGTAGCCCTCGTCGCGGTAGACGTTGACCTGCTCGGCCGAGGAGCGGTCCATCAGGTCGATGAACGGGTCGCCGGCGATCTCGTCGGAGAACCGGGTGCAGCGCTGGCACAGCACGCAGCGCTCCCGGTCCAGCAGCACCTGCGTGGACACGTTGATCGGCTTGACGTACTCCCGCTTGTGCTCGTGGAAGCGGGAGTCGGTGCGCCCGGTCGACATCGCCTGGTTCTGTAGCGGGCACTCGCCGCCCTTGTCGCAGGTGGGGCAGTCGAGCGGGTGGTTGACGAGGAGCAGCTCGATGATGCCCTGCTGCGCCTTGCGGGCGACCTCGGAGGTGAGCTGGGTGTGCACCACCATGCCGTCGGAGACCGCCTGGGTGCAGGAGGCCACCGGCTTGCGCTGCCCCTCCACCTCGACCAGGCACTGCCGGCAGGCGCCGGCCGGGGCCAGCAGCGGGTGGTCGCAGAACCGCGGGATCTCGATCCCGATCTTCTCGCACACCCGGATCAGCAGCGCGCCCTTTGGCGCGGTGACCTCGATCCCGTCGATCGTGAGCGTCACCGTCTCGGTGTGCCTGTCCACCGCCGACGTCATCAGTGCGCCCCCACCAGCTCTTCGTTCTGTGTCCTGCGGAACACGGGAGCCGTACGCCCCTCGATGTAGTCCAGGTAGTCCTGCTTGAAGAACCTCAGCGACGAGGTGACCGGGCTGGTCGCCCCGTCGCCCAGCCCGCAGAACGAGCGGCCCAGGATGTTGTCGCAGGTGTCCAGCAGAGTGTCAAGATCCTCATGGGTGCCGGCGCCGGAGAGGATCCGGCGGTAGATGCCCTTCATCCAGAAGTTGCCCTCCCGGCACGGCGTGCACTTGCCGCACGACTCGTGGTGGTAGAACTCCAGCCACCGGTAGGTCGCGTAGACCGGGCAGTCGGCGTCGGAGAAGATCTGCGTCGCCGTGGTGCCGAGGATGCTGCCGGCCGCCGCCACCGACTCGAAGTCCAGCGGCACGTCCAGGTGCTCGGCCGTGAGCAGCGGGGTCGACGAGCCGCCGGGCGTCCAGAACCGCAGCTGGTGGCCTGGCAGCATGCCGCCGGCCAGCTCGACCAGCTCACGCAGCGTGATGCCCATCGAGCACTCGTACTGGCCGGGGTTGGCGACCCGGCCGGAGAGTGAGTAGATCATCGGACCGGAGGACTTCTCCGTGCCCATCGTCTTCCACCAGGCGGCCCCGCCCAGCACGATGTAGGGCACGCTGGCGATGGTGCCGACGTTGTTGACCACGGTCGGGCAGGCGTAGAGGCCGTGCGTCGCCGGGAACGGCGGGCGCAGCCGGGGCTGGCCGCGGAAGCCCTCCAGCGAGTCCAGCAGCGCGGTCTCCTCACCGCAGATGTAGGCCCCGGCGCCGCTGTGCACGACCAGGTCCAGGTCGAAGCCGGACCCGAGCACGTCGCGCCCCAGGTAGCCGGCCTGGTACGCCTCGCGCACCGCGTTGCGCAGCCGCCGGGCGGCGTGCACGGCCTCGCCGCGCACGTAGATGAACGCCTGGTGGGCCCGGATCGCGTACGCCGCGATGATGGCGCCCTCGATGAGCCCGTGCGGGTCGTGCATCATCAGCGGCAGGTCCTTGCAGGTGCCGGGCTCCCCCTCGTCGGCGTTGACCACCAGGTAGTGCGGCTTGCCGTCGTTCTGCGGGATGAAGCCCCACTTCAGCCCGGTG
>DASSUC010000210.1:0-5487 GCA_035707405.1 Micromonosporaceae bacterium | reverse complement strand
CTGCCGCACCGCATGTGGCCGCCGAGCCGGCCCGGGTCGGCCTCGGCCAGGTCGGTCAGCGACAGCTTCTGGGAGAGCCGGTCCAGCTCCCGGATCAGGTCCTGCTCCGGGCTCCACCGGAACTGCGTGGCGCCGAACAGCGTCACCCGCCGCTCGCCCCGTGCCGGGTCGGCGTAGACCACGGCGAACACGTCCTCGGCCAGCCAGTGGTGCATCCGTACGTCGGCCTCCAGCGCGAACGTGGTCGCCGTGTCCTGCACCCGGACCAGGCCGGCCACCCGCTCCGGCGGGATGGCGACCGTGGCCCGCTGGTCCGCCAGCGGTTTCACCCACGCCACGCAGCCGCAGCAGCAGAGCGTCGTCAGCGCGGTGAGGAACAGCAGCACCCATGGCCACTTCCGGCCCCTGCGGGGTGGCATGGGCGGGTACCCCGGGTAGGCCACCGGCCCGCGCGGCGGCCGCATCCTCGGCGGCTTGGGCGGCTTGCGGGCGGGCATCGGGGGCACGTCGTCCGGCCCCCACCCGGGCGGCAGCACCGCCGTCACCGGCCGGTTGGGGTTGTGCTGTGGCGGCGGAGGGAGCGGCGGCCATACCGCCTCCTCGGCGGCCGTCATTTCCAGGGTCTCCGGGTCGTCGCCGCCGCGGCGGCGGCCCTTGCCCGGTGGGCGCGGCGGGATGGCCGCTGACCCGCTCCAGCGGGTCGGGACCGGCTCGGTCGGCGGCTCGGCTGGCTCACCCGCTGGTGCACGGAGCGGCTCGGTCGGTGGCTCTGGCCTGCGCACCGGCTCGGTCGGTGGCTCGGGGGCTCCCGGCGGCAGCGGGGAGTCGGTCATCGCGGCGCTCCTCTCGCTGACCGAGGTTAGCTCGCCCGCGCGAGCCAGCAGCGCGCGTGCCGCGGGTCAGCGTACGAGGGTCCACACCGCCCAGCCGGCGAGGCCCAGCACCAGCAGGCCGCCGGCCCGCCGGGTGTGCAGGAACGCCAGCGGCGCCCACCACAGCGGCCACACCGGGGTCGGCACCGGCGGCTCGGCCGGCTTCGGCTTGGCGTACTCGCGCAGCGTGCGTACCAGCATCGGCACCGCGAGCAGGGTGAGCAGGGCGGGCCAGGGCAGCGCGCGGACCGCGACCAGCGCGACCACCCCGGCGTGGTAGCCGACCATCATGGCCTGGGTGAGCGCCTTGGCCCGGCCGTCGCCGAGCAGGACCGGCAGGGTCCGGGTGCCGGCCGGGGCGTCGTACGGGATCTTGTCGATGTGCTTGCCCAGCAGCACCGTGGTCGGCAGCAGCGCGTAGACCGTGGCCGCGGCGACCACGGGCCAGCCCAGCTCGCCGGTGCCGGCGTAGTAGACCCCGCCGACCATCAACGGGCCCCACGTGACGAGCACGTCGAGCTCGCCCAGGCCGACCCGCTTCAGGCGCAGCGGGGGCGCCGTGTAGGCCCACGACAGGAGCAGGCCGGCCAGCGCGAACGCGGCGACCCACCAGTCCCGCCGCGCGACGAGCGTCACCATGATGGCCAGGTCCAGCACGTTGGCGAGCAGGATCGCCAGGACGAGCTGGCGCTTGCTGACCAGGCCGGTCAGGATCGGGTGCGGGGCGTAGAGCGCCCGCGGGTAGCTGGCGGTGTCACTGCCGGTCTCGGTGTCGGCCAGGTCGTTCATCATGTTGTTCGCGAGGTGGGCGATGACGATGCCGAGCACGGCCAGGGTCACGTTGAGCCAGTCCACGCCCACCCGGCCGGCGCCGGCACCGGCCGCCGCGAGCAGCACCGCGACCAGGCCCGAGGTCAGGGTCATCGGGAGTACGCCGGCCCGGGTGACCACCAGAGCGCGGGTGACCTCGTCCACGACGCCCTGCTCGGGCGGGTTGGTGGTGCGGAACGCGTGCCGCCATGCGGCCAGCCGGGCCGCGACCGGCGGTGGGGTGGCTGCGGTGCTCACGAACATGAAGCGTACTCATCTGGGCAGGGGCTAACCTCATAGGTTGACCCAGGAGGCCGCTATGCCCGTAGTCACCGTCTTCCCCCAGCTCGAACCGCTGCTGCCGCGGGTGAGCAAGCCGATCCAGTACGTGGGCGGCGAGCTCGGCGCGGTGGTGAAGGACTGGGACGAGGCCGCGGTCCGCTGGGTGCTGATGTACCCGGACGCATACGAGGTGGGCCAGCCCAACCAGGGCGTGCAGATCCTCTACGAGATCCTCAACGAGCAGCCGGACGTGCTGGCCGAGCGCACGTACGCGGTCTGGCCCGATCTGGAACGGCTGATGCGCTCGCACGGCGTGCCGCAGTTCACAGTGGACGCGCACCGGCCGGTGGGCGGGTTCGACCTGTTCGGCGTGTCGTTCGCCACCGAGCTCGGCTACACGAACCTGCTCACCGCGCTGGACCTGGCCGGCATCCCGCTGCGCGCGGCCGACCGGGACGAGTCCCACCCCGTGGTGGTGGCCGGCGGGCACGCCGCGTTCAACCCGGAGCCGATCGCCGAGTTCATCGACGCCGCGGTGCTCGGTGACGGCGAGGAGGCGGTGCTGGAGATCACCTCGATCTTCCGGGCGTGGAAGGCCGCCGGCCGGCCGGGCGGGCGGGAGGAGCTGCTGCTGCGGCTGGCCCGTACCGAGTCGGTCTACGTGCCGCGCTTCTACGACGTGGACTACCTGCCGGACGGGCGGATCCAGCGGGTCGTGCCGAACCGGGCGGGCGTGCCGTTCCGGGTGCGCAAGCGCACCACCATGGACCTTGACGCGTGGCCGTACCCGCGCAGGCCGCTGGTGCCCTTGGCCGAGACCGTGCACGAGCGGTACGCGGTGGAGATCTTCCGCGGGTGCACCCGCGGCTGCCGGTTCTGCCAGGCCGGGATGATCACCCGGCCGGTGCGGGAGCGGTCGATCACCACGATCGGGCAGATGGTCCACGACGGGATCGAGCTCTCCGGCTTCTCCGAGGTGGGGCTGCTGTCGCTGTCCAGCGCGGACCACTCCGAGATCGGCGACATCTGCTCGGGCCTGGCCCGGCAGTACGAGGGCAGCAACGTGTCGCTGTCGCTGCCGTCGACCCGGGTGGACGCGTTCAACATCACCCTCGCCGAGGAGCTGTCCCGCAACGGCCGGCGTACCGGGCTGACCTTCGCTCCAGAGGGCGGCTCGGAGCGGATCCGCCGGGTGATCAACAAGATGGTCTCCGAGGAGGACCTGATCCGCACGGTCGTCACCGCGTACGGCAACGGGTGGCGGCAGGTGAAGCTCTACTTCATGTGCGGCCTGCCCACCGAGACCGACGACGACGTGGTGCAGATCGCCCGGCTGGCGCACGAGGTGATCCGGGCCGGGCGGGCGGCGACCGGGTCCCGCGACATCCGGTGCACGGTCTCGATCGGTGGCTTCGTGCCCAAGCCGCACACGCCGTTCCAGTGGGCGGCGATGGCTCCGCCGGATGTCATCGACCGCCGGCTGCGCCTGCTCAAGGCGGCGATCAACGCCGACCGCCAGCTGGGCCGGGCGATCGGATACCGCTACCACGACGGCGAGCCGTCGCTCGTCGAGGCGCTCCTGTCCCGCGGGGACCGGCGGGTGGCCGCGGTCATCCGGCGGGTGTGGGAGGACGGCGGCCGGTTCGACGGCTGGTCGGAGCACTTCTCGTACGAGCGCTGGACGCAGGCCTGCGACGACACCGGGGTGGACCTTGGCTGGTACACCACGCGGGAGCGGGACCGGGCCGAGGTGCTGCCCTGGGACCACCTCGACTCCGGCCTGGACAAGGAGTGGCTCTGGCAGGACTGGCAGGATGCGCTCGCAGAGCACGAGCAGGACGACTGCCGGTGGACGCCGTGCTTTGACTGCGGCGTGTGCCCGGCCATGGACACGCAGATCCAGATCGGGCCGACCGGGCGCAAGCTGCTGCCGCTGACCCCGGTCGCGGCCCCGGTCCCCGCGGCGGCATCCGGCTCGGAAGGAGCGTAGCCATCAGCAGGCGACCCCAGCCCGAAGGCGGCCAGGCCCCGGTCGTGCAGCGGATCCGCATCCGGTACGCCAAGCGGGGCCGGCTGCGGTTCACCTCGCACCGGGACTTCGCCCGCGCGTTCGAGCGGGCGCTGCGCCGGGCCGGCACGCCGGTGGCGTACTCGCAGGGGTTCACGCCCCACCCGAAGATCTCGTACGCCAGCGCGGCGCCGACCGGCGCGGCGAGCGAGGCCGAGTACCTGGAGATCGGGCTGCAGCGGACGGTCGACCCGGCAGCGCTGCGCAAGGCGCTGGACGCCGCGCTCTCGCCAGGGCTGGACGTGCTGGAGGCGGTGGAGGCCCGGGGGAGCGGCGGCCTGGCCGAGCGGATCGACGCGGCCCGCTGGCGGGTCGAGCTGCCCGGCGTGGCGCCGGCTGCCCTCGACGCCGCGGTGGCCGCTTTCCTGGCCGCGCCCGAGGTGGTCGTGGAGCGCCTGACCAAGCAGGGGCGGCGGCCGGTGGACGCCCGGGCTGCGGTCGTCTCCATCGAGGTGGTCCACTCCACCGAGGTGGTCCACACGGACCCGCACCACGCCGGGTCTGAGGCACCTTCCGGGGTCGCCGCTGTACCGTGTGCAATACTCGACCTTGTCGTACGACAGGTAACTCCGACCGTACGGCCCGATGACGTCATGTCCGGCCTCCGCGTGGTGGCCGACCTGGAGCCGCCGGTCCCGCCCAGGGCTACCCGGCTGGCGCAGGGCACGCTGACCGCGCAGGGCCAGATCCTCGACCCGCTCCACGCGGATCGCGACGAGGCGGTCATCGAGGAGCGGTAGCCGGGGTGGCTGCCGCTCACCGTCAGACTTCGGCGGCCCGTCCGACCAGGCGTGACCCGGTTGGGCTGGTCACCGGAACAGCAAATGGGGGCATCCCCGCGTGGCTGCGATGATCGCGCCCGGGGAGGCCGGAACTGGAGAACATCCGGATGCTCGAGGACGAGCCAACCAGCACCACAGCAGGGCGGGACGAGACGCCCACCACCGAGCCGGCCGAAGGCGGCTCACCGGTCCGGCGGGCCCGCGCCACGCGGCGGCGCACCGCTGCGGGTGAGCCGGCCCCTGATGACGGCGGCGGCGCCGCGGTGGACGCGGTAGCGCCTACCGAGCCGGTGAAGGCCACCCGGCGCCGCCGGAAGGTCGCCGAGCCGGACCTGACCGGCAGCGATAACGGCGAGCCCGCGCCGACCGCGCAGGCGGCAGCCGGCGCCGAGCCGGCGCCGCGGACCCGCCGCCGCCGGGCCGCGGTGGCGGTCGCCGAGCCGGCCGCCACCGCCAACGGGGAACCGGCCACGGCCGGCACCGACCGGGCCGAGCCCGGGACCGTGCCGGCCCGGGCAGAGCCGGCCCGAGCGGAGCCGGCCCGAGCGGAGCCGGCCCGAGCGGAGCCGGCCCGAGCGGAGCCGGCCCGAGCGGAGCCGGCCCGAGCGGAGCCGGCCCGAGCGGAGCCGGCCCGAGCGGAGCCGGCCCGGGCCGAGCCGGCGCAGGCAGAGCC
>DASSUC010000209.1:0-5186 GCA_035707405.1 Micromonosporaceae bacterium | reverse complement strand
GGCCCAGGTCGACTACTTCGACCAGGCGATCGGCAACCCCAACAACGACTACCACGTGATGTGGGCGGGCTGGGTGGCCGACTGGGCCAACGGCTCGGCAGTGATCCCGCCCCTGTTCAGCAGCAAGGTGATCCCCAAGGGGGAGACCGCCACCGGCAACAAGAACTTCTCGCTCTTCGAGGACCCCGAGGTGGACCGCCTCATCGACGAGGCGATGGCCGAGGCGGACCTTGACGCGCAGTACCGGCTCTGGGGTGAGCTCGACGAGCGGATCCAGGAGAAGGCCCCGATCGTCCCGATGCTCTACATGAAGGCGCTGCGGATGGCCGGGTCCAACGTGCGGGGCGGCTTCATCCACCCGGCCTTCGGGCAGCCGGACGCGTGCGCCCTGGGCCTGGCCAGCGTGTAGCGAGGGACCGCGGCTATTCTTGACCGGCCACCGTCGAGAGGACTGGACCGACATGCCGATCGCGTTCGCGTACACGTTGATCGTGTTGCTGATCCTGACCAGCGCCATCCTTACCCTGCTGATCCTCCTGCACCGGGGCAAGGGCGGCGGGCTGTCCAGCATGTTCGGCGGGGGAGTCTCCACCAGCCTCGCCGGCTCCTCGGTGGCCGAGCGCAACCTCGACCGCTACACGGTTCTGGTGGGCATCGTCTGGTTTGCCTGCATCATCGGGCTCGGTCTGTGGTTGAAGCTCGCCGTGCCGAGTGGTGTGTAACGGGGCTGGTAGAGCCTAGACTCATGCGCGGCGGTCCGCGGCCTGCGGTAACCGCCGCGCAGGTTGTAGTCACCCTGCGGCCATCCATCCGGTCGACGACCCCCCCGACGACAGGAGCAAGTAGCCGTGGCAAGTGGCAGCGCCATTCGCGGCACCCGTGTCGGCTCCGGCCCCATCCGGCCGCCCGAGCGTGGCGAGCCGGTGCCCCGTTGCGTGACCACCTACTGGTGCGCCAACGGACACAGCGTCAGACCGTCGTTCGCGGTCGACGTCCCACCCCCGAAGACCTGGGACTGCCCCAAGTGCGGCCTGCCGGCCGGGCGGGACGAGGAGAACCCGCCGGCCCCGCCGCGCAACGAGCCGTACAAGTCACACCTGGCCTACGTCAAGGAGCGGCGCAGCGACGAGGACGGTGCGGCGATCCTGGCTGAGGCGCTCGCCGCGCTGCGCCAGCGCCGCGGCGAGCCGCACTGACGACCTCCGCAGGCAGCACACCCGGACATCCGCAGCGCGTGGAGCGGCACGACGCCTCCGACGTGCCGGCTGGGCCGCCTGCTCCCCGGTGGTCCCGGGACGGCCTGCAGCACCGAATAATCCGTTGTGACTTTGCAGACGCACGTGCAGATGAGATTGCGTTTACCGTTCGGGGCTCAAAGAGCCAAGCAGTTTGCGTGAATAGCTAGGTTGGTCGTGTCAGACCGTGGCTAAGAATCGTCATCCCGGTTTGCCGTGAAATATGGCGGGCTGAGGCGGTCGCACGCCCGGGACCTGAAGAAACGAAAATAGTGAAGGCCGGCCAGCCGGTCGGCCCATGGTCCCGTGAGCCCTTTCATGTAAGAAACATGAAAGATTCATGTTGCTGTCACGACCTACGCTGAACCTCGGTATCGCCTACAGCGGAGGCAACGACCATGGCCATGACCAAGGTACGACCTGCGACACCGCCCAGGCCCCTGCCCCTTCTCGGCCACGCCCTCCAGTTCCGGCGCCAGCCGCTCGAGTTCCTTGAGTCGCTGCGCCCGTTGGGGGAAATCGTCACGGTCCGGCTCGGTCCGAGACCCGTCTACATCGTGAACAGTCCCGATCTCGTCCGCCGGGTCCTGGTCGGGGAGGCGCACAAGTTCGAGCCAGGTCCTCAGCTCGACAAGGCCAGGCCATTTCTCGGCAACGGGTTGATCACGTCTCGTGGAGCAGTTCATCGGCGGCAGCGCCGGCTGCTCCAGCCCGCTTTTCACCGCCACCGGATCGCCCATTATGCGGAGGTGATGCAACGGCTGGCCGCGCAGCGGGTCGACTCCTGGGCGGATGGCCAACGGATCACGGCGGACGTGGAGATGATGGAGCTGGCCATGGCTGTGGTCGGCCGGACGCTGTTCTCCACAGACCTTGACCAGGATGCGGTCGACGAGGTCATCGGCGCGATGCCGATCGTGCTCGACGGGATCACCAGACGCCTGCTGGCGCCTACCAGTCTCCTGGAGCGGCTGCCCACCGCCCAGAACCGCCGGTTCAACCGGGCGATACGCCGTATGCACGAGGTCGTGGACGGCGTGGTGGCCGGCTACCGGCGGGCCGGCGTGGACCACGGGGACCTGGTCTCGATGATGTTGATGGTCCGCGACGAGGAGACCGGCGAGGGGCTCTCCGACGCGCAGGTGCGCGACGAGGTCCTGACGATGCTGTCGGCCGGCACCCAGACCACGGCGACGACCATGGCCTGGGCGTTGCAGGCCATGTCCGTCCGCGACGACATCCAGGACCGGGCGTACGCCGAGGTCTGCGAGGTGCTCGGCGAGCGTGCCCCGGTGTTCCAGGACGTCGAGCGCCTCGGCTACGTCCGGTGCCTGCTGACCGAGACGTTGCGGATGTACCCGCCCGCATGGCTGCTGTCCCGGCGGACGACCAGCGAGGTGAACCTGGGCGGTCACACCCTGCCGGCCGGCGCCTCGGTCTTCTTCTCCCCGTACGCCATGCACCGCGACCCGTGCGTCTTTGCCGAGCCTGACGTGTTCGACCCGGACCGCTGGGCGGACGAGCGCGCCAAGCAGGTGCCCCGGCCGGCGTTCGTCCCGTTCGGCGCGGGCAGCCGCCAGTGCATCGGGGAGGGGTTCGCCTGGGTCGAGGCCGCCATCGTCCTGGCCACCGTCCTGCAGCGGTGGCGGGTCCGGCCCGTGCCCGGGCAGACCGTCCGGAAGATCGCCTCGGCGACCCTCGGGCCGAGCCGGGTCTACCTGACCGTTGAGCGCCGGCAACCGTAGCGTGTCCCACCGGCTGGCGTGGCGGGGACCTTGCTCCGGTGCGGCGGGCGACGGCAGCCCGCATGCCAGCGGACGACCTGTTGGTATGCGGGCTGTCGCAGGCGTTCTCGCGGTCAGCGCAGGCTGCGGAACCGCGGGCCCAGCTCAGCCGCGGCGGCCCGGTCGAGCAGCCACAAGGTACGGTCCACGCCACCCACCCCGGCGGCCGGCAGCTGCACCGGGCCGGCCCCGGTCAGCGCCATCCCCACCGCGCTCGCCTTGGCCGCACCGGTGACCACCAGCCACACCTCCTCGGCTGTGTTGATCGCCGGCAAGGTGAGCGTGAGCCGCACCGGCGGCGGCTTGGGCGCCCCTCGCACCGCGCTGACCGGCCGGGTCTCGTACGCCACCGGATGCTCCGGGAAGACCGACGCCACGTGCCCGTCCTCGCCCATCCCCAGCAGCAGGACGTCGAAGTGGGGGAGGACGGCGGTGCCCGGCGCCGCGGCGGCCAGCTCCTCGGCGTAGCGCGCGGCGGCCGCCTCCGGGTCGTTGCCGTCGGGCCCGTCCGCGGCCGGCATCGGGTGCACCCGCTCGGCCCGCACCGGCACCGCGTCGAGCAGCGCCTCGCGGGCCTGGGTCTCGTTGCGCTCCGGATGGCCGGTGGGCAGGAAACGTTCGTCACCCCACCAGATGTCCACTCTGGACCAGTCCACCGAGTCGCGGGCGGGGCTGTTGCGCAGCGCCCGGTAGACCGCGGCCGCCACCCCACCCCCGGTCAGCACCACGCTGGCGAAGCCCCGCTCGGCCTGGGCGTCGAGCATCCGTACCGCGAGCCGGGCGGCGACCGCCTGGGCCAGCAGGGCCGCGTTGGCGTGCACCACCACGCTGGCGGTCACCGCGGCACGCACCCGGTGTCGGGGCGCTCGGCCAGCGCCGGGTCCTGCCAGATGTGCACCCGGTTACGGGGCCGCTCGTCCAGGCCGGACCGGCCGGTGGCCGCGCCCAGGGCCGCCGCGTACGGCTGGTCCGCGTCGAGCCGGCGCAGCTCCTCGGCCAGCTCCTCGCCGAGCCTGCGGCGCACCAGCGGCAGCACCCGGTCGGCCTGGCCGGTGTGGCGCAGCACGGCGGTGCCGTCGTGGCGGACCAGGCCCATCTGCGTGCCGTCGTCGAGCTGGAGCTCGACCGCCCGCAGCCCGTCCGTCGCCGGCATGGCGGTGGCGCGCAGCGCCGGCCGGACCCCCAGCCTGGCGTGCAGCCAGCCGCCGAGCAGCGCCCCGCTGGGGTCGGTCTGTGTCGCCTCGACGGTCACCCCGGTCACCAGGGCGGGAGTGGTGTCGAACGCGCCGGCCACCAGGGTGCGCCACGGGGTCAGCCGGGTCCACGCCAGGTCGGTGTCGCCCGGCGCGTAGTCCTCCGCCCGCTGGTGCAGCGCGGCGACCGGCTCCGGGCACTGGGCCGTGTCGGTGATCCGGCGCTCGGCGACCACACCCAGCGGGTCGTACGCGATCCGGGCCGGTGGCGGCCCGTGCCACCAGGTCACCACCGGCACGTCCGGGGCGAGCAGCGGCACCACCACCGACTCGGCGTGCAGCGCCAGCCGGCCGCGCATGCGCAGCACGACCGCCTCGCACGGGCCGAGCCGGCCACCGACGACGACCTCGGCGTCCAGCCGGGACGCCGCGTCCGGCCCGAGATGGCCGTCCCGGACCACGATGAGCAGCCGGCACGGGTGCTCCGCGGCGGCGACCGTCGTCGCGTCCTCGACCTCGCGCACCCGGGGCTCGTCGGTGACCACGACTAGGGTGAGGGCCAGCCCGCTGGCCACCCCGCCGGCGCTGCGCCGCTCCGCGGCGAGCTTGCGGACGACCTCCCGGCCGGTCGTGTCCCACAGCGAGAGCATCAGACCCCCTACGCCCGTCGCCACGTGCGGCCGTCGCGTGCGAGCAGCTCGTCCGCCTCGCGGGGCCCCCACTCGCCGGCCCGGTACGGTACCGGCGTGGTGCCCTGCCACGCCTGCTCCAGCGGGTCGACCACCCGCCAGCTCGCCTCCACCTCGTCGGCGTGCGGGAACAGCGTCCGGTCACCGACCAGCACGTCCAGCACCAGCCGCTCGTACGCCTCCGGGCTGGACTCGGTGAACGCCTCGCCGTACTGGAAGTCCATGGTGATGTCGCGGACCTCCATGGTGGTGCCGGGCACCTTCGAGCCGAACTTCAGGGTGACC
>DASSUC010000208.1:0-3845 GCA_035707405.1 Micromonosporaceae bacterium | reverse complement strand
GGACCACGGTGTACTCCTTCAACGGGAAGGTGGCGCCGTTCTACGAGTGGCTGCAGCTGTCCCCACCGGTCGGGATGCGGGTGGATCTGGCCCAGGCCCGGGTCGTGGCCCGTGACTTCCTGGTCCGGGTCGTGGGCATGGAAAAGCCGAGCTACGTCGCATCCCGGTACGAGAGTGACTGGCTCGCTTCGGTGAGCTTCCGGCCCACGATCGCCGGCAAGGTGACCGGGCCGGTCACCCGCGTGCTGCTCAGTTGGGAAGCCAAGGGCGTCACCCCGATGTGGGTCACCACCGACACGATCGTTGTGGAGAAGCCGCCATGGGTGGTCAACCCGCCCGACATGGTGCCGGTGCGGACACCGCTGGCGGTCGCCGGTCGGGCCCAGGCCTGGGAGGGCCACGTCACGCTGCGGGTCCTGCAGGACAACGGCCTGGCAGTGCGCAAGCTGGGTGAAGGCTACGGGACCGGTGGCGGCGACCAGATGCGGCCGTTCAGTGCCCAGGTGCCGTTCTCCCGGCCCACCACCAGCACGGGCTGGCTGGTCGCCACCGAGCTGTCCGCGCACAACGGTGAGGTCGTCAAGGCAGCCGTGGTGCCGCTGGTCTTCGCCGGGGCGCCGGTACGTCCGGGCCTGCTCACCGTCACCTACCAGCCCAACCCGGACCTGCCGGAGTTCCACCCCGAGCCGCAGGAGGGCATGCCGGCCTACGGCTGGGTGCTGCCGACCGGCCAGGGCACGATCACCTTCACCATGAAGGCCACCACCGGCACCGACCGGGTGCAGCTGTTCCTGACCCCGCTGGGTGTGGGCACCACGCCGACCCCCGAGCTGGTAGGGACCGCGACCCGGTCCGGCACGACGTTCACCTATGTCTGGCGGTATGCCGACGAGCCGCTACTGGCGAAGATCTCTATCGTGGCGACCGGCCCGGCCGGCCGCAGCGAGCAGGTCGCGTTCCGCGTGTTCCACCCGTGAGCGTGTCCCGTCCGCGAGCGTGTCCCCGTCCGTGAGTGTGCCCCCGTCCGTGAGTGTGTCCCCGTCCGTGAGGTGGCCGCCTGAGCCACGCCCAGCACGGCACGCGACGAGTCTCGTGACCTGGTCGGCCAGGTCCAGCCGGCACACCGGCTGGACCTGGCTCGTCGCCGGTGCGGGCGGGTCCGGTCAGCTCACCGGGCGCGCTCCGGGCGGCGCAGCGCCACCGCGGTCACCTTGTACTCCGGACACCCGGTCACGTTGTCGGTGGCCTGGGAGGTCAGCGCATTCGTCGGCGTGTCCGGGAAGTGGAAGCTGGTGAACACCTCGCCCGGGGCCACCCGGTCGGTGAGGTGCACCGGCACGGTCAGGGCCGTACGCCGGCTGGCCACCTCGACCAGGTCGCCGTCGGCCAGCCCGATGCGGGCCGCGTCGGCCGGGTTGATGTCGAGCACCTCTCCGGCGAGCAGCCGCGAGTTCGGCGTACGGCGGGTCATCGAGCCGCTGTTGTAGTGCACCAGCCGCCGGCCGGTGGTCAGCACGAAGGGGTAGCCGGCGTCCGGGCTCTCGCCCGGCGGCAGGTACGGGCGCGCGGCCAGCGCGGCCCGCCCGTCGGGGGTGGAGAACGACGCCAGGTGCAGCCGGGCCTCGCCCGGATCGTCCGGGCCACGGTTGGGCCAGTGCAGCGGGCCCTCGCGGTCCAGCCGCTCGTGCGAGATGCCGGCGAAGACCGGGGTCAGGCCGGCGCACTCGGCCAGCGCCGCGGCCGGGGTGGAAAGCCCCAGGTCGGCACCCATCTCCTGGGCGAGCAGCCGCAGGATGTCGAAGTCGCTGCGCGCCTCGCCCGGCGGCCGCAGGGCGGCACGGACCCGCTGGAAGCGCCGGTCGAAGTTGACGAAGGTGCCCTCCTTCTCCAGGAAGGACGCGGCCGGCAGCACCACGTCGGCCAGCTGCGCCGTCTGCGACAGGAACAGGTCGTGGCAGACGACCAGCTCGCACGCGTCGACCGCCTGGCGCACGTGCCTGGTGTCCGGGTCGGTCTGCACGATGTCCTCGCCGATGACGTACAGCGCCTTGAGCCGGCCCGCGACGGCCTCGTCGAACATCTGCGGGATGCGCAGCCCCGGGCGCGGCGGGACATCGACGCCCCACGCGGCGGAGAACCGGGCCCGCACGCCAGCGTCGGTGACCCGCTGGTAGCCGGGCAGCGAGTCGGGCAGCGCGCCCATGTCCGAGGCGCCCTGCACGTTGTTCTGCCCGCGCAGCGGGATCACACCACCACCGCGGCTGGTGCCGACCGCGCCGCGCAGGATCGCCAGGTTGGCCAGGGTACGCACGCCGTCGGTGCCGTGCGCGTGCTCGGTGATGCCCAGCCCGTAGACGACCGCCGGGCGGCGGGCCTGCCCGAACAGCCGGCCCGCTGCCAGGAGGACCTGCGGCGCCACCCCGGCCAGCTGCGCGGCCCGCTCCACCGGGTACTCCGCGAGCAGCTCGACCAGCTCCTCCAGCCCGCTGGCGCGCTCGCGCAGGAACGCCCGGTCGGCGTACCCCTCGGCGAGCAGCACCCCGGCGATGCCGTTGAAGACCGCGACATTGGAGCCGGGCCGGCCCTGCACGTGCACGTCGGCGTAGTCGGCCAGCTCGATGCGGCGCGGGTCGACGACGATGAGCCGGGCGCCGGCGAGCACCCGCTGCTTGATCCGGGCGCCGACGACCGGATGCGCCTCGGTCGGGTTGGCCCCGGCCAGCAGGATGCAGTCGACCTCGTCGAGGTCGTCGAACGGGTTGGTGCCGCCGGCCAGGCCCAGCGCCGCGTTCAGGCCCGCGGCCGTGGGGGCGTGGCACAGCCGCGAGCAGTTGTCGATGTTGTTGGTGCCCAGGACCACCCGGGCGAGCTTCTGGGCCAGGTAGTTCTCCTCGTTGGTGGCGCGGGCCGAGGAGATGACCCCGACGGCGTCGGGGCCGTACCGGGTACGGATGTCCGCCAGCCGCGCCGCGACGAGCGCCAGCGCCTCGGGCCACGAGGCCGGTCCCAGCGCGCCCCCACGCCCACCACGGCGGACCATCGGCGTGGCCAGGCGGTCCCGGGAGCGGGCGAAGGCGTGCGCGAAGCGGCCCTTCACGCAGGCGTGGCCGCGGTTGACCGGGGCGCCGTGGGTGGGCGTGACCGCGGCGACCTCGTCGCCGCGCACGTGCACGTCCAGGCTGCACCCGACGCCGCAGTACCCGCAGGTGGTCGTGGTGGTGGCGGTCACCGGGCGCGGGTCGAGCAGGCCCGGCTCGCCCAGCGCCCCGGTCGGGCAGGTGTCGACGCAGCCGCCGCAGGACACGCATGGGGAGTCGGCCCAGCTGGTGCCGGCGCCGGCGGACACCACCGTGTGGAAGCCCCGACCGGCCATCGACAGGGCGAAGGTGCCCTGCACCTCGGCGCACATCCGGACGCACCGGCCGCAGGCGATGCACAGGTCGGCGTCGAGCTTGACGTACGGGTGGGAGTGGTCGACGCCGCGCGCGTGGGTGGCGCGGGGGAACCGGCCGTCGCCGCCGGTGACGCCGAGCTGCGCGCACACCCGGACCAGCTCGCTGCGCTCGGCCGGCAGATCGAGCGCGCGGGCGGGCAGCTCGGAGACGACCAGCTCGACGGCGGCCCGGGCGGCCTCGCGCGAGCGCGGGTCGTCGGTGCGTACGGCCATGCCTTCGCGGGCGGGCGTGGTGCAGGCGGCCACGACCGGTCCGCCGTCCACGGCGACCAGGCAGGCGCGGCAGGAGCCCTGCGGGGACAGCCGGTCGTCGTGGCAGAGGGTGGGCACGGCGACCCCGGCCGCCCGCGCGGCCACCAGCAGCGTCGCGCCGTCGGGCACCTCAACCGGG
>DASSUC010000207.1:0-26059 GCA_035707405.1 Micromonosporaceae bacterium | reverse complement strand
GAACCGGGCGGCCATGTGCCGCCGCCGGCCGAAGGACTTGATCAGGCGGACCCCCTGCGCCGACTCCTCGACCAGCGTCGCCAGGTCGCCCTGCTGGTCCTGCACCTTCCGGGCGGCCTTGATGTAGCGGTGGAAGAACCGTTTGCTGGAGAAGAACAGCGGCCCGGTCATCAGCGCGACGATGACGCCGAGCGGCCAGTAGAGGTGCAGCAGCAGGGCCGCCACGGTTACGAACGTCGCCCCGTTGACCACCCCGAACACCAGGCCGAACGACAGGAACCGGCGCAGCACGCCCATGTCGCTGGTGACCCGGGAGAGCAGCTGACCGGACTGCCACCTGTCGTGGAAGGCGACCGGCAGGCGCTGCAGGTGCGCGTAGAGGTCGCGGCGGATCGCGGTCTCGATGCCCAGGGCGTAGCTCGACTGGACCCACCGGCGTATGAAGATCAGCAACGCCTCGACCAGCCCCAGGACGAGGGCGAGGCTGCCGAGCAGGAGCAGGCCCCGTTCGTCGCCGTGGGTCAGCGGGCCGTCGATGACCCGCTGCACCACGAGCGGGACGCAGATGCTCACGACGGTGGTCACGCATCCGGTCCCGATGAGCAGGATCAGCTGGCCCCGGTAGGGCCGCAGATAGCGCCTGATCCGCCACAGATTGTGAAGAGCGTTCCGGGGGTAAGGGACATCCGGCACACCGAAACGTTACCTTCTGGGTACGACGTTTCTCACGTCAGATTTATGGCTCTCGTGCTCCAGCAGCCAGCGCTTGGTGTCCGTGCCATACCGGTAGCCGCCGGGCGCGCCGGACGCGCGGACCACCCGGTGGCACGGCACGAAGAGCATCACGGCGTTGCGGGCGCACGCCTGCGCCGCCGCGCGTACCGCGGCCGGCCGGCCGGCCCGGGTCGCCAGGTCGGTGTAGGTGACCGGCTCACCCGGCTTGACCTCGCGCAGCGCCGCCCAGGCCGCCGGCAGGAAAACCCCGTCGCTGTGCTGGCGGACCGGCACCCCGTCCAGCGCGGTGAGGTCCCCGTCGAAGTAGCGCCGCACGGCCTCGCTCGCCGGCCCGAGGTCCGCCCGCCGCTGCGGCTCCGTCGCGGTCCGCAGACCCGGGTGTACGAGTGCCAGCAGCGCACCCACGTCCGTGGTGAAGCCCGCGGCGAGCACCGCCCCGTCCGCGTCCCCGATGATCGTCATCGGCCCGACCGGGGTCGGCATGGTTGTCATGTCCACTTTGTCCTCCACAGTCTGATCACGGCGTACGAGCGCCACGGGCGCCAGCGCGTCGCATGGGTGTCGAGTGCGGTGGCGGCGCCGGGCAGGCCGAGCGCTGCCGCGCCCCGGCGCACCCCCAGGTCGGTGGGCAGGAACGCGTCCGGGTCGCCGAGCGCGCGCAGCGCTACATAGCCGGCGGTCCACGGGCCGACCCCGGGCAGCGCCAGCAGGCGCCGCTCGGTATCGGTGCGGTCCGCGCCCCCGTCGAGGTCCAGCTCGCCGTCGACCACCGCCTGGGCGAGCGCGCGCAGGGTCACCCGGCGGGCGGCCGGCATGGCGAACGCCTCGTCCGGCAGGCCCAGCAACGCCTCCGGGTCGGGGAACAGCCCCTCGCTGCCAGGCGGCTGTGCCGCGACGAGGCGGGTGAGCACCTTGCGCGCCCCCGGCACCGAGATCTGCTGCCCCACCACGGCCCGTACCGCGATCTCGAAGCCGTCGACGGCGCGGGGCACCCGCACCCCTGGCTCTTTGGCGACCGCGGGGGCGAGCGCCGGGTCCTGGGCGAGCACCGCGTCGATCGCGACCGGGTCGGCGTCCAGGTCCAGCAGGCGCCGGCAGCGCGCCACCGCCGGGGCGAGGTCGCGCATGTCGGACAGGTGCAGGGCCGCGGCGACGTGCCCGTCGGCGGGTGTCAGCTCGGCGGTCGCCGGGCCGTGCGGCAGGCGCAGCGTGCGGCGGTAGCTGGCGCCGTCGACCTCCTCGACACCGGGTAGTGCCCGCCCGGCCAGGAACTCCAGCAGCGCGGCGGCGTGCAGCGGCGGCCGGTACGGCAGCCGCAGCGCCACCGTGCCTGCGCCGCCCGCCGTGGCGCCCGGGCGGCGCCGCGCGGCCTCCCGCAGCGCGGACGGCGCGACGCCGTACACCTGTTGGATCGTGTCGTTGAACTGCCGGACGCTGCCGAAGCCGGCGGCGAAGGCAGCCTCCGCCAGGCCCAGCCCGGTGGTCTCCACCAGGGTCCGCGCGGTCTGCGCGCGCTGCGCGCGGGCCAACGCCAGCGGCCCCGCGCCCAGCTCCGCGGTGAGCATCCGGTTGAGGTGACGCTCGGTGTACGCCAGGCGCCGGGCGAGACCCGGCACACCCTCGCGGTCGACCACGCCGTCGGCGATCAGCCGCATGGCGCGGCCGACCAGGTCGGCGCGCGCGTCCCAGTCGGGTGAGCCGGGCACCGCGTCCGGCCGGCAACGGCGGCACGCCCGGAAGCCGTTGCGCTGGGCGGCCGCGGCCGAGGCGTAGAACCGCACGTTGCGGCGCTTGGGTGTGAGCGCCGGGCAGGACGGCCGGCAGTAGATGCCGGTCGACGTGACCGCGGTGAAGAACCGTCCGTCGAATCGGGAGTCACGGCTGGTGACCGCCCGGTAGCAGTGCTCGAAGTCCAGGTCCACGCCTCGATCCTGCCCTGGCCGGGGGCGTGTGGCTCGCGGGATTCGGACATGACCGTCGGGAGGGCGGTCCTGGGGCGGAGCGTAGACTGGCGGCTCGTGGGTCTCACTATCGGCATCGTCGGCGTGCCGAACGTCGGCAAGAGCACGCTGTTCAACGCACTGACTCGAAACAGCGCACTGGCGGCGCGCCACCCGGGCGGCGCCGAGCCCAACGTCGGCGTGGTCGGCCTGTCAGACCCGCGCCTGGACACGCTCGCGACGATGTTCACGTCGGCGAAGATCGTCCCGGCAGCGGTGACGTTCGTCGACATCGCCGGGCTGGCCCGCGGCGCGTCAAAGGGGCAGGGACGAGGCAACGCGTTCCTCACCCATATCCGTGACGCCTCGGCGATCTGCCAGGTGGTGCGGGTGTTCGGTGACCCCAGCGTGGCCCACCCCGACGGGAAGGTCTCGCCGGCCGACGACATCGAGACCATCAACACCGAGCTGATCCTCGCCGACCTCGGCACGCTCGAGCGCGCCCTGCCGCGACTGGAGAAGGAGGCGAAGGCTCGCAAGGAGCGCGCCGGCGCCTACGCGGCGGCGGTCGCCGCCCGCGACCTGCTCGACGGCGGGGTGACCCTCTACGCCGGCGCGGCCGGTGCCGGCATCGACACCGCCGAGCTGCGCGAGCTGCACCTGCTCACCGGCAAGCCGTTCCTCTACGTCTTCAACGTGGACGAGGAGCAGCTGGCCAACCCGGCACTCCTGGACGAGCTGCGGGCGCTGGTCGCGCCGTCCGAGGCGGTCTTCGTGGACGCCAAGGCCGAGTCGGAGCTGATCGACCTGCCCCCGGCCGAGGCACTCGAGCTGCTGGCGTCGATCGGCCAGGCTGAGCTGGGCCTCGACCAGCTGGTCCGGGTCGGCTTCCGCACGCTGGGACTGCAGACGTTCCTGACCGCCGGGCCCAAGGAGGCCCGGGCCTGGACCATCCCGATCGGCGCCACGGCTCCGGAGGCGGCCGGCGTGATCCACTCCGACTTCCAGCGCGGCTTCATCAAGGCCCAGATCGTGCCGTACGACGACCTGGTGGCGGCCGGTTCGATGGCGGCGGCGAAGGCCGCCGGCAAGGTGCGCCTGGAGGGCAAGGCGTACGTGATGCGCGACGGCGACGTGGTGGAGTTCCGCTTCAACGTGTAGGGACGTTCCGGTCCGACGTCGGGCGGCATCGGTGCGCTACCGGCTCAGCTCCTGCGGCCGGGCACCAGCCTGTCCAAGTCAAGTTTGATCGCGAACGGTGTTGGACTGCGCAGCTCGTGGCGGTGGATTCCGGTCGGTGCGTAGGACCGGGTCGGCCCGTCGAGCTCGTAGGCATGGACGACGGGCGCGCCGTCCTCTTCCTCGACACGCCAGTAGTTCGCGATACCGGCTTCTGCGTACTTGCGCAGCTTGACCGTTCGGTCACGGTGCGCGGACTCCGGCGAGACCACCTCGACGACCAGGAGCACCTGGTCAGGTGTGTAAAAGGTGCGGTCCGGATCATAGGGCGCCGTTGTCACTAGGAGATCTGGTTCGGGGCGGTTCCGCTCGTCGAGTCGGATCGTCATCTCCCGCTCGACCTCGATAGCTGCCGGTGCCTGTTCCGTGAGGGCGAGCACCAGCGCGGTTACGAGCCGAGCATGCCAGGAGCGCTGGGGGGACATCATGAAGACGAGTGCTCCATCGATCAGCTCGGTGTGACGCGGCGCTTCCGGAAGGTGATCGAGGTCGTCGGCATACCACCCCTCAAGGCGAGGCGGCCGCATCCACTCGGGCACCGCATTCACGCCGTCACCGTAGCATTCGGTAACGGCGAGCCTGGCACTCTGCGCTCAGTCGTCCTGGCGTTGCACGGTGAAGACCTCGCCTGCGGGGCGTTCGTGTGGCCGCCCCTCGTGACGGTCGGAGCTGGAGATTCTGGGACGACACGCACGTGCTCAAGATGTACGCTGCGTTACGAGCCGGCGCGCCGACGCTTGTCCATGCTTGTCGACAGATGTCGACGGCGGTGGTACGCTGGCCGCTGACCTGCACTACATGAACGTGCTTGCAGGGGGGATCACCTTGAGGATGATCAATATCCGCGAGCTTCGCGGAGCTGATATCGAGAGGTACGCGACCGCCGGAGAGCTCATCGGCATCAAGAAGAACCGGGCGCTGATCGGGGTGGTCGTCCCGGTCACCTCGCACTGGGTCGAGCACGTGATCGAGCACAACTGGTCGCGGGTGGTCCAGAGCATCGGTGAGGGCGAGCGGGCAATGGCGGAGGGGAACCCCATGGTCACGTTGGACGCGCTGCTCGCCCACCCCTCAGGCGGGGAGGAGCCACCGGCCGGGGAGGCGTCTGCGCCGGATGTGGCCGCCAGGGCGTTGCGGCGCTTCGTGGCTTCGGTCGGTGTGGTGGAGTCCGAGGACAGCGACCTGCCGCCGGTCCGCGGCGTACGGGTCGGCGACCTGTCCGCCCGCGCCATCGAGCGGGCAGGCGACGAGGCGGAGATCCTCGCCCTGACCCATGACGGGGCATTGCTCGGGATCGTGGTCCCGGTGACCCAGCGGCTCGTCAACTTTCTCGTGGGAAAGAACATCTCGCGGGTGATCTACAACGTCCACCTGGGAGAGAAGGAGACGGCGAGCGGTGAGCCGTTGAGCCCGATCGAGGAGGTCCTGGCGGAGCGGCCCGATCTCATCCGCCCAGCCGGCGCGCAGGTGCCCAACCGGTAGCTTTCGGCCGCGACGTCATGACCGCACCGGCACCTCCGCCAGCTGCCCGAGCGGGTAGCTACGCAGCCGCTACGGAGACACTGCGCGCCACGGTGCGGTGGCTCGTCACGGCCGCGGCGGCGGTGGGTGGTGCCCTGGTGGCGGGTGTGCAGCTGACTGGCATCGGCTCGCTCGGCAGGGACGAGCTTCCGCGGCTGTGCGTGGCCGTGACCGGGCTCGCAGCGGCGCTGCTGGCTGTCGGCTACATGGTCCTGCGGGCCAGCCAGATCCTCACCGATGAGTGGGTTACCCTCGCCGAGCTGGACATCGAAAACTTCGAGGGCCAGGTCCGCGCCCCGAAGACCCGTAGGGACCGGCAGCGGCGGCGGATCCTGGCTGGGCTGTACAACCAGCTCGGGTTTGTGCAGGACGAGCTGTTCGCGTCGCTCGCGCCGGACGTGCCCGCGCTGTACGCCAAGCTGATGCGCGCGAACGAGGAGGCGCGCCGGGACCCTGGATCCGCAGCCGCCGCCTCCGTCGGCCCGCTCCAGCAGGCCGCGAGCGCGGTGGTCGAGTTTGCGAACTTCTACATCACCCGCGAGCGCTTGAAGCAGCTGCGCGCCCAGCTGGGCTGGGCCGCGGCGGTGACCGCTGCCGGCGTGCTGGTGTTCGCCTACGCGGTCAACCCGCCAGAGCCACCGGCGGCCTCGTCCGGCCCGACCGTTGACAGGTCGCCGGGCGCACCCGCGTCCCGACCGGCTCCTGTCCCCGGCGTCTCGGTCCAGCTCCCCGGCGTCCCGGTCCAGCTCCCCGGCGTCCCGGTCCAGTCGAGGCGCACCTGACCGGAGGCCGAGGCGCCCGAGCTGGTCAGGGGCTGACCGGGGCGCGAGGGCCGAGGTGGAAAGCCGACTGGGGGCGCAGGAAGTCGAACACCAGAAACCCGGATGCCTCCACCTGGCGGTCCTGCTCGTCCTCCAGGCGCCGGAGCTCCTCGGCCGTCAGCCTCCGGTGGACGGCTGTCCAGCCCTTGAAGCTCAGGGGGGTGGCGGTGTAGACCTCACCGTTGCCGATCTGGAAGGGGTACTCGTAGTGCAGGTTGGGGCCGCCGTCCAGCTCCGTGCGCAACGCGTCGGCCAGGTCGCTCTTGTCCTGCTGCGTCTCCAGCCCCAGTACGGCCCTTCGGGCCGCCGGGCCGAGCACGATCTCGTACTTGGAGGTCTGATCCTCTAAGAAGTAGATCATCGATGGCCTCCTGTATCGGTTGGAACCGATTGTAACGGTAAGGTTGCGCAAGCCCCAAGCGGGATCCCACTGTGAACTAGATGAGTGGTAGCCCGTTCATGTGTGTCACGCCCAAACTGGTGCTCTCCAGTCAAGGCATTACGGGAAAATTTCATAAAAGGGGCACAGATTTGGTTGGGAAACCATACGGCACTGGGCACTATGCAAGGGACGTTGTGCGTACCATGCATGGGTCTGCAGCCGGGGCTACCGGAGAGGGGGCTGCACGTGCGCGTTCCTGGCCCGCTCATGCCGCGTCGCAAGCTCGCCGCGGAGCTCCGGCGCCTGCGGGACGAGGCGCACCTGAGCCTGGAGGATGTCGCAGCAGAGCTGCTGATCTCGACATCAAAGCTCTCGCGGCTGGAGAACGCCCAGGGCAGTCCACAGGCCCGCGATGTGCGTGACCTGATCAAGCTGTACAAGGTCACCGGGACGCCGTTGGCCGAGGACATGATGCGCTGGGTGTCAGCAGCCCGCCAGCAGGCCTGGTGGGCCGACTACACGGACGTGCTCGCGCCCAGGGCCGGGCTCGACGCGCATGTGGCGTACGAGTCGGAGGCGCGGGTCGCCCGCATATACACGATTCCGGTTCTTCCCATCCTGCTGCAGACTCCCGACTACATACGCGCGGCCTACCGCGCCGCCGAGCATTGGCGGACAGGGGCGGAGATCGAGCAGCTGGTCAAGCTGCGCCTGCGGAGGCAGGAGATCCTTACCCGGGACAAGCCCCCGCCGCTACGGCTGGTCGCGATCACCCACGAGGTGAGCCTGCGCCAGGTCGTCGGCTCCGCGGAGATCATGAGGGTACAGCTGCACGCGCTCGTCGAGCAGTCCACAAGACCCAACATCGAGCTGCGTGTCCTGCCGTTCACCGCGCCACCCGCCTACACCATCGGCTGCATGTACGGGTGCTACGAGTTCGACAACTCCCCAGAGGTCCTCAGTATCGAGACCCATGCCGGTTTCCGGCACATCGAGACGCCTACAAAGATCGCCGAGTACCGCCGTCACTTCAGCGACCTTGAGAAAAGGTCGCTGACGCCTGACGCCTCGCGCGAGCTGATCACCTCGATAGCCGCGTCGTTCGCCGACACCGATGTCGCCACGTCGCCTAGCTGACCACGACCAGCTCTACCCCCGGAGAAGTCTCACATGACCATGGTTCGTGACCTCAGACTGCCCGAATCCACCATCAGTCGCATTTGGACAAGCCTGGAGAGCAAAGGCTACGCATTGACATCGGACGAGGAGCTCGGGGTAGACCCGCAGTTTCGCAAGCACGTGCAGCACAGCTACTTCGACGCCGGAGAGGTCCGGCGGCCCATCACAGACATGCCGCCGGACCGGGACCGGGCTCGCGATGTGCTGCGCTACGAGTGGAGGGGCGAGGAGGACCTGCGGCTGTCGGAACACCACACGACGGCCCTGGTCAACCGTGGCGACCAGGCGGGCACCCGCGAGTACCACCGGGTGCTGGTGCTGGACGACGACCAGTTCACGGACTGGGTCCATCGGGTGCTGCACCTGGTGCCGCCACAGCGGCGCCGACCGAGCGGGACGTTCGGGGTGAACCTGTTCCGCACCCGGACGCGGGTCGTGACCAAGCCGCACCGGGACGACGAGGAGCTCATCGTCACGTACGTCGTTGGCCGGCACGGCGAGGGCGCAGAGAGTGTCCTCATTGACCCGGTGTCGACTGCGGAGGTTCTGCGCACCCAGCTACAGCCGGGGGAGCTGCTCATCTTCAGCGACGCCCGGTTCCTGCACAGCGTCACGCCACTGGTCCCCGCGGTGGACGGCGCTGCCGTACGGGACGCGCTGGTGTGCACGGTGGACTATCCACGCCCCGAAGGTGCGTGACAGCGAACGCGGTCTACGCGTGCGTCTGAGCGAGGTCGATACTGATCTCGCCCTGGACCGCACGCGCATATCGCTGGAGGGTCGACAGGCGCGGGTCGGTGAGGCCGTTCTCCAGGTCGGAGATCGCGGACTGGGTGGTCCTCATGGCAAGGGCGACGTCACGCTGGGTCATGCCATGCTTCGTCCGCATCTGCGCCAGCGTCCTGATCAGGTTTGCCCGGATGTAGGCGTCCCTTCGTGCGGCGTCGACATCCGGGTCCTTCAGGGCCGCTTGGCGGAAGCGGTCGTGGTCGTCAACGCCGTTGCTGTGCCGCCTGCCTCGCGGGAGATTGCCGTCCATGGCCACCCCTTCTCGGTTCCCCCACCATCATGCCCCCGAACGATCGGCTCAAACCGATCGTGTCATCCCCTGGCATCCTCATGCCAGTTCTTCTCACCGTGTCGCGACCCGTGACCCGCTGGCGGGATCGCCCACTGGCGGCTGTGGGCCGGTGGGCGCCTGCGGAGGACCGGTGGGACGATGGGCGCCTGCGGGGCGGCGGGCCCGCGGGGATCGGCGGGCGGGTGGGGCGGTGGGGCGCCTGCGGGGCGGCGGGCGCCTGTGGGTGACCCCGCGGGCGGCGGGAGTGTGCCGCGACCGGCGGCAGGCGGCCGCTTCGCGGCAAGCGTGGACGGTGCGCATGACGTCCGGGGCCTCTCATGCCACGCACCACCGTTCGAGGCGCCACAGCGCGGTCGTACGGGCCGACTGCGGGACCCTTCCGAGCGGGGCCGGGAAGGCGCACAGCCCGACCACGGCCTCCCAGTCGTCATCGACAACGGCGTACAACACTCCGAAGCGCCGGCCGGGAGGGGCCGTGACGAGGGCGTGCAACCGGTTCCCAACGGCGCAGGTCTCTGCCGGAAGTAGGCAGTCTGTTCGGTGGCGGTCGATTACGTCGATTACCCGCCCACGATGCTTCGGAGAGAGCCGAAGAAGTTCCTCGGCGAACACCTCACGACCGTCAGGAGCCCGGTAGTAGTGCCAATAGGCCATTACCTACCGCACCTCCCCGAGCGCCGTCTGTCGATTGTGCTGGTGCGCGGGGAGCCCCGCAAGCGGCCAAAGCCGGAAACCGTCGAGGCTGTGCCGGCCGTCCTGAAGGTGAAGCCACGCCACATCTTCGGATCAAACTTTATGATCTAGAAGACTTATACCGGAATGGTGTGCACAAGTCTTCTTGATCGCGAACTAGCGCAGACTCAAAGGAACCGCCAGGGCTGCGCCGGCCGTCCCGGAGACCTTGGGGACCGCCGCATACCGGAATAACTCAGGCCCGGCGGTGGCTGTTTCGCGTCAATCTATGCGGCGCAGCACGGTGTCAACCTCGTAGACGACATGGTGCGGGGGCGGCGCAAGCCGCCCCCGCACGGGTGCTATTTGTGTTGCCGGGTCAGCTCGACGCGTCCTCGATGAACTCCTGCACGTCCGCCGTGTCGACGCGGTACGCGAAGCCGGCGCCCTTGCAGTTGGCGTTCAGCACGAACGAGTTCACGCCGACGATGATCTCGCCGAGCACCGGGTCGTTGTAGATGACGGGCCCGCCGGAGTCACCGAAGCAGGTGCCGCCAGGGCCGCCGTGACCCAGCCCCGGGTTGCTGGAGTAGTGCAGGTTGTAGCCGTCGGTCAACGCGCTACGCAGGTTGACCAGGTTCACCGTGGCGAGCAGGCGCTGGCGTACGGCCGACGCGCGCGGGCGCACGCTCTGTACGCCGTAGCCCACGACGGTGAACGTGATGTCCTGCACGCCGCGCCGGGTCGCCAGGTCGTCGAGGTACCCGACCGGCGCCAGCTGTCCGTACTCTTCCATGACCACCGGCTCGTCGAGGATCACGACGCCGACGTCGTTGGTGTTCGGAAGAGACAGGTAACCGGTCCAGTCCGGGTGCTCGATCGGCGTACCGGTGGCATCCCCACCGGTGCAGGGGTAGCCGGTGTAGCCCGCGCAGGACGCCCCGCCGCCGGGGTAGCTGCCCGGGATGATCGGGCCCTCGTCGAACCAGATCTGGGCGCTGTCCGGCTCCTGCCCGCTGTCCGGGTCCTCACCGGTGCAGTGCCCGGCGGTGAGGAAGGTGGTCGGGTCGATCAGCGAGCCGGTGCACCGCCAGAGCACCGCGCCGTCCTGGTAGAAGACGACGAGGCCGACCCAGGGGTGCCGGTTGTTGTCCGGCTGGCCGAACTGCACGGCCGAGGCCGGGCCGGAGACGCCCAGCAGAACCGCGAGCATGGCGCCCAGCACGGTGACCAAAGTGAGAGTTCTTCGCATCCAGTTCCTCCTTGTCCCCCGGTCTCCCTGACCGGCGGCGGATGTGCGTACCCACCGGCCCGCCCCGGAAACCGCTCACCTGCACTTATGCTCGCCGGCCAAGACGGGTACGGCGAGGCCTCCGCCCCGCGTCATCCCCCGCGCGCTGACCCGGTGGCCCCTTGCGGCACCCCACGGCCGGACCAGCCGGTGTCACCCAGCGCGCCGCCTGCGCCGTAGCTCGTCCAGGGCGGCGAGGACGCACTGCTCCACCCCGTCCCTGCTCACCCCGAGCCCGGTCAGGACCTGGGCACCGGGCTCCTCCTCGGCGCTGAGCAGGCCCAGCAGGATGTGCTCGGTGCCGAGGTAGTTGTGCCCGAGCCGCAGCGCCTCACGCACGGTCAGGTCCCGCACCCGCTTCGCCCCTGGCGTGAACGGAGGGTGGGCCGGCCTTGGGGGACGGTCCGGTCCGGCGGCCGGGGGGAACCCGGCGACGACGGCCTCGCGTACCGCGTCGAGGGTGACGCCGCTGGCCTCGATGGCCCTTGCGGCCAGGCCCGCGGGCTCGGCCAGCAGCCCGAGGACGATGTGCTCGCTGCCGATGCGGTCGTGGCCGGCCTCACGCGCGTGCTGCCGCGCCTGCAGCAGCGCGCGCTTGGCGCGGTCCGTGAAACGGTCGAAGACACCGTCGCTGAGCAGGTCGAACAGCTCGGCGCCGCTGGGCACGAAGCGTTTCTGGGCGGCCTGCTTGGTCACGCCCATGCTCTGGCCGATCTGGGTCCACGAGGCGCCCGCCCGCCGCGCCTCATCGACAAAATGGCCCACCACGTGGTCAGCCAGGTCATCCACCTGCTGGGCGAGCAGGACCGCGGTGGTCAGGTGCGCAAGGGCGTCGCCGCCAGGAGCCTGCCGCCGGACGTACGAGATCAGGTCGTCGAGGCGTACGGGTAGCTCATCCATGCGTCAACCTTAGGTTGACGAATGCCGTATCGTCAACGAGAAGTTGACGACAGCGCCCTACGAGATGTAGTGCAGGATCACGTTGTGGACGTGGTGGGCCTTCTGGGCGCCACGGAACTCCACCTCGTACGTGTGCGTGCCGACGTGGATCGCGATCGAGCCGGTCGAGAAGAACTCGCCGGCCCAGGACTTGTTGCTCAGCACGCTGACGCTGGTGACCTTCGAGTACGGGATGCTGGTGATCGCCACCTTCTTGCCCACGAACGACTTGTCCTGGATGATCACGCGCCGGTCGGTGACACCGATGAAGCCGGTGCCGGTGCCGATCGCGTCGTACACCGCGATGATCTCCTCGTTGGGCAGCAGCCCGCTCTGGATCTGCGCGAGCTGCTCCTGCCGGTCGTACGCGACTTTCGTGGCCATGGCTACGACGGTAGCTAGGCGCCTCCAGTGATCGCCCGGTACGCGGCCTCGATGCGGGCGGCGAGCGCGACCTCACCGGCGCTGAGCGCGCCGCTCGCGGTGCCGAGCCGGATCGAGGTGTGGCCGTCGGTACGGCTGATCTCCGGCCGTAGCTGCAATGCGTCAGCGGCCACCTTGATCCGTTCGGTGAGCGCGGCGTGCTGGCACTCGTCCAGCGGAAGGATGCGGGAGATCTGCCGGTCATGCCTGGTCCAACCGGCTAGAAGGGTCAGTGCGTCGGTGAGGTAGTCGCGCTCTCGTCGCTTCCCCCACCGAGCGCGCATCGCCGCACCTCCCAGGCTTCGTTGCCGGCTTGTGGCCGTATTGTTGCCGGGCCGTCATGGTCGGTGACCACAGTCTCCCGCCGCAAGGATGGTGTGTCCACGGCCACATTTCCGGCTTCTGGTGTCCTTGGGGACGGCACCGGCACCCGAACTGTGAGTTGATCTGGCACGCTTGACCGCCGTGCACACCGATCGGGCGAGCCTCCAGGTGATCGTCGGCGCTGCGATCATCGCCGATGGTTGCGTGCTCGCCTGTGCCCGGTCCGAGCCGGCGGCCATGGCCGGCATGTGGGAGTTCCCCGGCGGGAAGGTCGAGCCCGGCGAGTCTGAGGTCGAGGCGCTGGTGCGTGAGTGCGACGAGGAGCTCGGAGTGCTCGTCGAGGTCGGCGACCGGGTCGGCGACGACATCCTGCTCGGCCACGGCCGGGCCGTGCTCAAGGTCTATGTCGCGCGGTTGGTGGGCGGTGGGCCGCCGCCGCACCCGCACGAGCATGCGGAGCTGCGCTGGCTGCGCGCGGACGCGCTGGACACCGTCGCCTGGTTGCCCGCTGACGCCCCGATCGTCGCCGCCCTCCGCCCGCTGCTGGCGGCCCCCACCGACCAGCCCAACTAAGAGCGGGCCCCCGCCGACCAGCCCCACCAAAGCGGCTCGCGTACCGTCGGGCGGGTGCAGCTCACGTACTCGTTCCCGGGGGCGACCCGCGAGCCCGGACCGTTGCCCACCGGCTTCCGCTTCCTGAGCCGCCGGGGGCTGCTCGGCACCGGCGGCGCCGTCTTCGCCGCCGCATCGGCCGGGCTGCGGCACTGGGACATGTTCCGCGCCGCCGGGCTGCGGGTCCGTGGCGCGCCCGCGGTCGCCGAGGGCGCGGATGTGGCGGTCGGGCTGGGCGCCGGCCCGGTGCGGCTGTGGGCACCGTGCCGCGTGGTCTGGGCGGTCGACGAGCCCGACCGGTACGGCTTCGGGTACGGCACGCTGCCCGGCCACCCCGCCTGCGGTGAGGAGGCGTTCATAGTGGAGCGGGAGCCCGATGGGCGGGTGTGGTTCGAGGTACGGGCGATCAGCCGCCCTGGCACCTGGTACGCCCGCCTGGGCGGGCCGGCGACCCGCTCCGCCCAGCGCTGGACCGCCGGCCGCTACCTGCGCGGGCTACGCCGCCTCGTGGACGCCCGCACTACCGGCACCGGCGGCACGTCGCCGGCCTAGTCGCACACCACACCGTCCCGGTTGGGGTCGTTGTACCAGTAGTACTCGGCATCCCGGCCGCGCACGTACGGGCCGTACCCGTTGGCCTTGGCCTGTTTGCAGTTCTCGAACCGCGGGTCGTTCGAGGGACTGGTCGCCGGTGTGGCCGGCGTCGTGCCCTCCTCCTCGCACGCGACGCCGTCGCCGTCCGGGTCCAGCACGGGCCGGTAGCCTTCCGCGCCACGCGGGATCGGGGCCGCGCCCGCGACCCGGGCGGCGGCGCAGTCCGCGAAGAAGATGGTGGTGGCCGCGCCCGTCGCGGAGGGCGGCGCTCCGGGGGGCGACGGGAGGGTCTGGGCCAGGGCGCCGGCGGTGGGGGTGGCGGGGGTGAGCAGCGGCTCGCGGAACGCGGGCTGCTCCGGCGGCCGGCCCGCCGACCGGTCAGTCGAGCCCGGCACCGGGCCGAACGCGCCGATCCCGCAGCAGAGCAGGGACACGGCGGCGCCGGCGGCGATCGCCCAGACCCACGGCGGTACCGGCTTGTCCACGGGCGGCGGTGGTGGAGGTATAGGTATGGACTCACCCTGCGGCGCTGCGGGAAGGGGCGAGGGTACGGGCTCGTCTGCGGGCTGCGCAGCTGGCAGCGGCGAGGACGTCGGCACCGGAGCAGTCTCCCTATGTCGCGATACGGCGAACAGCAACTCAGGCGGCCACGACGCTTGCGGGCACGGTGGCCAGCGACCCTGGGCCGCGGGTCGAGCGGGACTCCAGCCGGCCGGCGTCCGGCTGGCTACCGGATCGAGGGCAGGCAGCGCGAACCGCCTGACCGCCGCTCTGGAGCGGCTCGACGGTCAGGATGAGCTGGGGGGTTGGTAGCGCAACTGGTCCACTGGCAGGGGGAACGTCACGTCGTCGCCGAAGGGCGAGGACGCGCCGGAACGGTCGAGGGTGAGCTCGGACACCGGGAGCCGCCCGTCCCCGCCGACGGGCGCGGCCGCCGGAGTCGGCTCCGGCGTGTGCCAGGCGACCCCGGCCGGCACGAACGGCGCCGGTGACTCACTCACATGCACCACCGGCCCGGAGACCGCCGGGCGGGCGGCGGAGGCGGACGCCAGCTGGTCGCGCCGGAAGATCTTCCGGCCGAGCCAGACGATCGGGTCGTACCGGCGGTCGATGACGCGCTCCTTCATCGGGATGATCGCGTTGTCAGTGATCTTGATGTGCTCGGGGCAGACCTCGGTGCAGCACTTGGTGATGTTGCAGTAGCCCAGCCCCTGCACCGCCTGGGCCTGCTCCTTGCGGTCCCGCCGGGCGTCGAGCGGGTGCATGTCCAGCTCGGCGGCGCGGATGAACAGCCGGGGGCCGGCGAACGCGCGTTTGTTCTCCTCGTGGTCGCGTACCACGTGGCAGGTGTTCTGGCAGAGGAAGCACTCGATGCACTTGCGGAACTCCTGCGAGCGCTCCACATCGATCTGCTGCATCCGGTAGTCGCCGGGGGCCAGGTCGGCCGGTGGCGCGAACGCCGGCATCTCCATCGCCTTGGCGTAGTTGAAGGACACGTCGGTGACCAGGTCGCGGATGACCGGGAAGGTGCGCAGCGGGGTGACCGTGACGGTCTCGGCCGCGGTGAAGGTCGACATCCGGGTCATGCAGCCCAGCCTCGGCATCCCGTTGATCTCCATGGAGCAGGAGCCGCACTTGCCCGCCTTGCAGTTCCACCGGCAGGCCAGGTCGGGCGCCTGGGTGGCCTGGAGCCGGTGGATGACGTCGAGGACCACCTCGCCCTCGTTCACCTCGACCTGGTAGTCCTCGAGCCGCCCGCCGGCCGGGTCGCCCCGCCAGACCCGGAAGTGCCGCTTGCTCGACCCGCTGCCGGCGGCGCCGGGGCCCTTCGTGCCCATCAGCTCTCAACCTCCCCGGCCACCTCGTCGAAGGCGGCCAGCTCCGCTTCGGTCAGGTACTTCGCCATCTCCGCGCGGTCGAAGAGGCGCAGCAGCTCGGCCGGGATCTCCGGCAGGGGCTTGCGCTCCAGCCGTACGTCGTCGCCGTCGAGCGAGCACACGAGGTTCACCTGGCGCCACCGCGGGTCCATCCCCGGGAAGTCCTCGCGGGTGTGCCCACCCCGCGACTCCTCGCGCTCCAGCGCGGCCCGGGCGGTGCACTCCGACACCACGAGCATGTTGCGCAGGTCCAGCGCGAGGTGCCAGCCAGGGTTGTAGCGCCGGCCACCGGTCGCCCCGACCTTCGCCACCCGCTCCTTGAGGTCGGCGAGGCGGGCCAGGGCCTCCTCGAGCTCGGCGCGCCGGCGGATGATGCCCACCAGGTCGCCCATCACCGCCTGCAGCTCCTGGTGCAGCTGGTACGGGTTCTCCCCGCCCTCGCCGCGGGCCAGCGGGGCAAGGGCCGCCTCCGTCGCCGTCTGGACGTCGGCCGCTGCCGGCCGGGGCCGAGTGCCGAGCTCGTCAACGTAGCTGGCCGCGTACTCGCCCGCGCGCTTGCCGAAGACCAGCAGGTCGGAGAGGGAGTTGCCGCCGAGCCGGTTGGAGCCGTGCATGCCACCGGAGACCTCGCCGGCGGCGAACAGGCCGGCCACGGCCGCGGCGGCCGAGTCCGCGTCCACCTCCACGCCACCCATGACGTAGTGGCAGGTCGGGCCGACCTCCATCGGCTGGGCCGTGATGTCGACGTCGGCCAGCTCCTTGAACTGATGGTACATGGAGGGCAGCTTGCGCCGGATGGTCTCGGCCGGCAGCCGGCTCGACACGTCCAGGTAGACGCCGCCGGCGGCGGTGCCGCGACCGGCCTTGACCTCGGAGTTGATGGCCCGGGCCACCTCATCGCGGGGCAGCAGCTCCGGCGGCCGCCGGTTGTGGTCCGGGTCGGCATACCAGCGGTCGGCCTCCTCGGGCGTCTGGGCGTACTGCTTGCGGAACACGTCCGGGACGTAGTCGAACATGAACCGCTTGCCTTCGGTGTTGGTCAGCACGCCGCCGTCGCCGCGTACCGACTCGGTGACCAGGATGCCCTTGACCGAGGGCGGCCAGACCATGCCGGTCGGGTGGAACTGGAGGAACTCCATGTTGACCAGCGTGCCGCCGGCGCGCAGGGCGAGCGCGTGCCCGTCGCCGGTGTACTCCCAGGAGTTGGAGGTCACCTTGTAGGACTTGCCGACGCCGCCGGTGGCGAGCACGATCGCCGGCGCCTCGAAGACCACGAGCTCGCCGGTCTCCCGGTAGTAGCCGAACGCGCCGGCGCACCGCCGCCCGCCCGCCGGGTCCTCGTTGAGCAGCAGCTCGGTGATGGTCGTCTCGGCGAAGACGCGCAGCCGGGCCTCGAAGTCGCCGTACTGGCGCTTGTCCTCCTGCTGGAGCGAGACGATCTTCTGCTGGAGGGTACGGATCAGCTCGAGCCCGGTCCGGTCCCCGACATGGGCCAGGCGGGGGTACTCGTGACCGCCGAAGTTGCGCTGGGAGATCCGCCCGTCCGGGGTGCGGTCGAACAGCGCGCCGTAGGTCTCCAGCTCCCAGACGCGGTCGGGGGACTCCTTGGCGTGCAGCTCGGCCATCCGGTAGTTGTTGAGGAACTTGCCGCCCCGCATGGTGTCGCGGAAGTGCACCATCCAGCTGTCGTTGCTGTTGACGTTGCCCAGGGCCGCCGCGGCCCCGCCCTCGGCCATGACCGTGTGCGCCTTGCCGAACAGCGACTTGGAGATGATGGCCGTGCGCTTGCCGGCGAGCCGGGACTCGATCGCCGCCCGCAGCCCGGCGCCGCCGGCCCCGATCACGACCACGTCGTACTGGTGTCGTTCGATGTTTGTCATCAGTTGCGCCCTTTAGTTGATGAACCGCAGGTCGTCGAACCAGCCGGCGGACACGGCCATGATGTACGCGTCGGTGAGGATCACCGTGAACAGCGAGATCATCGCGTACGTGCCGTGGCGCGCGTTGAGCTTGGAGACGAGCGTCCAGAAGCGGTAGCGCAGCGGGTGCCGGGAGAAGTGCTTGAGCCGCCCGCCGACCACGTGCCGGCAGGCGTGGCAGGACAGCGTGTAGCCGGTCAGCATGGCGAGGTTGACCCAGATGACCAGCGTGCCGAGGCCGACGCCGAAGCGGCCGTCCGGGCCGGTCGTGGCGAGCACCGCGTCGTACGCGTTGACCAGCAGGACGAGGGCTGCGAAGTAGAAGAAGTACCGGTGGAAGTTCATCAGCACGAGCGGGAAGCGGGCCTCGCCGGTGTACTTCTTGTGCGGCTCGCCCACCGCACACCCTGGCGGTGACGCCCACAGGTAGCGGTAGCCGCTCTTGCGGTAGTAGTAGCAAGTCACTCGGAAGCCGGCGACGATCGGGAACGCGATGATGCCCAGCGGCAGGAAGAACGGCAGCTTCGGCAGGAACGTGCCGAAGTGCGCCGAGCCCGGTGCGCACGACTCGCTGACGCACGGAGAGTAGAGCGGCGTCAGGTAGTGGTAACCGTCCACCCAGTACCAGCGGCCCATGAAGACGCGGATCGTCGAGTAGACGATGAAGAACGCCAGGACCGCGCCGATGGTCAGCCAGGGCAGCCACCAGCGGTCGGTCCGCAACGTCCGCGCCGCGATCGCGGCGCGCGGCCGGCTCTGCGGCCGTGTAGCCGTCACTGTCATGTGTCGTTCGCTCCCTGGGCGACCAGATCTGGTGAGCACTGTGGGTGGTGGATGTTTCCCGGGCACACGTTACGCCCGGCTGTGCGCGCGTACGCGCCAGGGGAGCCGGGGTGTCCGAGGCTCAGCCGGAGGCACCGCCGGTGAAGTTCCACGAGGCCAGGTGCAGCGCGGGTGGGACGAAGCGCTCGCCACCCCAGCTGCCGGGCATCGGCACCGGGAAGCGGCCGATCCCGCGGACCGCACCTGCGCCCAGGGCCTGCGGGTAGGACTGGGTGAACCGGAAGTTGCGCACCGGCCGGGTCACCGCGCCGTCCTCGACCAGCCACACCCCGTTACGGGTCAGGCCGGTCACCACCAGGGTCTTCGGGTCCAGCACGCGGGTGTACCACAGGTCGGTGACGAGCAGGCCCCGCTCCACGTTGGCCAGCAGCGCGGCGACGTCGGAGTCGGCCGCCGGCCCGTCGACCTCGGTCGGGTGGGAGGCGGCCGCGGACCCGGCCGGTAGGCCGGGCAGCAGCCTGAGGTTGACCGGGACCGGTCCCCAGGTCTCCCCGTCGGGGAGGGCGTGCCCGGTGGACGCCGTGCCGGCCTCCGCCGCGGTGCGCCGGTCGTGCGGGACGACCCGGGTCACCCCGGCGTCGACCAGCACCAGGCGCCGCTTGGGCGTGCCCTCGGCGTCGAACGGCAGCCCGAACGCTCCGTCACCGACCGGGTCGTCCACCAGCGTCACCGCCGGGTCGAACTGGGCCGCGTCCAGCACCGCGAAGGACCGCCGCTGCACGTACGTCTTGCCGTTGAAGCCCCAGAAGGCGAGGTTGCGCAGCACGTCGGCGACTGCGGTGGCCTCCAGCACCACCTCGTAGCGGCCCGGCGGCAGCTCCACCGGGTCCACCCCGGCACGCGCCTTCGCCGCGGCGCGGGCGCCCAGCACCGCCCCGTCGATGGGTGCCAGGCCCGTGGCGGCGAGCCGGGCTACGCCGTCGGCGCCGCCGGCCCGGGCGATCCCGTCCAGCGCCGCCTCGGTCGTCGCGCCGGTCACCGCCTGCCCGGCGGAGTTGGCGAACGTCGCGGACTTGTGCACGGTACGGCAGTAGCCGGCGGTCTCCAGCCCCTTTGCCGCGTCCACAAAGGAGCGCACCCGCTCGGCCCGGTCGGCCGGGGTCGCGGCCAGCACGGTCTCGTCGACCTCGGCCGCGCCGGCCAGCGGCGCGGGCCCGGCGAGCCCCGGCCAGCCCGGGTCCGGCGGGCACAGGGCGGCGGCGGCCAGGGTCCGCTCGACCAGCCCACGCAGCCCGGCCGCATCGGCCAGGGTGGTCGCCCCGCCCGCGGTACGGCCGTCGACGTGCACGCGCAGCCGTACCGTGGTCTCGGTGTCGGCGACGTTCTGGTGGATGAAGGAGTTGGCGAAGCGGGTCAGCGCCTGGTGCGTGGTGGCCACCACCACCTCGGCCTGCGCCGGGGCGCGGGCGCCCGCGCGTACCAGGTCGAGCACCTGCGCCGCGATGTCGGCCGCGGTCATCCCCGAACCCCCAGTGCTCATCCCCGGACCCCTACCCGGACGTTGGTGAAACGGGCCGCCGCCGCCGGGTGCCCGGTGTGCCCGACCTGGCCGGGCTGGCCCTTGCCGCAGTTGGGCGTGCCCCACGGGACGGTCTCCGAGGAGAGCATGTCCATCGACTGCCAGAAGACCGGACCGATCCCGGTGTAGGTGGGGTTGCGCAGCATCCGGCCCAGCCGCCCGTTGCGCACCTCGTAGCCGACCTCGCAGCCGAACTGGAAGTTGAGCCGCTGGTCGTCGATTGACCAGGAGCGGTTGCAGTCCATGTAGACGCCGTCGTCGGTGGCCGCGATCATCTCGTCGAGCGTGTGCGGGCCGGGCAGCAGCCCCACGTTGGTCATCCGCACCATCGGCAGCCGGGCCCAGCCGTCGGCCCGTACGCTGCCGCCGTAGTCGAGCCCGGCCACGGCCGCCGAGTCCCGGCCGGCCAGCACACCGACCCAGACCCCCTCGCGGACGGCGTCCCGGGCCGCGGCCGGCGTGCCCTCGTCGTCGTAGCCGAACGAGCCGAGCGCGCCCGGGATGGTGGGGTCGATGGTGATGTTCATCAGCTCCGAGCCGTAGCGCAGGCTGCCCAGCTGGGACAGGTCCAGCCAGGAGGTGCCGGCGAAGGCGGCCTCCCAGCCGAGGATGCGGTCCAGCTCGATCGCGTGCCCCACCGACTCGTGTATCTGCAGCGCCATCTGCTCGCTGCCGACGATCAGCGTGGTGCTCACCTCGGGGCAGGCCGGGGCGGTCAGCAGCGCCCGCGCCTCGTCTGCGACCCGCGGCGCGTGGGCCAGCAGGTCCAGCTCGTCGACGAGCTCCCAGCCGCGGGTGCCGTACTGCCCCCGGAAGGAGGGGTACGACCGGCGCTGGGTCTCGCCCTCGCCGATCGCGGTGGCGGACATCCCGGCCCCGCACTCGCGCAGGTGCTGGTCGATGCGGTGCCCCTCGGAGGAGACGAACCACTTGCGGGTGTCCCAGACCTGGCAGAGTGCCTCCGCGTGGTCGGCGCCGCCGTCGCGCAGCGCCGCGGTCGCGCGTACCAGCAGGTCTCCTTTTTCCGAGAGCGGGACGGCGAGCGGGTCGCGCTCGCAGGCGCTGGCCCAGGAGTCGGCGCGGGCCGGCACCTGCGCCAGGTCGGCGGCGGGCCCGGGCACCAGGGCGCTCGCCGTCGCGATCTCGGCGGCCCGCGTCCCGGCCGCCCGGGCCGCGGGGTCGCTGAGCTCGGGCACCGCGAAGAACCCCCACGAGGAGCCGACCAGCGCGCGTACCCCGACCCCGGCGTCCTCGTCCTGGTTGAGGCTCTCGACCTCTCCGTTGCGGGCGATCATGGACTCGTGCCGGCGGTGCATCACCCGCGCGTCGGCGTAGCGGGCGCCGGCCGCGAGGGCAGCCTCCACCGCAGCGGTCGCCGCATCGAACTGAGTCATGAGGGCACACGTTACGGCAACATGAATCTTCCATGGCAGACCTGACCGGCCCGGGGATTGACAACCGGGCGGCAAGGAATAAGGGTCTGCGCTACGAGTCGGCGTAGCGGCGGGGAACGTGACGGACTTGTTATGCATCCCCGTCGTGACCGCCGCCTCCGCCGACTAGTTTTCATCTACTACCGGCAAGGTGGAGTTTATTTTCACCTCCCCCGCGCCGCGCGGAGACCTCACGAAGGGTGGCCGGGATGAACGGGCCGGTGCCGCAGCCGTACTTGCAGGTGAAGAACCTTAAGGTGCGGTTCACCACAGAGGACGGGGTGGTCCGGGCCGTCGACGGCGTGAGCTTCGCCGTCGAGCGGGGGCGCACCCTCGGCATCGTCGGCGAGTCGGGCTCGGGCAAGAGCGTGACCAGCCTGTCCATCCTCGGCCTGCACAACCTCAAGCGGACCCGGATCACCGGTGAGGTGCTGGTCGACGGCCGCAACGTGGTCGGCATGGACGACGAGCAGATCCGCAAGATGCGCGGGCAGGACATGGCGATGATCTTCCAGGATCCGCTCTCCTCGCTGCACCCGTACTACCGCGTCGGCAACCAGATCGTCGAGGCATACCTGATCCACCACCCGCGTGCCGGCAAGGCCGAGGCGCGCAAGCGGGCGCTGGAGATGCTGGACCGGGTCGGCATCCCCGAGCCGGGGCGGCGGTTCAACCAGTATCCGCACGAGTTCTCCGGCGGCATGCGCCAGCGCGCCATGATCGCCATGGCCCTGGTCAACGACCCCGACCTGCTGATCGCCGACGAGCCGACCACCGCGCTCGACGTGACCGTCCAGGCACAGATCCTGGACCTGCTCGCGGACCTGCAACGGGAGTTCAACTCGGCGATCATCCTGATCACGCACGACCTGGGTGTGATCAGCCAGGTGGCCGACGACGTGCTGGTCATGTACGCGGGACGGATGGCCGAGTACGGCTCGGTGGAGCAGGTGCTGCGCCGGCCGCAGCACCCGTACACCTGGGGGTTGCTGGCCAGCGTGCCGTCGCTGCACGGCGACGCCGACGTGGACCTGCTCCCGATCCGGGGCAACCCACCCAGCCTGATCAATGTGCCGCCCGGCTGTGCCTTCCACCCCCGGTGCCGCTACGCCAGCCTCAACGGCGGCGCGTCCGAGCGGGAGGTGCCGGAGCTGGTCGAGACCGGCGAGCCGGGTCACTTCGTGGCCTGCCATCTGCCGGAGTCCCGCCGGGCGGCGATCTACGCTGACGAGATCGCCCAGGTGGGAGTGGCCCGGTGAAGCGAGTGGAGCAGGCCCCGGTGGGTAGGAGGAGCGGGCCTCGGGCTCGCGGACGGAGGTTGAGGCCGTGACGGACACCGTTCCCGCCGTATCGCCCTTGCCGGCGCCCACCTCGCGCGAGCCGCTGCTGCGGGTCGAGGGGCTGACCAAGCACTTTCCTGTCCGCCGTGGGCTCTTCGGCAAGGTGGGCGCGGTCCGCGCCGTGGACGGCATCGACTTCGCCGTGGCCCCGGGCGAGACGCTGGGCCTGGTCGGCGAGTCCGGCTGCGGCAAGACCACGACCGGCCGGATGCTGGTCCGGCTGATCGACCCGACGTCTGGCAAGATCGTTTTTGCCGGCAAGGACATCACCCACATGGGCCGCGGCGAGCTGCGGCCCATGCGCCAGGACTTCCAGATCATCTTCCAGGACCCGTACGCTTCGCTGAACCCGCGCCACACCGTCGGCAAGATCGTGGCGATGCCGTTGCGGGTGAACGGCATCACCCCGCCCGGTGGCGTGAAGAAGCGGGTCCAGGAGCTGCTGGAGATCGTCGGCCTGAACCCGGAGCACTACAACCGGTACCCGCACGAGTTCTCCGGTGGGCAGCGCCAGCGCATCGGCGTGGCCCGGGCCCTGGCCCTGCGCCCCAAGCTGATCGTCGCCGACGAGCCGGTCTCCGCGTTGGACGTGTCGATCCAGGCCCAGGTCATCAACCTGCTCCGCGACCTGCAACGCGAGTTCGACCTGGCCTTCGTGTTCATCGCGCACGACCTCGCGGTGGTGCGGCACTTCTCGCAGCGGGTCGCGGTCATGTATCTCGGCAAGATCGTCGAGGTCGGGAACCGGGCCGAGATCTACGAGCGGCCGGCCCACCCGTACACCCGGGCCCTGCTCTCCGCCGTGCCGGACATCACCAAGCTGGGCGCGGCCGGGCGGATCCGGCTCGAGGGCGACGTGCCGACGCCGCTCAACCCGCCGTCCGGCTGCCGCTTCCGTACCCGCTGCTGGAAGGCGCAGGCCAAGTGCGCCGAGGTGGAGCCGCCGCTGATGCAGATGGCCGGCGGCTCGCGGGCCGCATGCCACTTCCCAGAGACAGGACCACTGCGATGAGCGACTTCAGCCACGAAGCGCTGGTCAAGGCCGACACGCACGGAGGTGTCCTGGTCGAGGAGCCGGTCGAGGCCGGCCCGGTCGACCCGGCGAAGCGCCGGGCGATCGTCGGCCGCTCGCCCGGCCAGCTCGCCTGGGCCCGGCTGCGCCGCGACCGGGTCGGCATGACCAGCGCCTACATCGTCATCTTCTTCATCGCCGTCGGCCTGTTCGCGCCGCTGATCTCGGTGCTCTACGGGCAGAGCCCGAGCGACGCGTACCCGCACAAGCTCAACTCGCTGGCGCTGCCGCTGGGCTACTACGGCATCGACGGCACCCACTGGTTCGGGCTGGAGCCCAAGCTCGGCCGGGACATCTTCATCCACATGGTGTACGGCATCCGCACGTCCCTGGCGATCGGCTTCTCCGCCGCGGTGGTCACCGTGACCCTCGGCGTGGTGGCCGGTGTCATCGCGGGCTACGTCGGCGGCTGGGTGGACACCGTGATCAGCTGGGTGGTCGACTTCGTGCTCGCGCTGCCCTTCCTGATCTTCGCGCTGGCGGTCGTGCCGGTTGCCGGGGCGATGTTCTTCGAGGGCGCCGAGCAGCCCTCGCCGCTGTTCCGGGCCGGGGTGCTGATCGCCGTCTTCGCGGTCTTCGGCTGGACCAGCACCGCCCGGCTGGTCCGCGGGCAGGTGCTCTCGCTGCGCGAGCGGGAGTACATCGAGGCGGCCCGGGCGGCCGGGGCCGGCACCGGGCACATCCTCTTCCGCCAGCTGCTGCCGAACATCTGGGCGCCGATCCTGATCACCTTCTCGCTGGCGGTGCCCGGCTACATCACCGCCGAGGGGGCGCTGTCCTTCCTCAACGTGGGCATCCCGGAGCCCACGCCGAGCCTGGGCCGCATGATCTTCAACAGCACGTTCTGGATCCAGGCCGACCCGCCCTACACGTTCTTCCCGGCGGCGACGCTCTTCGTCATCGTGCTGACCTTCAACCTCTTCGGGGACTCGCTGCGCGACGCGCTCGACCCCAAGTCGTCGCGGTAGACCCGGGAGGCCCGCTGTGCTCCGTTTCCTCATCATCCGCCTGCTCCGGGCGGTGCTCACGCTGTGGATCATCAGCGTGGTCACGTTCGCGATGTTCTTCGCCCTGCCGACCAACCCGGCCTCCGCGCTGTGCGGCAAGTCCTGCACGCCGGAGCGCATCGAGGAGGTGCGCCGCTCGTTCGGTCTGGACCGGCCGAAGACCGAGCAGTACGCGAGCTACATGAAAGGCCTGTTCGTGGACCGGCACCTCACCGAGGGTGTGGCAGGCGGCAAGCTGTGCGAGGCGCCGTGCTTCGGCTTCTCCTACGCCCGCAACCAGATGGTCGGCGAGGCGCTGCGGGACACCTTCCCGGTCACGCTGAGCCTGGTCATCCCGGCGTTCATCATCTACATCCTGGTCGGGGTGGGCATCGGGGTCACCTCGGCGCTGCGCCGCGGCTCGGCGTACGACAAGTTCGCGGTCGGGTTCTCGCTGACCGGGGCGTCCATGCAGATCTACTCGGTGGGTCTGCTGCTGATGTACATCTTCGTCTTCTCGTTGAAGATCGCTCCACCGCCGCACTACACGCCGATCACAAAGAACCCGCTGGACTGGGCGGCCGGCCTGTGGATCGGGTGGGCCTCGCTGGCCTTCATCAGCCTCGCCATCTACGCCCGGCTGTCCCGGGCACAGATGCTGGAGACGCTGTCGGAGGACTTCGTGCGCACCGCGCGGGCCAAGGGCCTGCCGCGCGTGCGGGTCTACGGCCGGCACGCGCTGCGCGCGGCGGTCACCCCGATCGTCACCCTGGCCGGCCTGGACATCGGCTTCCTGCTCGGCGGTGCGGTGATCACCGAGACCACGACCAGCGTCTACGGGGTCGGCTCGTTGGCGGTGGAGGCGATCCGCCAGGGCGACCTGAGCATCGTGATGGCGACCGTGCTGATCGCATCGGTGTTCGTGGTGACCTTCGTGGTCATCGTGGACGCGCTCTATGCTGTGATCGACCCGCGGGTGAAGCTGTCCTGAGGCCTGCCGGCCCAGGCCTGGCGCCACGTCGGCACCGCCGCCGATGTGGCGCCGGGTGGTGTCGCTTTTCTTCATTTCCGTCGGCCCGCGTGGTGCTTTGTGACGTTCAACTGAGACGCGGTCGTTGCCAAGCTGTGACGCTGTGACCGCGATCGCGGCGTTAAGTTCGGCGCAGTCCACCAGCTGATCTGCGTGGGAGCCATAGACGTGGGCGCCTGTGCCGGCGGGCCACGGTTAGCGAAGGAGAGACGACATGCGACCACGGTTGGCGATAGCCGCCGCGGGTGCCGTCGCGATCATCGTGTCCATGGGCGCGTGCTCCAGGA
>DASSUC010000206.1:0-14354 GCA_035707405.1 Micromonosporaceae bacterium | reverse complement strand
CTTGCTAGACGACATCCCCTCGCAGCGGCATGGCGCGCCCTCGACCGTGAACTTGACCGCTTCATCACCGCCGGGCTGGCCGCCGCCTGAACCAAAACTTGACTCAACCGGAAACACCGTCCCGGGCAAGCGGAACTAGCGCCCCTCCGCCGGGGCCTCGGTCTGTTGCAGCCAGTACCAGATGTTCGTCGGCTCGAACGCGAACGGTGCCGCGGCCGGTGACCGGGGCCCGTCTCCGGTGGCGAGCATCCGCAGCGCCTCCCGCGCGTCGCGCGCCTTCACGCTGGGGCGTGCCGCGCGCACCCACCCGGCGAGAGCGTCCAGCTCCGCGGCCGGCAGCCCCTCCCGCCGGCCCGCGTCGCACAGGCTGCCCCAGTGCCGGTCGGGGTAGAACAGCCCCTTGGCGTACGCGCACAGCCACTCCTGGGTGCCGGGCGCGACCAGGCCCTGGGCAGCCGCGGTGCGCAAGGCGAACCTGATGTCGACCATCGCCTCCGAGGTGCGCCGGAACGCCGACTCGGCCGCCAGGTGGGCGACGGCGACCTCGTCGTCGTCCTCGATCTCACCGGCGAGGTAGGCGCGGAACACCGCACCGACCCCGACCATCCCGTACCGGTGCAGCTCGACCGCGCGCAGGGCGCCGATGCTGGAGCAGCCGTACACCGCGACACCGCGCGACAGCGCGTACAGGATCTCCTTGTGCCACACCGCCGGGACGCGCTGGAAGTAGCCGTCCACGACCAGGATCACCGTGGCGCCGGCGCAGACCGCGCGGTAGACGTCCCCGACCGCCGCCGGGGCGCGGTACTCCGCGTCGAGGACCGCCCGGGCGGCGTCATGCCCCAGGGTCGGGCCGAGGAAGACGTACTTCACGGCACGGCCCCGGCGAGGCCGGGCACGAGTGCCTTCACCACCGGCACGCCGAGCGACTGCCGGCTCAGGTCCACCACGACGGCGTCCTCGCAACCGGCCGCGGCCAGGGCGGCGAGCACCGCATCGAGGTCCGCGCGGAGGTCCGCACCGCTGGTGTCCGTGGTCCGGAACGCCACCGTGGCCGGCACCTCGTCCAGCTCGTGCCAGACCCTGGTCATCACGTCGAGGTCCGCGGCCGCGGCGAGCTCCGCGCGCCCGATGTCCTCCCGGACCCCGCAGATGTACGCCATCCGCGTCTGCACCGCCTCGGTGACCGCCCTGGCTATGGCCACGGCCGGGGACAGGTGGCAGCCGAAGCCGTCGTGGACGCCGGCGTTGTACCACAGCGCCGCGGACGGGTGCTGCAGGAGCACACAGCCGTAGGCGGGGATGCCCACGTGCGAGGTGACGTCCCAGACGGCGGCACGGACCCCGGCGCCGGTGAGCTTGTCGAGCAGATACCGGCACGACGGGTCGGTGACCGTGGCCAGGTCGACGCGGCGCAGGTCGGGCCCTGCCCGCCAGCGTGCGGTCGCGTCCCGCTCGACGATCTCGCACAGCGCGTGGACGGCCGCCTCCACCAGGTGGTTGCCGGACGCCAGGCCGTTGCTGTCGCGCAGCAGGCCGGGGACGGCGTCCGGGCGCAGCCCGACGAAGTCCATCGACACCGCGTCGAGAGGCACCCAGACCGGGCGGTCCCGCAGGAGGTCGTAGCCCTCGACCCAGGTGTCCGGCCGCACCTGCTCGGGCCGGGCGCCGGCGGCGAGCGGCAGGCTCAGCGGGTCGACGACCGGCAGGCCGAGGCGCCGCAGGGCCTGCGCCGAGCCGTGGCGCAGGGGCGCGTCGACGTGCTCGGCATGCCACGTCTCGAGGCTCTCCATCAGCGCCGAGGCGCGCGCGGACGCGGCATCGAGGCCCTTGCCCATGCTGGTCACCACCGACCGGGCCAGCGGCCGTACCGCGACGAAGACCGGAACGCCGATGCTGTCCAGGCCGGTCACGTTGGCCAGCCGGGTGATGCCGCAGGGCTCCGCGGCGGCGGCGTACCGGAGCAGGGTCTCGGCCGGCGGGCGGGTCCGGTGGGTACCCGAGCGGAACGCCTTGCCCAGGCTTCCGTCGCCGGCCGCCGGCCAGGCCAACCGCCGTCCCGCTCGACGCGCCTCAGTCAGGGTGACGTGGACGCCGCGCCGCCGAGGTCGTGCCTGACCCCGAACCTCGCCCCGTCACTGCCCACCTCATGCTTGACCGCGAAACTCGCCCCGTAGCTGTCCACCTCATGCTTGAGCGCGAACTTCGCACCGTCGCTGCCTACCTCGTGCTTGACCGCGAACTTCCCACCGTGGCTGCCCACGTCGTGCTTGACCGCGAAGTTCGCGCCTGCGCTGGCGACCTCGCGCTGGACACTGCTCGCGGCCTGCTGCTCCGGCATGGCCACCTCCCATCGACAATCGTGACGCTCGGTAGTCACGAACGTACGGAAGATAAAGCTCCACGTCAATGCGTAACAGGCCGTTCGTAGATGTCGACCTCGTACGAGGCGGTCATGCCCACGGCGCCGTAGAGCCGGCGTGCGTGGGTCGGGTTGGCCAGGTCCACGCCCAGCCCCGCGTACCTGCGCCCCTTGCCGGCGTAGACGGCGAACGCCCTGGCCAGCAGCGCCGCGCCAACCCCGCGCTTGCGGTGCTCCCGCAGCACGGCGAGGTTCTTCACCCAGCCCTCGTCCTCCTCGGGCGGCTGGTACGCCGGCTGCAGCACCCCCACCGCGAAGCCGTCCACCTCAGCGACGAACCACTCGTCCCAGTCGACCACCGGCAGCGCGTCGACCCGCTCCCGCCACATCTCGTACGTCGATGGCGCGTGGTCGGGCGTGTCGGCGAAGGCGGTGTCGAGGATGTAGTGGAAGCGCCGCATGTCGGCCTCGTCGGTAGGCCGGAGCGCCGGGTCGAGGGCTACCCAGCAGTCCCGCTCCGGGTCGGTGGCGGGTGCGGTCAGCACCTCCCGCACGTCGTCCGCGGTGAAGTCGGGGTAGCCGACCGCCGCGATGTCACCGGCGTGCACCACCGCCAGGATCGCCGGTACGTCGTCCAGCGTCGGCCGGCGCACCCGCCACCCGGCCGGAAGTGCCGCTCCCGCAGGCTCCATGCCCGCATTCAACCCGCCACTGGGCCCGGGCGCCGCTGAATTAGCCGTCGGGACCGGTGGTCCGGGGCGGCGGGTCCACAGTCGGCAGTGGACCGCCGCCGTCGGGGATGCGCCTGCCGGAGTCGCGGTACTCCACCGCGGCGTGGAAGCCGTGCTCCTCGGCGAGCTCCTTGAACCAGCGCCCCTCGGGCGAGTGGCGGGTGATCCCGTCGAACAGCGTGGCGAGCAGCTGCGTGCCCTGGAGCCCCATGTTGTCGTACGCCTGGTTGATCATGAGCTTCTGCATGACCAGCTGGTTGACCGGGACGCCCGCGATGCGGTCGGCCAGGCGCTCCACGGCCGCGTCAAGGTCGGCCGCCGGCACGGACTCCACGGCCAGCCCCCACGCCGCGGCGGTGGTGCCGTCGATCGTGTCGCCGGTGAGCAGCATCCGCTTGGCGCGCTCCGCGCCGAGCCGGTAGACCCACATCGCGGTCGTCGGGCAGCCCCACACGCGGGCCGGCGGGTAGCCGATCCGCGCGTCGTCGGCGATCACGACCAGGTCGCAGGAGAGCGCGATGTCGCTGCCGCCGGCGACCGCATGGCCGTGGACCTTCGCGACCGTCGGCTTCAGCGACCGCCACAGCGTGAAGAAGTCGTCGGTGTTGCGCCGCATCTCGCGGTAGTCCCGGACCGGGTCCCACACGGGTCCCTGGCTCCACCGGGCACCGGCGTCGGACTCGGCGTACAGCTTGAGGTCGTACCCGGCGCAGAACGCCCGACCGGCGCCCTGCACGATGATGACGCGGACCGCGTCGTCGGCGTTGGCCAGCTCCACGGCCGTACGGATCTCGCCCGGCATCGCGTCGTCGATCGCGTTGAGCCGGTCCGGCCGGTTCAGCGTCACGTACGCCTTCGCGTCCTTGATGTCGTACTGAAGTGCCGTGAACACGGGCACGTCACCACCTCCGCGTGTCGCCTACCGCCGGGTCAGCTCAGCCTGGCACGCTCATCAGCATGCCTGTTTCCCGGCTACTCGCCCCGTTCGTCACCGTTGCCCTGGCCGCATCGGCCCTGGTCACCGTGCAGGTAGCGCCGGCGGTGGCAGCCCCCGCCCCCGCGGCGGCCGAGCCGCAGGCACCGGACCGGCCGCTTCGTGTCATGACCTTCAACATCCACCACGGCGGCGGCACCGACAACCGCGTTGACCTGCACCGGATCGCCCGCGTCGTGCGCGACGCGGACCTGGACGTGGTCGGCCTGCAAGAGGTCGACCGGCATTTCGACGCCCGCAGCAGCTTCGTCGACCAGGCCAGGTGGCTGGCCCGCGAGCTCAACATGCACCTGGTGTACGGCGCCAACCTCGACCTCGACCCGTTCCTGCCAGGCCAGCCACGCCGGCAGTACGGGACGGCGATCCTGTCCAACGCCCCGATCCTCGACTGGGACAACACCTACCTGCCCCGGTTCGGCAACCACGAGCAGCGGGGCCTGCTGCGGGCCCGGATCAACGTGCGTGGCGTCCCCGTGCTCGTCTACAACACCCACCTGCAACACAACGACGCCGCAGAGCGGCTCGTCCAGGCACAGGCGATCAAGCAGCTGATCGGTACGCCGTACGACTCGGTCATTCTCCTCGGCGACCTCAACGCCACCCCCGCAGCGCCGGAGATCCGTGCCCTTGTCGAGGACCTCGTGGACGCGTGGGAGGCGGCCGGACTGGGCTCCGGCTACACCTTCCCCAGCGTGGATCCCAACCGGCGTATCGACTACGTCATGCAGTCAGCGGATGTGGTCGCCCGCACCATCGCCGTGGTCACCTCGCCGTTGGCCGTGAGCGCCTCCGACCACCTGCCGGTTGTCGCCGATGTCGCACTGCCCGGCGACAAGGTCGGCATCGGCCAGGCCACTGCCCGCCACCCGAGCTACTCCGGCGGCGGGTGACGGCTCCGGCCCGGGGCGGGTGCGTGCTCATTGCCCGACCGCCTCTGCGCTCGGCACGGCCCGCCGGCTAGGTCCGTCGTCTCCACCTGCGCCAGGCAAGCACGCTCGCAACCGCTGCGGTAACGGCGGCCAGGACTGTCCAGTCCCCGGCGACGGTCGCCTCCGGCAACGCCGGCACCGTTGTGGAGTCGCTTTCGGGCTCATCGTCAGCGGGTGCGGGGTGATTGCTCGTCGGCGTCGCGTTCATCCCGTCACGGTATCGGGCCTGTCCCACCGGGATGCAGCGCGGCTGTGGCGCCGGTGTCACATTCCGGGCGGCGGCGGTGCCTATGAAGATGTGAGGCGAGACAGGGAGCCCGTAGGACGCAGTGGCACCGCGCCGACCGCCGTGGTCCCGGCGGTGCTGTGGCCTGCCGGCCATGCACGGGCGGCCGGGCGAGCTGAGCGGAAGGGCGGCGTGGCCGTGTCGACTCCCGCAGGACGAGGGGCCGTACGAGGCGACCTCGAACAGGTCTTCCGTGCCGCCTACCCCACGGGTCGTCGCGGTCGCCGCCCGGGTGCTCGGCTCCGGCGACGAGGCCGAGGACGTGGCTCAGGAGGTGTTCCTGACGTTCGGGCGCTCGTCGGTCCCGGCCGGGGAGGCGTTGGGCTGGCTGTCCGTCGCCGCGGCGCACACCGCGCTGAACCACATCCGCTCCGCCCGCCGCCGCGCCACGCGCGAAGAGGCCGCCGCTGCCGGACATGCCGTCAGTCCCGACGTGGCCGACGTGGTCGTCGCTCTGGACGAGCACCGACGCGTGCGGGCGGCGTTGGCGCGGCTCCCCCGCCGGCAGGCGGTGGCCCTCGTCCTGCGGCACAGCGGCCTCAGCTATGCCGAGGTCGCCGCCGCTCTCAGCCTCTCCGCCGGCAGCGTGGGCACCACCGTGCGCCGTGCCGAGTCCGCATTACGCGAGGAGTTGAACCGTCATGCGTCATCCGACTGACGGCACGTTGCGCCGGTTCCTGGACGAGCCGGCCGGCGTCGCCGACGCCGACCGCCAGCACGTGGCGGACTGCCCGGTGTGCCTGGCCGGGCTGGCCGCCGCCCAGGAGGACGCGGCAGTGACCGCCGCGGCCCTGGACGTCGAGCCCACTGTGGACGTCGACGCCGGGTGGCGCCGTCTCTCCCGCGCGGTCACCGCCGATGAGCCCCGCCGGGCGGTCGCGCCCGCCCGGGGGCCACGATGGCGTACGGCGCTGCGCAGCCCGGTGGTCGCCGCTGTCGCCGCCGTCGCCCTGCTGACCGGAGCCACCGCCGCGGCCGCCACCGACTGGCTGCAGATCTTCCGTACCGAGCGGGTCGCCCCGGTCCTGGTCAGCCGGGCCGATCTGGTCGCACTGCCCGACCTGTCCGCCTATGGGCAGCTCGAGGTGACCGACGAGGTCGAGGTACGGGATGTCGCCGACGCCGACGCGGCGGCGAGGGCCACCGGCCTGTCCGTCCCGCAGGTGGGCAAGCTGCCTCGCGGCGTGGTGGGAGAACCGGCGTACCGGGTCGGCGACCAGGTGAGCGTGGTGTTCACCTTCTCGGTGGAGAAGGCGGCGCGGGTCGCCGCAGCGACCGGCGAGCCCCTCCCACCGCCACCGCCGGGTCTCGACGGCAGCCAGTTCCGGCTGAACGCCGGCCCCGGGTTCGCCGCGGTCTGGTCGGACCTCAACTCCCACCTCATCGGCGAGGTCGAGCGGGTCTGCGACCGGGTCGTCATCCTCGACAAGGGTCGGGTCACGGCCGCCGGCACCCTTCCGGAGCTGCTCGGCCGGCGGGAGCTGCGGCTGCGCCTTGACGGGGTGACCGCGCAGGCGCAGGCCCGGCTGGCCGCCGCCGGGCCGCTCGCACAGAGTGGAGACGCGTTCACCGTCACGCTGCCCGCCGAGGACGACCACACCACCGTGCCGGACCTCGTGGCCGACCTGGTCGGCTTGGGCGTACGTGTCCACGCGGTCAAGCCCGCGCGGATCAGCCTGGAGGAGCGGCTGCTGGACATCCTCCGTACCGGGCCTGGTGAGGAGCGCCGATGATTATCCGTACCGTCCTCACCATCGCTGCCCTCACCCTGCGGGAGGCCGCGCGCCGGCGGGTGCTGCGCTCGCTCGCCGTGCTGACCGTCTTACTGCTCGCGCTCAGCGCCTGGGGGTTCTCCCGGCTCAACGCGGAGTTCGGCGGGCTCACCTCCGGAGAGACCAAGGTGGCCGGCTCCACCGTGCTCAACCTGGTGATGTTCGGCCTGAGCCTGATCGCCGCGCTCGGTACGGCGTTCCTCGCCGGCCCCACCCTGGCCGGCGAGATGGAGTCGGGGGTCTCGCTGGCGATCCTGGCGCGACCGGTCCGCCGCGCGGCGGTGCTGGTGGGCAAGTGGCTGGGGCTCGTCGCGTTCGGCACGGGCTTCGTGGCCGTGGCGGGACTCGCCCAGCTCCTCATCGTCCGAGCCACAGTGGACTACTGGCCACCGCAGCCGGTGGCCGGCCTGCTGCTGCTCGCCGCGCAGACGACGGCGCTGCTCACGTTGGGCCTGCTGCTGTCCACCGCGATCTCCCCGATGGCGTCGGGCATCGCCGCCGTCGGCCTCTTCGGCGCCACCTGGATCGCCGGCGTGGTTGGCTCGGTCGGCGAAGCCCTCGACAACGACGGCATGGCGCGGGTGGGAACCGTCTCCCGGATGCTGCTACCGACCGACGGCCTGTGGCGCGGGGCCATGAACTCGTTCCAGGACCCGGCGTTGCTCCTGCAGATCGGCTCCGGGATTGAGGAGTCCCCGCTGTTGAGCATGGCCCCGCTCACCGCCGCCTACCTTGTCTGGACCTGCCTCTGGATCGCCGTCGTGCTCGGGCTCACGGCGACGGCCTTCCAGCGCCGTGACCTATGACCGGCGCCCGCCGTGAATAGACGCACCTGTACTCGTTCCTAACTGCAATCGGATGGGTTGGCACATTCGCATCCTGCTCCCGCGTCGGCCGCACAGATCGTAGTAGCGTCTGCAGGATGCCGTCCGGACGTGCTGCGCCCTACGAGTCTCCCGGACCCGCCTCGCCGCCTTGCCGGAGCTACGAATGAAGCCGGCGCCGATCCGGGTCGCGGCGCTGACCGCGTCGATCGCGGTCATTTTCGTGCCACTCGCGTTCAGCGAGGAGCTGTTGGAGCCGTTCTTCTACCTCGCGCGCCGCGAATGGGTAGTTCCACCCGGCGTGCTGCTGCTGGTCGATATTGGGCTGCTGGTGGCAGCGTTCCTGCTGGCGATGTGGGGACACGGTGGTGACGGGCCAAGCACGTTCCGGCCGTTATGGTTCACCGGCGGGGCGATCGCGCATCTCGGGGTAGACGTTGCCGCGGTACAGATGGCACCGTCGGTGGCCGCGGGACTTACGCTGGCCGTTCCGTACGCCGCCACCCTGGCCGTCATCGGTGCCGCTGTGGCCGGAGCCCGGTGGCTGCCCCGGTGGCCACGACGGTGGCCTGCGCTGTGGCGTCGCGCCGCTCCAGAACCCGGTCAGACACATAGCGGTTTCCGCTATGTGCTGCCGCTGGTGGTCGGGACACTGTTCGCATATCTAGGCGAGACCGTGTACTGGTACACCCTCGGCGCCGACCCCACGACGGGCGCCCGGGTAGTCAACGATGAGTACTTCGCGCAGATGAGTGCCGTGATCCCGTTGCTGCTGATTGCGATCGGGTTCGAGGCGCGGCAGTTTCAGGTGTACCGGCGTCATCCGGTAGGGCGGGCTGCGGCCATAGTGATCATCCTCCTGCTGTGCGTCGCCGAGGTGCTGGTGCTGACAGCGCTCTCCCCCGGGCCGCCGGAACCGCCACAGTCGAGTCCCGCGTCGACGGGCCCGCCGGCCCGTGGGTTGCCAGCGTGGCTGGAGTACCCCGCATTCGTGCTGAGCCTTGAGGCGATGTGCATGGGCCTGGCCCTCGTGGCCTGGGCGTTGACTTCCGCCACCCGCACGACACGCGCTGGCGCGACTGATGCCGAAACGCCCGCGAACGTCGGAGGAACCCGGGGGACGGACGAGAAAACGGCACCCCGACCCGGCGACGCGGAGACCGCGACGCCCGAGAACGCAACGCTCCCAAGCAGCGGGGCGGCGACGACCACGCACAAGGCCGCCGATCCGGACGCTCAGCGTGGATAGTCCGGATCTTGACATCGCCGGGTGCGATCGCTGTAGGCGGTTCAGGCGAGGGCGCAGAGCGTCGGAGGTCAACTCCTGTTCGCGGGCCACGTCTTGACGGACGCGGTCGAGGTCGACGACGTTGGTTGCGGAGGCGGCGAGTGCGGTCTGGCGAAGGTAACGCGGACAACACGTTCATACCGGCGCGTTCGGCGGCTGCCCGCAGAGCGGCGGCCTCCTCGCGGCTGAACCGGGCCGAGATCATGACCTCAAGTCGCGTAGGCGTACGGCTCTCGACCTCGTCACCGGCCAGGTCATCCCGCTTCAGTCATCTTGTCCACGTCTGCTCCGCTGACCAGCTCAAGGCGAAGCCGCGCGGACGGGATCGAATGGGTCCGTCACCTCGACGGGCTCGCCCTCCGCCAGCATGGCGTCGAACTCGTCCCCGGTCACATCGAACCCGGCCAGTCCATCTGGCTGCACAGCCACCATCATGCGTCCCTCCCCCGACGAGGGCGGCATCCACTCGCCAGAGTGGGGTCGGGTCTGGCCGGATTAGAGGGGAGTGGCCGACGGCTGGACGATCTTGAGCGGGGGTCACGGTTCTACCTGGATGAGGTGAGGCCGCCTGCGGGCGTTAAGGAGTGCGACAATCGAGCCGGTCGGAGATTGGGGGCGGGTCGTGGTATCGAGCAGCGCGGAGCGGGTGCCCGAGTGGCGGCCGGCGCCTGGACATGTGCCGGCCGAGGAACTGGCGCGTCGGCAGGGCGTTCGGCCGATCGTCTCCGTTGACGAGCTGGCCCGGCCCCACCTGTTTGAGTCGGACGATGAGCTTGACGAGTTCCTTGTCGATCTCTATGAGTCGCGCCGGGCCGGTCTGGCGTGAGCCTGGTTGTTCTTGTGTAGAGGCCACTTTCGCTGACTTGGAAGGTGCCCCCGGCAGGCCACGCGAAGCATCCGCGACAATACGTGACCAGCACAAACGCGGCGATGTCATGATCGAATATCGAGTTGTTCTGCCATCGGCGAAGTAGATAAGGCGTCCCAGTGTATTCGCCTTCTGCCTTTGTCCGGCTGTTGTCGGGATCGGCCGTTGTTCGGTGTGGCCGAAAGACTGCCCGCGCGGGACAGGGGTTCGCGAGGATAGACCACGGCTGGAGACGAGGTTACGGCATACAACACCCTGGCCGTAACGACCGCCCTCGATCTGCTGCTACCTGTCGCACGGGAGAGGCAGCTCAGGATCCGCAGGCTGACGTCGAGGGCGATCGGAGGTGGACGTCGATAGCGCTGGCGAGGGCGGGCGTCGCTGTAGGCGCGCCCTCGCCGACCTGCCGGTGCGGGCGGTGGCCTCGGGGTGGACATCCTTGCCTCCTCGCTCCCAACGTGGGACGGGTCGTCTGCGGTCTGACGGTGGATCGTCAGCGGCTTGTCGCCGCCGGCTCATAACTGTCGTGGAGGAGGATGTACGGCGTGGAGACAAGGCCGCCCTCACATTCAAAGGGACGACAGCTCGCGCAGACTGGCGCCGAGATGATGGTCAACATGGTGCCGGTCTTCGGCGGCACCATCGCGGTGGCGTTGACCGTGGCCCTCAACCACACGCTGAACAAGCGCCGCGAACAGTGGTTCACCGAACTCGCGGAGGCCGTGGACGAACTCCAGGACCGCTTCGTTGGGTTCGACCCTGAGGCTCTGGCCGATAACGAAACGTTCGTCGACGCGGTCGTGACCGCCACCAGGATCGTCGACCGCACCTCACAGCGGGAGAAGATCGAGGTGCTGCGTAATGCCGTGCTCAATTCGGCCCTGCCGACGGCGCCTGATTCGGACATTCAACAGCTGTACTTCACCTTGATCGACGGCCTCACGCCGACCCACATGCGGATGCTGACCCTGCTCAACAACCCGCCGGGATGGTTCGACGCCCGACCACAGCTGCAGCGACCCGAGTTCAGCATGTCGTCGAGCCGCACGGCATTGATCAGTGCGGCGATGCCCGAGCTGGGCGAGAAGGGGCCACAGATGGTCGAGCGGTTCTACGCCGCGCTGACCAGCGGTGGCCTCGTCAACGGCGCGCTGAGCGGCGTGATGACCGCACAGGGGGCCTGGCAGCCGGTCACCACTGACTTCGCCACCCGCTTTCTGGCCTTCGTGCACGATCCACGGGACAACTGACAGCCGTGGCGGACGAAGATCCGGCACGACGCCGGCTGATCGAGCATCGGCCGCCGACGCCTGCGACGATCAAGCAGGTCTATGGCACCGCGTTCCGGTGTGCCGAGCCATCGTGTACCAAGCCGCTCTATCGGCTCAACAACGACACAGGCGAGTGGATCCTCAACAGCCGGGTTGCCCATATACACGCGCGCAGCGAGGGTGGTCCCCGCTGGGATCCGCAGATGAGCGAGGAGGACAACAGAAGCGCCGATAACCTGCTCCCGCTGTGCGAGGAGCACGCGTTTGAGATCGACGCGACGCCGGAGCACTTCACGGCCGAGCTGCTGCGCGAGTGGAAGAACGCTCAGCTTGCCGAGTATCTCGAACTGGGGAAGTCCTGGCCGCTCAGCGACGCCGAGGCCGCGGAGGTCGTCGCAGAGTCATTCGACCACCATCGGATCGGACGAGCGACGGCCGCTGCCACCACCGTCTTGTCGGTCGCACGCCTGGTCGGTCTGTTGATCGAGACCGGTCGGCTTCAGCGACGTCTGCCACAGTCGGCTGCGTTGTCCTGGCAGGCGTTGCGAGAGCAGGTCTACTGGTCGATGCCCGTGTTCGACGCGAACGGCGAGCGGCTGCGCGTCGAACCGGCCCGTCACGAGACGGAACCGCATCGAATCGCCTTGGAGGCCGCGTTGGGTGAAGCGGTGGCGACCCTGGAGCCGATCGCCGCGCAGGTGGTCGGGGAGTTGCACGCGGTCAGCGCCGCGGATCAGCGCCTCGTCCGGTGGTGTGACTGGGTGGAGGAGGCAGTCCGGGATCTGGTCGCGGTTGCCGGGCGATGGCCCGGCCGTCCGCCCGCCGATGATGACGACATGTGGCCCGATTCCCTGGCTGAGCTATTGCGGGCATCGAACGCGCTCACCGCACGTTGGCGGGGCGAAGACGCGCCCGAGCCACCGCAGCCCACTGCGCTGGCACCCGAGCCGGCCGAGACCGACCAGCAGCGAGCCGCCCGGGAGCACCATGAGCTTCTGGAGTCCGCCCGGCCCTGGGCCCGCGTCGCCCACCGGCCCTACGATCCAGACCTGTGCCGGCGCCTCATCGACGCCACCGCCACGGTCGCGGCCGTGCCGGACATCCCATCGCTGGCAACGACTGGCTTGGATGCCACGGCCCGACTCGCGGCGAAGATCGCCCGCAACGCCGACGACGCTACCTTCCGCGAGCTGATTGCCCGTGCGGCGGGGCAGCAACCTCTTGCTGCCGCCGTCACCCTGCTGCGCGGACTTATGTTTACCGCCAGGACCGCGGGACGGGCCGAGTTGGAAACCGAAGCAGCAACTGCCGCGGCTGCACTGCTGGCGGAACAAACCTGGCAGGACGCCGCCGTGTGGATCCACAACCGGCCGCACGTCCGGAAGTTGCTTGGCTGGACCGCGTCAGTGACCGGCGACGAGACGGTTCAGGCGACTCTGATTGCTGCGATCGGCCACAACCCTCAGCTGCTGCCCGTGGCGCTCCTTGGCATGGCGCAATGGATCGAGCACCACGACATCGCGGCAATCGGCAGGATCACCGGCGTCACCGTCCAGATCGAGGAGCTGCCGCCGTGGTTCCCCACAGAAACGTTCGCCGCTGCCATCCGCGCTGGTCTGCCCCACGTGGCACCGGCCGATGAAAACGACAGTGCCCGATACACCGACGATGTCGACCGCCTGGCGTCCCAAATCCTGTGGCTAGCGTCGCCTGAACCTTGAGCGGTTAGGTCGCCGGCGATGGTGTCTCGGTTGCCAACAAGCCCCGGTCGGTTCCGCCGTACCCGGCAACCATGATCGCCTCGCGGCTGGTCAGGTCATCGATAGGGTTCCAGCGGTGCGGTGTTGGTAGGGGTCATCGGCAGAGCAGGAATCCCCTGACTGTGTCCCACGGCTCACCGCGGGCTGTGGCCAAGTCGTCAACGCCACCTGGTGCGGCAAGGTGAAGCGCACAGTTCCTTGCGATGTTGAGCTTGTCCGGTGGCGGCTATCTGTCTCGCCCTCAGCCAGATTGCCGAATGACCGGACCAATCTGATGAAAGACTCGCTCAGATCCGACGTGACATCCTTCGCCGCACTCGTCACGGCAACTGCGTGCTGAGAGCGTCGCTAATCGTGTAGACAGCATGCCCGGCGATGCGGCTGACTTGTGTCCACGACTGCTCCCAGTCGCCGGTGAGGCGGACACCAAGCCGAGCTGCCGCCCGAATGGCATTGGGGGCAGCGCCAGAGTGTTGCTGACCCGCTCGCATGGCCACGATGTCGCGGAGTTGATCCACGGCGGAGGTGGCGCGGGCGTTCTCGCCGGGGTCGGTGATGCGGCCTGCCAGTTCGCCTTTGAGTTTGCTGAGCACACCCGTCGTGTCCTCCGAGCGGACGTCGATCGTGGACAGGATGTCGGCCAGGGCGCTGCAGCGTGCCTCGAACTCCTCGCCGCTGTTGGCGGGAACCGCAAGCGAGGCGATGGCGGCACTGCTGCGCCGACGTAGCAACCGGTTCTTGGTGATCGCGAGCCAGACGACGTCAAGGTGGTCGAGCGCTCTCGCCAGGGCCAGTGGGTCGAACGGCGTGGCCACGGCCTGTGCTGTGGCCGGAAGCCCGACCAACTGCTCCAAGGCCGTGAGGTACTCGATGCCGGTCGCGACGACGTACGGGCGCAGCGAGGCTCGGGACAGGTCCCATTCCCAGTTTGCCGACGAAGGCCGGCCGGGGATGCCGAGCCAGGTGGCCGGCTCGCGTTGCAGCATGAAGCGGACTTGGTAGCCGTCAACGTGGCCGCCGGTACGTTCCGCGACGGCGACGTCGAGGTCTTCGGCCGCAAGGCGGACGTCCTGCACTGCTAGCGGGCTCGGTAGCGCCTGGCGCTGGCGGACATACCCGACGGCGACGGCGGCTAGCTTCGCTTTGTGATGGGCTTCTCCAATCTTGAGCAAGGAACGTCTCAAGCTGGGCAGACTCCGGCCAGGTCAAGGTAGTCGTCGATATGTCGGTCGATGGTGCGCAGGGCTTGGCGGAGCTGGAGAGGTGCGG
>DASSUC010000205.1:0-2916 GCA_035707405.1 Micromonosporaceae bacterium | reverse complement strand
CCAGGTAGCGCAGCTCGTACCAGCAGGAGCCGGCCCACTGCGGCATCACGTTGGTCTCCCGGCGGTAGCGGCGCGGGCCGTCGCCCAGGTCCAGCTCCACCTCGACCCACCCGGCGTTGCGCGACAGCGGCGTCTCCGGGTCGGACGCGGCGTCGTCCGGGTCGAACGTCTTGGGCGAGAAGTCGGTCACCTCAGGCAGCTCGACCGGCAGCATCTCCTCGGGTACGGCGACCGGCAGGCCGGTCTCGTCGTACACGATCGGGAACGGCTCGCCCCAGTAGCGCTGCCGGCTGAACAGCCAGTCCCGCAGCCGGTAGGTCGTCGCGCCCGCGCCGTGGCCGTGCTCCTCCAGCCACCGCGTGATCCGGGACTTCGCCTCGGCCACGCCCAGCCCGTCCAGCAGCCCGCTGTTGATGGCCGGCCCCTCGCCGACGTACGCCTCGCCGTCGAAGCCGGCCGGCGGCTGCACAGTACGCACGATCGGCAGGTCGAATGCCTCGGCGAAGTCCCAGTCCCGCTGGTCCTGGCCGGGCACCGCCATGATCGCGCCGGTGCCGTAGCCCAGCAGGACGTAGTCCGCGATGAAGATCGGGATCTGCGCGCCGTTTGCGGGGTTGGTCGCGTAGCCGCCGGTGAACACGCCGGTCTTCTCCCGGGCGTCGGCCTGCCGCTCCACCTCCGTCTTGGCCGCCGCGAAGGCGCGGTACGCGTCGACCGCCGCGCGCGGGGTGGCGTGCCCGCCGGTCCACGCCGGCCTGGTCCCCTCCGGCCACGCGTCGGCGACCAGCGCGTCGACGATCTCGTGCTCGGGCGCCACGACCATGTAGGTAGCGCCGAAGACCGTGTCGGGCCGGGTGGTGAAGACGCGGATCTTTGCGCCGCCTGCCGGGAAGTCGATGTGCGCGCCGGTGGACCGGCCGATCCAGTTGCGCTGCATCAGCCTGACCTGCTCCGGCCAGTCCAGCGTGTCCAGGTCCGCCAGCAGCCGGTCGGCGTACGCGGTGATCCGCATCATCCACTGGCGCAGGCTGCGCCGGAAGACCGGGAAGTTGCCGCGCTCCGACCGTCCCTCGGCGGTGACCTCCTCGTTGGCCAGGACGGTGCCCAGGCCCGGGCACCAGTTGACCGGCGCCTCGCTGACGTAGGCCAGCCGGTGGTCGTCGACGATCTGGCGACGTTCCACCTCGGACAGCTGCGCCCAGGGCCGGCCGTCCGGGGTGGGGCGGGCGCCGGAGGCGTACTCGTCGACCAGCTCGGCGATCGGGCGGGCCTTGCCGGCCGCCGGGTCGTACCAGGAGTTGAAGATCTGCAGGAAGATCCACTGGGTCCAGCGGTAGTACCGGACGTCCGCGGTGGCCACCGAACGCCGGGCGTCGTAGGCCAGCCCCAGCCGGCGCAGCTGAGCACGGTAGCGCTCGACGTTCTCCTCGGTGGTCTTGCGCGGGTGCTGGCCGGTCTGGACGGCGTACTGCTCGGCCGGCAGCCCGAACGCGTCAAAGCCCATCGCGTGCAGCACGTTGCGCCCGACCATCCGCTGGAACCGGCCGAAACAGTCCGTGCCGATGTAGCCCAGCGGGTGCCCGACGTGCAGCCCGGCCCCGGACGGGTACGGGAACATGTCCAGCACGAACAGCTTCTCCGCGCCGAACCGGGGATGGTCGGGGTCGGCCAGGTCTCCGGCCGGGTTGGGAGCGTGGAAGGTGCCCTCCTCCCAGTAGTCCTGCCAGCGCGCCTCGATCTCGTTGGCCATGGTCGCTGTGTAGCGGAAGGGGGGGATGTCTTCGATCTGAGTCATCGTGTCCTCACTCGGGGTCCGTACTTCCAGGGCAAGAAAAAACCCCTTGCGCGCCTGGCGCAGGGGTTGCCGTGCCGTCGCGTGATCGCGTCAGCACGGCTCGCTAAGGAGCAGGAAGCCCCGGGTCATGCCCGGAGTCTACCCCCGAGGCATCGAGGGCAGACACCGGATATCCCCGGGTGGTCGGACCACCCCCGCGCGTGCGGGGACGACACTTCCTGATCTGGGAGTCTATCGACGAGGATGGGCAACTCGCCGCTCCCAGGGCCGCCATCCCGCACGTGCGGGGTCTTCCGCGGCACACAGCCAGGTTCGGGCTCTCCGGACGAGGTCGTTGACCAACCAGCGGTTTGCTCGTACCGTCCGAACGGATTCGGTTGACCATGACAGGAGCGGCATGAACATCTTTCTCTGGGTTCTGCAGGTGTTGCTGGCGTTGGTTTTCCTCGCCGTAGGCGGAGGGAAGGTCATCGGCGGGCGCGAGATGTCGCTGAAGCGGGGCCTGAAGTACGCCGAGGACTTCACCGACATGCAGATCAGGCTCATCGGCCTCGCCGAGCTGCTCGGCGGGCTCGGGCTCATCCTGCCCGCGGCCACCGGCATCGCGCCGGTCCTCACCCCGCTCGCGGCGACCGGGCTGGCGATCACCATGCTCGGCGGGACCATCGTGCACATCCGCCGCAACGAGATGAAAGAGGCCGTGGTGCCCGCCGTACTCATGGTCCTTGCGGTCATCGTCGCCTGGGGACGTTTCGGCCCCTACGCGTTCTGAGCCGCCGCGGCAAGAACAGACCGCCTACGGGCTGCCACCGGGCAAACGTCCGGCGGCAGCCCGTACGCCGTCTGGGCGGCGGTCCGACCCGGCTGACGGTCTGACCATGGCCAGCAAGGACGGGGGATCTCTGCGGCACGTCGGATAGCCTGTGAACATGCACCGCGCCGGGTGGTGGGGGAGGTCAGGGTCGCGCCGCGGCCTGGGACCGGCGGCTCTCCCGGGAACCTGGGCCGGGCCGGCCGCGTCTAGGTCATATGCCGCGGGGACGACGAGGAGGGGCCAGTGACGAACCCACGCACCAACAGCGAGCTCGGGGAGCCGATGACCACGGCCGAGTTCCGCGCCG
>DASSUC010000204.1:0-16846 GCA_035707405.1 Micromonosporaceae bacterium | reverse complement strand
CGCGACTCCCAGCCTGCGCGACCCCAACTTCGAGCGCACGGTCGTCCTGCTCGTCGCGCACGAGGCCGGCGGCGCGCTCGGCGTGGTGCTCAACCGGGCCACCGAGGTCGCCGTCTCGGACGTGCTCGGCACCTGGGGCACTCTCGCGCGGGACCCGGCGGTCATCTTCGAGGGCGGGCCGGTGCAGCCGGAGTCCGCGATCTGCCTGGCCCGTACCCGCCCCGGCGTCACACCCCGGCGCGGGTTCCACCGGGTCGCGGGAGTGATCGGGACCGTCGACCTCGCCGGCGACCCGGAGCACTTACGTGCGGCGGTCGAGGGGGTTCGCGTCTTCGCCGGCTACGCCGGATGGTCGCCCGGGCAGCTCGAGGGCGAGATCAAGACGGGTTCGTGGTTCGTCTTCGACGCCCTGCCGGGGGACGCGTTCGTGTCCCGCCCCGACGACCTGTGGCCGATGGTGCTGCGGCGGCAGGGCGGCATGCTGGCGGCCGTCGCGCACTACCCGCCCGACCCGCTGATGAACTAGCCGCCCCGGGTCCCCGGGTGGGGGTGGGGTGTGTACTATTGCGCGAGTGCCCGCAGGGTTGGGGCACAAGGGGGCCGTGGCGCAGCTGGTAGCGCACCACACTGGCAGTGTGGGGGTCAGGGGTTCGAGTCCCCTCGGCTCCACCGAACGCACTATGGTGCAAACCGGTGGTTTTCCTTTTCCTGAGTGCTCTCGTCTTGGTCGGACGGGGGCACTGTCGTGTCGCGGGAGGGGTTTGAAACACGGGGGGATGACGCCCTGCTCGTTGAGTTGGACCTCGACGATGAGTGCCTCACCGCGGCTTTTGCGCTCGTCATGCGTGCCGCCGGCCATGATCTGGCCGAGGTAGTCGCGGTCTGGATTTCGACGATGACCGGCTGAGCGATGAACCGGTCGACCGCGACTTCGGCGGACTGAGGAGCCCTCGATGCGCATTGCCGATCTGCCGGTTGCCGACCGGCCACGAGAACGACTTCTGAGCCGGGGCGCGGAGGCGCTCTCCGACCGTGAGCTGCTGGCCCTGCTCTTGGGGTCCGGAGCGGAGGGCTGCGACGCCGTTGAGTTAGCTGGACAACTCATCGCCCGGCACGGCAGCCTGTACGAGCTGTCCCGGGCGGGTGCACACGAGTTGGCGGCTGGCTTGCCGGGCATCGGTCCCGCGAAGGCGGCTCGGGTGGCCGCGGCGTTCCAGCTCGGTCGACGGGCGGCATTCGTCGAGCGTGAGAACCGCCAGCGGATCCGCGGATCCGCAGAACTCGCTGCGGTCGCGGCGCCTCTGCTGACCGGCCTGCGACACGAGCGGGTCGTGGTAGTCGTCTGCGACAGCGCTGGCACGGTGCTGCGTGCCGCGACGCTCACCGAAGGCGCGGCCGACCACTCCCTACTGCCGGTCCGAGACGTCCTGGCCTTGGTGCTGGCCGCCGGTGGTACGGCGTTCGGGGTAGCTCACAACCACCCCACCGGCCGAGTAGAGCCGAGCGAGCCCGACCGCCTCGGCACCGCCCGCTTGGCGGCGGGAGCGGAGGCGGTCGGCCTTAAGTTCTTGGACCACGTGGTCGTGACGGACCGCGAGTGGCGCAGGGTAGACCACGGTTGAGGGCCGCTATAGCCGACCAGAGAAGGCGGCATCGAGAAGAGCTGGGCGGAGGGCGGATAGGCTCCGCTTTTCGTATGCGGCCTGGATCCGGGCGCTAAGCCTGTCGAGCGTGGATGCGACCCGGTCCTGCACGCGGCGCGGCGGAAGAGGAAGTCCTATCGCCTCAAACCCTCTGATCCCGAGGGTACGGTTCCTATCAGCACCGCCCGGCGATTTTGCGCAAACCTGAGCGAGCCCCGGGCGGCTCAAGAAGTAGTGACGCAGATAACTCACGTTCGCTCGATCGTCAATAGGCACATAGAAGAGGAAGCGGTTCGAGGCCACATATCCTGCTTCCGCTTCGCTCGTAACACTAATTGCTCCTTCCCATGCCTTGATATTGCTCAGGGCTAGGGCGTTCTGAGGAAAGCTGAAGTACCGCAGCTTGCTGAGCTCGTCACCACGAGTCGGCGCATAACGGATCATGCCTTTTCCGAAGGAGCGCATGCCGATGGCCTTGTACAGCTCATCGGGCTTGATCTCGACCTCGGTGCGTGTAAAGGTGAGTATGTCGCTAACCCGCGCCAGTGACGTATGTTCGCTTATAGCGTGATGAATCAACGACTCCCGCAAGTTGCTCTGAAGATCCAACACTCGCGTGCGTAAGCTTTCCACCGCGCTCAAGCACCCAAGGGAACTGTCGAGCTTGTCAGCGATACGGCGCTGTTCATCGACAGTTGGTAGCCGGACCCGCTGGCGCTCGAAGGTTGAGATGCCGAGCGTCCTGTTACGGCCTGCCGAACCGGGGGATGCGTCACGGACAACTTCAAGGCCAGGGCCCCCGTAGAAGTAGTAAAGAAGGTACCTCCGATCTGTGATTTCCGTGTTTACCCGGTAAGTCATGAACCGGTGTGATCCGATTCTTCCCGCTTCCTCTTCTGAGGCTAGGGCAACAGCCCCTTCCCAGGCGAATACATTGCTGAACACGAGGTCGCCTGGTTCGATGTGGAACACCCTCTTGAGGCCTAGTTCTTCGCCGGACACTGGCGGCTTATGGAAGACGCCGTTGCCGAACGAACGGAGGCCGATCTCATGGTAGGTGCCGTCGGGGGCGACATCGACTGGTCTGCGAGCCAGCGTCATAATCTCGCTTACGCGGTACTCGATGAGCTTCATGCCACGGCCCCCAGCCCTTCACGCAGCTCCTCCAGGAGGTTCAAAATCTCACGCTCGGTCTTGATGAGTTCGTCGGCAAGTTCCTGGGGTGTGTGGTGTGCCAGGTCATCACCCACGTGCGGGTTTGCGACGTCGAGGTTGTAGCCGGATTTCTCAATGTCAGCTGCGGAGACCTTCCAAGCGTTGGGTCCTTCTTCGCGGCTACCACGCTTCTCGCCGCCCCACCACTGCACGCACGGCTCGAACTCCTCGACCCGCATTGGCTTGGTCTTCGTGTAGCCGCGGCGGCCGTCCGGCAAGGAGATCTCGTAGAACCAGACCTCCTCCGTCGGCTCGCCTTTTTCGAAGAAAAGCAGGTTCGACGGGATCTGTGTGTACGGTGCAAAGACGCCCTGGGGCAGGCGCACGATGGTGTGCAGATTGCATTCCCTCATCAGCTTCTTCTTGATGCGGGCGCCGATGCTGTTCTCGCCAGTGGCGAAGAGGCTGCCGTTCGGGAGGACGATGGCACAACGTCCGCCGCGCTTTAGCTGGTCCAGTATGGCGTGGAGGAACAGCCACGACGTCTCCTGGGTCTGGTAGCCCTTGGGAAACTTGCCGACGACGGATCGCTCCTCCTCGCCGCCGAATGGAGGATTGGTCAGCACCACGTCAACCCGGTCCGCCGCTGTCGCGTCGCGCATCCGCAGTAGCGCATTGTCCCGCACCAGACGCGGTGCGTCGACGCCGTGTAGGAGCAGGTTCATGCTGGCCAGCAGGTACGGCAGGGGCTTCTTCTCGATGCCTCGGAGGTTAGCCTGCAGCTGCCTTCGCTGGGTGTCCGTCTCGACCAGCCGAATGAGTTCCTCATACGCCTGAACCAGGAAGCCGCCCGTGCCGCAGGCCGGATCGAGAATTGACTCCCCAAGCTTGACGAATGACTGCTGCACCATGAAGCGGTTCACCGGGCGGGGCGTGTAGAACTCGCCTGAGTCACCGGCCGCATCGCGCATCTCTTTGAGGATGGACTCGTAAACGAACGCCATGGTGTGGATGTCGTCGGATGAGTCGAAATGGATCTGGTCCACGAGGTTCACCAGGTCACGCAGCAGGGTGCCGGACTGCATCCGATTGGTGATGTCCCGGAAGATAGTGGACAGAACGTTACGCGGGTCCTCGGCATGGCCCTCGTCGCCTTTCAGGCCGGCGAGGTACGGAATGAGCTCTTCGTTGACGAAGGTCTTCAGCTCTGCGCCGCTGAAATCGGGGTCTGTGGCCCAGTCCTGCCACCGGTACGGCTTCTCGATGGCGGGACGGTAGTCGGGGTCCAGCATCGGCCCGGCCCGCTCGACACGCTGGTCGAAGGCCTTGAGGAACAGCAGCCAGGACAGCTGGGGCAACCGGTCCAGGTCGCCGTTGAGTCCGGCATCTTTGCGCATGGTGTCGCGGGCTGACTTGATGATGGACGAGAGGCGAGCCCGTGATGTCGTAGCCTTGGCGGTCTTCGTGGTGGCCATCTCAGTCTTTCTGCTCCGGGTGGGTAGTGCCGCTGGCCCGTGCCGTGCACCAGAAGCCTCGTACCAGGTCCATTGCGGCACTGAGCCGCGGCGATGTCTCGGTCAGTCCTTCGGCCAGCTCGGGATAGGTGTCAGTCCATGCTGGCGGTGGGTCGGGAAGTACCTCCGGGACCGGGTGTGTCGCCCGTACGACGAAAACATGCCGCACGGCGTCGACCACAGCAGCGTCGGCCGCCAGCCCGTTCTCGATCAGCAACACCAGGTCCACCAGATCCTTGACCCGGGTGTTGGGTCGATCCCCGTAGTCGCGGGTCAAGGCGTGGATTTTCTCCGCGAAGTGCTGGCGACGGTCAACTGCCTCGATGTCTCGGCACGGCGTTCCGGCGAATGCCAGCGTGTTGGGCAGCGGCAGGCGCTCGGTGTGACCGATCTCCTCGCCACGCGCAACCACATCGATGCGTACGGTGGCGAAGATTCGTCCTGCCAGGCGGCTCTCGATGGAGAAGCGCCAGCCGCCGCGGCCGGCAGTGTCCGCCCTTAGCGGGACAGCGGAAGACACCCCAAAAAGAAAGCCGTCGCCGTCCTCGTCACGCCCCAGCGCGTCGATGAGGAGGTCCCGTATCAAATGACCATTAAGATCCGGATCATTTTTGGGACAGGCTGCGAGGTCCATGTCCTTTGTGGCGCGGGCCCTGCTGCGCAGGCGGAACTCCAGGGCGGCCCCGCCCTTGAGGATCCAGCGGGCCGTCGGGTCTGCGGAGAGGCGGGCGGCGACACGGTCGAAGACGACCAGGCGACGGCGCCGGGCCAGATCAGTGCCGCTATCGGTCGCCTCCTGCATCAGTCGCGCCTCCAGCGCCCGGCGCAGTGCGCTGGCGCTGCCGTAACGCCCGGTCACGGCGCCTCCCGTAGTGCTCGCTCGACGCCGAGCTCAGCCCGAGCGCCGAGCCGCTGTGCGGCATGGAGGAGGCGCCGTCGGGTCGTCAGTCCCCTGTTGAGGGCCTCGGCGACGGCGGAGTCCAGCACATCTTGGTCCGCCCGTGCGGCGGCGCATTCGACGATCGCGCGGACCGGCGTGGTAACGCGGTAACCGTCTCGCTCTTCAGTCTCCTCGTCGGCGAGGTCGGCGCGGTGGAGGATCACAGCGTTGTCCTTCTGGCGGAAACCGGGCGGGACGGTGAGGTGGATCTCGGAGGGGTTGGCCGTGCCGAGGTCGTGGACGGACAACGCGGTGGTGTGCGATACGGTGGCGCGACCCCTGCTCCACAGGGCCCAACGCACCAGGTGGTCGTCTGCCTGGCCCGGCAGGGAGTCGAACTCACGGAAGCGGTAGATGCCCCGGTCGACGAGTGTCCAATTGCCCCGCTGTGCGTGGTGTCGCTGGGCTTGGTATGAATAGCCCGCTTCGCGTGCCTGCGCGGCGGTGAAGTAGCCCCGTTGCCCACTGGCGATGCGCCAGAGTGCCGCCCTGGTGTCGGTACGGTCGCGGAGCACGAAGCTAGGCTAGCAGGGCGAGATACTAAAACATAGTTTTACTCTGGCGACACGCGTGTGGCCGAAACTAAAGCTAACCGCTAGGAAGCCTCCAGGAGCCGCCTGCTCAGGTCATCGATGGCCGCATGCAGTAGCTCCGCCCCACCGAACCGGTTCGCCAGTTCGATCACTGAGCCCATGTCGGTGAACGGACGAACCGCGAGAGTCTCCGGCTTGAGCTGCGGTGAGCCGTGCTCGGCGAACTTCAGCAGCATCTCGTCCAGCACCTGCCGGGCCTTTGGCTGGAAGGAACTCAGGAAACCCCGGTGCTCGTGCAGGAAGCGGTGCAGCCGTTCCTCGCGGCTAACCAGGGGGAGGCCCCAGGCCACGTTGAGGAGTAGGTCGATTGGGTCGACGTCCGGGCTGCCGAGTTCCGCGGGGAGTTCCTCCGCGTCTATGTCGGCCTTTTGCAGCATGGTCATAAGCTCGCGCCTGGTCTTGGCGGCGGCCCAGCGGGCGCGCAGCCTGTCCGGTGCCAGGTCCAGTTCCAGGACGCGGTCGTGGACCCACTGCTGGATGGTCACCAGCCTCATCGTCCGGCCGTCCGTGTCCAGTTGGTAGCGCCGCTCGCCCCACTTGTAGACCTGGACGCCGTTAACCACGTAGCGCTGGCCGCGGGACCGGATGCGGTCGATCTCCTCCGGGTCGTCCACCGCTCCGCCTGGTCGCTGTGCCTCGAAGGTGCCGCTGTCTGCTTGTGTGTACTCAGCCTCCGGCTCGGCCACAGTCTCCGGGTCGGCCGCACCACCATCGGGCGCTTCGGGCTGGCTTTCCAGCAGATGCCCTTGCTCGTCGGCGGTGTCGCGGACGACCCGCAGCGGAGGGCCGTCGAACCCCGGGTCGTTGAACAGCCTGGTGGCCTCCACGAAGTCGATGATGTCGAAAGAACCCTTGCCGATCTCCGGGCACAGGCGGGTGCCGCGGCCGATGGTCTGCTTGAACTCCGGCATTGAACCGATGCGGCGAAACAGCACGATGTTACGTACGGCCGGCAGGTCGATGCCTGTGTTGAGCAGCTTTGACGTCACGGCGATCACCGGCTCGTCGGACTCGTCCTTGCGGAACTCATCCAGCCAGGCCCGACCATGCGGGCCGTCGGCATCGGTGATGCGTACGACGTAGTTGTGACGTGAGCGCACCTCCTCCGAGGCCGCGTTGAACAAGGCTGTTCGCATACGTGCGGCGTGGTCGTTGTTCTCGCAGAACACGATGGTCCTGCCGTGCTTGCCGTCCTCCGCGGTCGAGCGCAGGTAGTCGATCACGTACTGGGCGGCCGCCTCGGTGCGCTCCAGGATGACCATGACCCGCTCGAAGTCCTTGGGGCCGTAGATTCCTTCCGGGATCTCGTTGCCGTACCGGTCCAGCTGTCCCGGGACGGTCCGGTAGCCATCCATGTCCACGTTGAGCCGCACCCGTCGCACCCGGTACGGAGCGAGGTAGCCGTCCTCGATGCCGTCGGCCAGAGAGTAGGTGTAGACGGGATCGCCGAAGTAGTCGACGGTGTCCGCGTCCCTCCTGTTGATCGGCGTGGCCGTCAGGCCGATCTGCGTCGCGAGGGCGAAGTGTTCCAATACGCGGCGCCACTGCGAGTTGTCCCGGGCGCTGCCCCGGTGACACTCGTCGACGATCACGAGGTCGAAGTAGTCCGACTTGTAGCGGCGGAAGAGCTCCTCCTCGTCGCCCTTCTCCAGCGCCTGGTACAGGGCGAAGTAGATCTTGCGACCTCGGACAGGTTCGCCGCTGATCTTGTGTACGTCATCCGGGCCGAAAACCGGCAGGAAGTACCTGTCCTTGGGGTCATCGACGAGCATTGAGCGGTCCGACAGGTACAGCACTCGCGGCTTGCGCCCCTCGACCCAACCGGATCGATGCAGCTTGGCGACGATCTGCAACGCCACCATGGTTTTTCCCGTCCCTGTGGCGAGCACCAGCAGGATGCGCTTCTGGCCACGCGCGATGGCCGCGAGCGTGCGGGCCACCGCCACCCGCTGGTAGTAGCGCGGGCGCTTGGCGGTGTTGTCCGAGTTCCGCAGCGTGTGGTCGTATGGCGCCTTCAGCAGCTCCCGTCCGATGCCGGAGTCCGCTTGCAGGTCGGCGACGTAACGGGCCCACAGCTCGTCGGGGGATGGGAACCGGTCGATGTCGCGGATGGCCGGGGCGGCGCCGCTGTAGTCGATCTCCACGATCTGGCGGCCGTTGGTGGCGTACGCGAAGGAAAGCCCGAGCTTCGCGGCGTACCGCCGAGCCTGCTCCACGCCGTCGTTGGCGTCAATGCGCCAACGTTTGGCCTCCACGACAGCGACGGGGACGTCCGGCACATACTCCAAGACATAGTCGGCGATCAGGGGATCAGCCTGGGCGTGGCGCTTGGGTGTCGGCGTCAGGCGCCCCTCGTTGATCCGAAACTGCGGTCGGATCTGCTCGCTGTTCCATCCGGAAGCATCAAGGGCGGGTATGACGAACGCGCGGCACGTCTCGTCCTCGCTCATCCCGTAGATGATCGCTGTCACCGTACGTAGGGTAGTAGCACGCCGGCATCGGAGACCAGAATCCGGCGGACACGCCGCCATCGCGGGCGAGCGTGGTCCACGCTCATGCAGCCATGACCTGGCCGCCCGCCGTCGGGGGCCGAGGTCGACGGGGCGTGCACCGGCTGGCACCGCTGCCGGGACGTTGCCGCCACCCGGGTCCGCCGGACATTGCTCGCGGCCAGGTTTCCATGCCAAGCGGCGTCCGTGGACGTTAGCGGACGGCGTACGTGGCGGCGGCGTGCGAGGCGCCTGGGCCTGTGGCGCGGGCGATGATGCGGCCGGCGCGGACGCGTACGCCGGTCTCTGTCCTGTCAGAGACCTTCGGCAGGCCGGCCGCGGCGGCCACCGCGCCCCGGTGGTCGAGCACGACGCGCAGGCGGGGCCAGGCGGCCGGGGGGAAGGCGCGGCGTAGGCAGCTGACGACGTCGGTGATGGCCCACTGCGCCAGGGGCATCACCTCGTCGGGGTCGGCGGTGACGACGACCGCGGTGAGCGCGTCGCTGGGCCGGGCGGCGCGGACGGCCTCCTCGACCGCGCTGAGACGGTGCGTGCCGAGGACTGCCACCACGCCGTCGGCGCCCAGCCAGGCGGGCCCGCCGCGCACGACGTCCACGGCCTCCGGCGGGGTCCACGGCTGGTCGTCGGGCTGGGCCGGGTCGGTGTAGGGCAGGTATGTGGGGAGCCAGGCGTCGTCGAGGTCGAGCCGCGCCAGCTCTTCGCAGACGCGTACCAGGTCGAAGGGGTCGCCGAAGCCGGGAGCGACGGTGGCCATCTGGTCTGCCCCGTGCAGCATGGTGAGTGCGATCTCCGCGGTCCTCACCCGCCGGCGGCGTGGGGTCCTGGTTTCGAGGTTTTCCAGGGCTATGGCGAGCAGGATCGCGTTGAGGCTGGTGAGCTGCGCGAACGGCAGGCGGGTCCGGTCGTCGGTGATCGCCTCGGCGAGTGCGCCGGTGGGTAGCCGGCTCGGGCCGTGGTCGTCCTGGGTCAGGGGGAGGCGGCCGATCCAGGCGCGGGCGAGGGCGCCGAGGGCCTGCGCAGGGGTGCCGGCCGGAGCGGGAAGGTCGGCCGGCGGCTCGGCGCGTTCGACCAGGTCGGTCAGGACCGCGAAGTAGAGCGCCCGCTTGCTCGGGAAGTTGGAGTAGACGGCGCCGCGGGTCAGCTCCGCCCGGTCGGCGATGTCGTCGATACGCGTGTCCCGGAAACCCCGCGTGGCGAACTCTTCCCGTGCCGCGGCCAGCACGGTGTTCCTCGTCCGCGCCTGCTGCTGTGCTCTGCTGAGCCTGGCCATCGACCTCGCCCTTCCCCGCCGGCCAAGCATAGGCTACATTCAGCACTCGGATGCTAAGAGTATCCAGATGGTGAGAAGATCTATGACGTACGCTTTGCAGGCTGAGGGGCTGGTCAAGCGGTTTGGCCGGACGACTGCGCTCGCCGGCCTGGACCTGTGCGCCGAGCCGGGCACGGTGCTCGGGGTGCTGGGGCCGAACGGGGCCGGCAAGACCACCGCGATCCGGGTCCTCGCGACCCTCGCTCGGCCGGACGGCGGAACGGCGCGGGTGCACGGCCTCGACGTGGTGCGGCAGGCGCAGCAGGTGCGGCGGCTGATCGCGCTGTGCGGCCAGCACACCACGGTCGACGAGGAGCTGACCGGTCTGGGCAACCTGGTGATGATCGGCCGGCTGCTCGACCTGCCCAAGGCTGACGCGGTCCGGCGCGCGACCGGGCTGCTCGACCGGTTCGAGCTGGGCGATGCGGCGGGCCGGCCGGTGGCCGGCTACTCGAGCGGGATGCGCCGCCGTCTCGACCTCGCGGCGAGCCTGGTCGGCCGCCCGCGCGTGGTCTTCCTGGACGAGCCGTCCGTCGGTCTCGACCCGGGCCGGCGGGAGGACCTGTGGCGCATCATCCGGGGGCTGGCGGCCGAGGGCGCGACCGTCCTGCTGACCACGCAGTACCTGGAGGAGGCGGACGCGCTCGCCGACCGGGTCGCGGTGGTCGACGGCGGCCGGACCATCGCCCACGGGTCACCCGCTGAGCTGAAACGCCTCGTGGGAGGGCAGGCCATCGCCGTACGGCCGGCCCGCGCCGATGACGTGGACGCGGTTATGTCGATCATGGCGGGGGTAGCTGGGCGCCGCCCCGAGCGGGTCAACCGGCACGAGGTCGTCGTGCCGGTGGAGGGCGACGGTGCTGTGGTCGCCATGATGCAGCGGTTCCGCGGCGCGGGGATCCCGGTCAGCGAGCTCTCGCTGCGCCTGCCAAGCCTTGACGAGGCGTTCCTCGCGTTGACCGGCACCCGCCGGCGCGTCGAGGACAACCAGGACAGCAGCGAGGTGGCCGCGTGACAACCACAATGGACGGCCGGTACGGCCACCTGCGCCGGCTCCGCCTGCTGCGGCACAGCCTTGTCCTCGCCCGGCGGAGCCTGGCCAAGACGGCACGCAACCCGGGCGCGGTCATCAACGGGGTGGTGACGCCGGCCCTCTTTCTCGTCCTTTTCGTCTATCTCTTCGGTGGCGCGGTGGCCGGGTCGACCGGCGCCTACCTCCAGTACCTCTTCCCCGGGATCCTGGTCATGAGCGCCGGCCTCGCGGGCATGCTCTCCACCGGGGTCGCCCTCACCATCGACATGCGGAAGGGTGTCTTCGACCGGTTCCGCAGCCTCCCGATAGGACGTTCCGCTCCGCTGCTCGGCTCGCTCGTCGCCGACGTGGTGCGTTACGCGGCCGCCGTGGCGATCCTCTTCGGGATCGGCTATCTCCTGGGCTTCCGGGCGCAGGCCGGCCTGCCGCACGCCCTGGCCGCTGCGGCGCTGGCCATCGGGTTCGGCTTCTGCCTGAGCTGGTTGACGGTCCTGCTCGCCGTCCTCGTCAGGGACGAGAACGCGGTGCTGGCCTTCAGCTTCTTCGCGTTCCTGCCGCTGCAGCTCGGGACCAGCCTCGCCGCGCCGGCCGATACGCTTCCCGGCTGGCTGCGCGCCTGGGCGCAGGCCAACCCGGTCACCCACGTGATGGACGCCAGCCGAGCCCTGCTGACCGGAGCGCCGGCCGGCGACTCGGTTGCGCTGTCGCTCGCCTGGTCGGCCGGACTGCTGGTGGTCTTCTGCCCACTGGCCGTTCTCGCGTACAGCCGAAGGCAGTAGCGGGTCAGGTCTCCTCGGTCTTGCGGACGAGGAACACCAGTGTGTCTCCCTCGGTGCCGGCGGAGAGCAGCTCGTTGCCGGTGTCCTCGGCCCAGGCCGGGATGTCGGAGAGCGAGCCGCGGTCGGTGGCGAGGACCTTGAGCACCTGGTTGGGGCTGAGCCGGCGCATCGCCTTGGTGGTGGCCAGGACGGGCATGGGGCACATCAGGTTGCGGGCGTCGACGACCTCGTCGACCTGGATATCTGTGTTCATTCGAAGTCTCCCTCGGCACGTACAGTGTGGACAGACAGCATGACTCAGATGAACATCGTCACGTGCGCCTTGCGGGCCTCGGACATGAACGCAGCGGCCCCGCCGAACTCGACTCCGTCGATGAAGTCGTCATTGGAGTATCCGAAAACGTCAATCGTCATCTGGCAGCCGATGAGCCGTACGCCCAGATCCCGGGCCTCGCCGAGCAGGGTGCCGATGGTGGCGACGCGGTTCTTTGCGAACCGGGACTTCATCATCCTGGTCGCCATGGACACCATGCCGGGCATCGCGGTCACCAGGTCGGGCATGGGCACCGGCATGGGCATGGCCGGGTTGCCGACCGGCCCGATCTTGAGCTTGCGCTCGAAGTCCCTGTGGATGATGTTCAGGCCGTAGAAGGTGAAGAACACCGAGGTCCGCATGCCGGCTGCGGCCGCCGCGGTGCTCAGGATCAGCGGCGGGTACGCCCAGTCCAGCGTGCCCTTTGACGCCACCAGGGCGACGCGGCGGGCGGCTGGGTTCTTGGTGAACGCGCGGTCCACCTCCTCGCGGACGATGCGGCGTACGTCCTCCTCGGTGAGGCTGGGCACGGGTGTCTGGGTCTCGGTCTCGACGGTCATGAAGGCTCCTCTGGTTCGGCGCCCGGTTCGGCTCCTGGTCCGGCGACGGGCGGCCGTTCGTCCGGCGGTCCGGCACTGGCCGCGGTGGGTGGGTTGGCGGTGTGGCCGGCCGTGGCCAGCAGGTCCGCGGTGGCTGATGCCCGGGCGGCCCAGTGGCCCGCGGCCGGGCCGACGACCGGCTCGTCCGCGCGGTGCCGGTCGAGCCAGCCGCGGGCCTGGTCGGCCAGCGCCTGAAGCGCTGCGGCGGGATCCTGCTCGACGAGTGCGCGCAGGACCGCCCGCCGGCCGCCCAGCCTCAGGCCGAGGCCGGTGTGCCGGGCGGCCGCGGCGAGGTGGGCACGGCTGAGCACGATGCCGCTGCGCGCCGGAGCCAGCAGCCCGTCCAGCAGGTCGGCCCGCCCGCCGTCCGCGGCGACCGGCGGCACGGCGCGCAGGTGGGCCGGCAGGCGCTGGGGCACGCCCAGGTGGGCAGCCTCCGCCAGCAGGGTCTCGCGGAGCAGGTGGGCCCAGGCGGCGTACGGCGGCGGGCCGCTGTCGGCCATGGCGTGCGCGTACGCCGGCAGCCAGCTGGTCAGGTGCTCGTGCAGCAGCGCGGTGCGGGCCTGCCGGAGCAGTGCGGCCTGTGGGCCGGCCGGTGCGTCCGGCTCGGCCTCGATGAGGCTGGCGTAGAGGCCGAGCAGCGTGGCGACGTGGTCGGGCTCGGCGGGCACCGGCAGGCGCAGCGCCCGCCAGAAGCCGGCCACCCGGTCGGCGGCCTCCCCGCCGAGCATGCCCTCCGCACCGAGGTAGACCGAGGCGTATGGGACGAGCTGCACCATGAACGCCTCGGTCCAGTCGGCGCCGGTGGGCCGGGGCAGGCCGAGCAGGTCAGCGAGGCGGTCCTGGGCCGGGCCGGGCGGCTCGGCCTGCACGCCGAGGGCGCGCAGCAGCTCAGCCCGGTCGCGTGCGCGGGCTGGCGTCTCGACCACGGCGGTGGCGGTCATCGTGGCGACCTGTCCGGGTCCGGGGCCAGCGGGTCCGGGGCCAGCGGGTCCGGGGCCAACCGGTCCGGGGCCAACCGGTCCGGTGGGGGCCGGTCGGGCGGCAGGTTGAAGATGTCCCGGGCCGGCTTGAGCGGGCGCATCAGCCAGTACGGCCGCCGCGTGCCGTCCGGGGAGTGCCGGTCGGCGGGGCGGGCCAGCGCCAGCCAGCGCCGGTACACCTGGTGCGCCGCCGCGGTGTCCACTGTGATGTCGCCGTACGCCTCGCCCGGCTCGGCCTTGCGCACCCGGACGGCCTGGTGCCAGCAGTGCTGGCCGGAGATCGGGTCCGGGTGCACCGGGAAGGTGAGGTTCTGGTGTACGCCGACATCACTCCACCAGATCCGGGAGGTGTCCGGGTCGGCGGAGCGGTACGGCGCCGCGCCGGCGAGCCGGGTCATCCGCCACCGGCCGTTGTCGCGGGCCAGGTCGACGGTCGCCATCACCTGCCGCTGCCCCTGACCGGAGCCGGCCAGGCGCCACCGGCCCATGTGGTGGCTGCACGCCACCACGCCGGGGCGGATGCCCTCGGTGACCCAGGCCTTGACCACGAACGCCCCGATCTCGGTCTCCACCGCGACCAGGTCGCTGTTGCCCACACCGAGGCGGGCCGCGTCCTGCGGGTGGATCCACAGCGGGTTGGTGTGTGCCAGCTCGTCGAGCCACTTCGCGTTGCCGCCGCGGGTGTGGATCTGCGTGGGCAGCCGGAACGTCGAGATGAGCACGAGCTGGTCGGGGTCGAGCGCGGCCGGGTGCACGTGGCTGCGCTGGTAGCCCGGCACCGCCTCCGCGCGCCAGCCCCAGGCCGCCAGGGTGGCGGAGTAGAACTCGAGCCTGCCGCTGGGCGTCGGGAAGCCGCGGCGCACCACGCCGTCGACCCGTACCCCGACGGGCCGGCGGCCCTGCGCGTCGGGCTCTGGGGCGCCCATCGGGACGATGTTCGGTGAGACCGGGGCCGGTGCCCGGGTGTAGACGCGGCCGTACCCGTCCTCGGCGGCGTCGACCAGCTCGCTGGCGGGCACCTCCTGCTCGTGCCGCGCCCCGACGCCGGAGCGCACCTCGAACGCGCCGTACCGGCGCATGTACGCCAGCGGGGTGAGCCCCTCGGCGGCGGCCGCCTCCGGCAGCCCCGGCACCGAGTGCTCGAAGATCCAGCCGTAGTACTCGTCGACGGTCAGCTTCCGGCCCGGCTCCGTGGGTGACTCGTAGTAGCGGCGGATGCCGAGGCTGCCGTCGGGGTCGATGCGCCAGGACAGCTCGATCCAGAGCTCGTTCTCCTCCCACACCTGGCCCGGGTTGACCTCGCGGGTGTCGGCGACCGGCTGGCCCAGCCGCTCCCGCGCGGCGCGCAGCACCGGCTGGCGGAAGGCCACCCACTCGCCGTCGTACTGCTCGTAGGAGTGCAGGTCGTGCCGTTCCGGGCCGAGGCCCATCGGCAGCACGTAGTCGGCGAGGAACGCGGTCTCGCTCCAGGTCGGGGTCAGCGCGACGTGCAGGCCGACCAGCGTCTCGTCGGTGAGCACCTCGAACCAGCTCAGCCCGTCCGGGTTGGTCCACACCGGGTTGTAGACCCGGGTGAAGTAGACGTCGAGCCGGCCCCGGCCCTCCTTGAGGAAGTGCGGCAGCAGGAACGACATCTCGTTCAGCGCGAGCGGGTACTCCAGCGGCCAGGTCAGCTCGTTCCAGGTGGCCGGGTGCGGCGGGGTGTGCACCGGCCGGGGCACGAACTTGTGCCACGCGTTGGGGTAGGTCCCGCCCGGCGTGGCGACCGCGCCGAGCAGCGCGTTGAGCAGGAACAGCGTGCGGGCCACCTGCCAGCCGCCCAGGTTGCCGGCGCTGGCCGAGCGCCAGGTGTGGGTGGACAGCCGGGTGCCCGCGCCGGCGACCAGCTCGGCGACCTGCGCGATCGTGGCGGCGTCGACCCCGGACTCCCGCTCGGCGAGCTCGAAGGTGTAGCCCGCGTAGAGCTCGCCGAGCACCGCTTCGAACTCCTCGAACACCGGCGGCCGGTCGGGGTGCTCGGCGGCGAGGTACTCGGCCCAGTTCCACCAGCGGCGCATGAGCTCCCGGTCGTGCCGGCCGGTGCGCAGCACGTGCGCCGCGATAGCGAGCAGGATCGCCGGCTCCGAGCCTGGGTACGGCGAGAGCCAGAGGTCCGCGTGCGTGGCCGTGTTGGACAGCCGGGTGTCCAGGACCACCAGCTTTGCCCCGCGCTGCCTGGCCTCCATGATCCGCTGGGCGTGCGGGTTGAAGTAGTGACCGGCCTCTAGGTGCGAGCTGATGAGCAGGATCACCTCGGCGTTGGCGTGGTCGGGGCTGGGCCGGTCGATGCCGGTCCAGAGGTGGTAGCCGGCGCGCGCCCCGCTGGAGCACACGTTGGTGTGCGAGTTGTGCCCGTCAACACCCCAGCTGGCCAGGACCCGCTCGGTGAAGCCGTCCTCACCGGGCCGCCCCACGTGGTACATGATCTCGTTGCGCCGCCCCTCGACGATCGCGGTGCGGATCCGGCCGGCGATGTCGTCGAGCGCCGCGTCCCAGCTGACCGGCTCCCACCGGCCGGCGCCGCGGGGGCCGACGCGGCGCAGCGGCGCCAGGATCCGGTCGGGGTCGGTGACCTGGTTGAGCGTGGCCGGCCCCTTCGCGCAGTTGCGGCCGCGGGAGCCGGGATGCTCCGGGTTGCCCTCGAACTTGCGCACCTGGCCGGTGTCGCGGTCCACATAGGCCAGCAGGCCGCAGGCGGACTCGCAGTTGAAGCACGTGGTCGGCACGAGCATGAAGCGCCGCTGCGTGCGCCGCGGCCAGTCGCGCGAGTCCAGCTCGACCCAGTCGTCCCAGCGCTCCTTCGGCGGGAACGCGGCCAGGTGCACCCGGCTCGGCCCGGGGTAGAACGTCTCCCCGCGGGCGGTGGCCTCGGCGCGGGCCGCGCTGACCCGGCCGGCGATCTCATCAACCGTTGCCATGACCCGTCACCAGCCTTCTACGGAGTCCTACGCGAGCGGGACGGACTGGCCGGCCTGCACGTACGCATGCTCATGGAGAGCGACGCCGCCGGCGGCGGCCAGCGCCGCGCCGGCGGCGAGCCAGCCGCCCGCCCCGCCGGCCTGGACCGCCCACGGCGCCGGCAGGCCGAGCGCGACCAGGCCGAGGCCCGCCCAGAAGAAGCCGCGGAAGCGGCCCGCGGTCATCGCGTGCACCGCGAGCCGGGCGTGCGCGGTCACGTGCGGCAGCGTGGTCTCGCCGAGGACGAACAGCAGGTGTGCCAGGGCCGCGCCGGCCAGCAGCCAGCCGAGCGCGGTGGCGGCGCCGGCCTCGCCCCGCCACAGCGCGGCCGGCAGCATCGCCGCGGCACCGGCGAGGACCGCCTGCACCGCCAGGTGCGGCGGCAGCAGCGGGCTCTGCCACAGGTCCCGCGCCTTGGCCTGGGCGAGCAGGTAGCCGGTGTAGACCGCGGTGAGCAGGGCGAGCGGCAGCCCGGCGA
>DASSUC010000203.1:0-10712 GCA_035707405.1 Micromonosporaceae bacterium | reverse complement strand
GACCAGGTGGTCAACCGGCCGCTTGTTGATGCCCGTGACGCCGACGCCCTTGGCCGGGTTGGGCTCGGGCACCGCCAGGTTGACCGAGACAATCCTGCTCACGCCTGGCAACCTAACCGCCCCGGCCACCGCACGCCGCGCAGTTTCCCGGGGCGTTGCGCCGGCACCGGCCTTTCGGATGCTGCACCATGTCGGGGTGAGCACGCCGCCTGTTGTCGCCGGCCCCGCCCATCCGGGGCCGGCCGGGCCGGCGAGGCCAGCAGGGCCGGCGAGGCCGGCAGGGCCGGGTGCGGTGCTCGACGCGGTGCTGGAACGGGTCACCTACGCCAACGAGGAGACCGGCTACACCATCGCCCGCGTGGCGACCGACCGCTCCGGCACCGACCTGCTGACCGTGGTCGGCTCGCTGCTCGGGGTGCAGCCCGGCGAGAGCCTGCGCCTGGTGGGCCGGTGGGGCTCGCACCCGAGGTACGGGCGCCAGTTCGAGGTGCACTCGTTCACCACCGTGCTGCCCGCCACGGTCCAGGGCATCGAGCGCTACCTCGGCTCAGGGCTCATCAAGGGCATCGGGCCGAAGATGGCGGCCCGCATCGTCGCCCACTTCGGCGCGGACACGCTGCGGGTCATCGAGGAGGAGCCGGCCCGGCTGGTCGAGGTGGACGGCCTCGGCCCCAAGCGCACCGCGATGATCGGCACCGCGTGGGAGGAGCAGAAGGCCATCAAGGAGGTGATGGTCTTCCTCCAGGGCGTCGGCGTCTCCACCTCCCTAGCCGTGCGCATCTACAAGAAGTACGCCGACGCGTCCATCTCCGTGGTGCGCAACGAGCCGTACCGGCTCGCCGCCGACGTGTGGGGCATCGGGTTCCGCACGGCCGACGCCATCGCCCGGGCCATCGGGATCCCGCCCGACAGCCCGCAGCGGGTGCAGGCCGGCATCCAGTACACCCTGTCCGAGGCGGCCGACAACGGGCACTGCTACCTGCCCGAGCCGAACCTGGTCAGCGACGCCGCCGAGATCCTTGCGGTCCCCGCCAACCTGGTACGGACCTGCCTGGAGGACCTGGCGGCGACCGGTGGCGTGGTCCGCCAGCCGGTGCCCAACCCCAGCACCGAGGGCGGCACCATCCCCGCGGTGTACCTGGTGCCGTTCCACCGCGCCGAGACGTCGCTCGCCGGCAGCCTCGCCCGGCTGCGTGACGCCCCCGCCGACCGGCTGTCCGCCTTCTCCGGCGTGGACTGGGCCAAGGCCCTGGCCTGGCTGCGCACCCGCACCGCCGTCGACCTGGCCCCCGAGCAGGAGCAGGCGGTACGGGCCGCCCTCACGTCGAAGGTCGCGGTGCTGACCGGCGGGCCGGGCTGCGGCAAGTCGTTCACCGTCCGGTCGGTGATCACCCTGGCGGCGGCGAAGCGCGCGAAGATCGTCCTCGCCGCGCCGACCGGCCGGGCCGCGAAACGGCTGGCCGAGCTCTCCGGGCAGCCGGCCACCACCGTGCACCGGCTGCTCCAGCTGCGCCCCGGCGGGGACCCGTCCTTCGACCGGGACAACCCGCTCGACGCCGACCTGGTCGTGGTCGACGAGGCGAGCATGCTCGACCTGGTCCTCGCCAACAAGCTGGTCAAGGCCGTGCCGCCCGGCGCGCACCTGCTGCTCGTCGGCGACGTCGACCAGCTGCCCTCGGTCGGCGCCGGCGAGGTGCTGCGCGACGTGCTCGCCGCGCCGGCCATCCCCCGGGTACGGCTGACCCGCATCTTCCGGCAGGCGAGCAGGTCCGGGGTCGTGGTCAACGCCCACCGGATCAACGCCGGGCAGGCCCCCACGTTCGGCGAGTACCCGGACTTCTTCCTCTTCCCGGTGGAGCGGCCGCAGTCCCCGGCGGAGGAGCCGGAGGCCACCGCGGAGATGGTGGTGGATGTGGTGGCACGCCGGATACCGCGCCGGTTCGGCGTCCAGCCGCGCGACATCCAGGTGCTGACCCCGATGCACCGCGGCCCGGCCGGCGCCGGCAACCTCAACACGCTGTTGCAGGAGGCCATCGCGCCATACCGGGACGGCGTGCCCGAGCGCCGGCAGGGTGCCCGGGTGTTCCGCGTCGGTGACAAGGTCATCCAGATCCGCAACAACTACGAGAAGGGCGCGGCCGGCGTGTTCAACGGCACCGTCGGTGTGGTCACCGCCCTGTCCACGGTCGAGCGGCAGCTGACCGTGCGCACCGACGAGGACGAGACCATCGGGTACGACTTCGACGAGCTCGACGAGCTACAGCATGCGTACGCCATCACCGTGCACCGCTCGCAGGGCAGCGAGTACCCGGCCGTGGTCGTCCCGCTGACCATGAGCTCGTACACGCTGTTGCAGCGCAACCTGCTCTACACCGCGGTCACCCGGGCCAAGCGGCTGGTCGTCCTCGTCGGCAGCCGCAAGGCGCTGGCCGTCGCGGTCCGTACCGCAGGCACCGGACGCCGCCACACCGCGCTCACCCACCGCATCGAGGAGCTTTCGCCAGCCCACCGGCTATGAGCATCCATTGTGGACAGACGGGCGCCATCGCCCGGTGTCCCACGCGTGCCCGCGTACCTGCTCGCCGTGGTGCGGTAGCCTGCTCGGGTTCTGCGTCGCTGGCGCACGGGGCGACCCGACCGGCCGGCGGCGCCCATTCCCTCATACCTGGAGCGAGCACCGTGAAGACCCGCCGTTGGGCGATCGCCGGTCTCGCCGTAGCCGCGTCGCTGGCCTTTGCGACCGGTTGCGGCACAGACAGCGACGAACCAGGCACGACGCCATCGCCGACCCCGGCGCCGAAGGACGCGCTCATCGCGTCCGTCGCAGAGCTGCAGAAGACAAGCTTCGCCTTTGAGATGAAGGTCGCCGAGGCCACCGGCACCGGGTCCGTCGACCCGGCCGCGAAGGCCGCGACGATGAAGATGGACTTCTCCGACGCCAAGTCGGAGTTCCTGATGGAGATGCTGCTCCTCGCCGACGACTTCTACCTGAAGCTCAACTTCGGCGATCTGAAGCTGCCCGGGATGCCGCCACCGGACAAGTGGCAGCACGTCGACAAGACCAAGCTGACGAACCTGGAGGCCCTCGACCTCGACATCACCAAGGACGCCGACCCGGCGGGTGCGAAGGAGATCTTCGACGCCATCGTCACCGCCGAGAAGACCGGCGACCGCCAGTACAAGGGCACCACCGACCTCAGCAAGGCGACCAAGGCCGGCGTGGTGGACGAGGACGCCGTCAAGGCCCTTGGCGACCAGGCCAAGGCGGTGCCGTTCGAGGCCACCCTGGACGACCAGGGCCGGTTGACCAACCTGAAGCTGAGCATCCCGGCCGCGGGCACCGCCAAGGCCCAGGTCTGGGAGGTCACCTACAGCAACTACGGCGCAGCCGTCAAGCTCGAGAAGCCTCCGGCAAGCGAGATCCAGGAGGCCCCGAAGAGCGTGTACGACCTCCTGACGTAGCCTGCGCACACCACCGGGCGGGACGGTCCTCGACCGTTCCGCCCGGTGCATGCCACGGCGACCGGGCGGCTGGCGGTCAACGGGCCTGCAACGCGTCCAGACCCACCGCCATCGCGATGACCAGCCTGCGGTCGACCCGCGGGTCGTGGATCTCGACGAGGTACCGGTCCCGCAGCCCCCACTTCTTCACCACGGCGAACGTCGGCTGCCCGTCGATGCTGAAGTCGAAGTGGTACGGCAGCCAGGACAGCATGTCGACGAAACGGCGCAGGACTCCCACGACGACGTTGCGTTCCTGGCCGGTCGCCACCCCGAGACCGGGCTGTTCGAGGTGCCAGGTGGAGCGCAGCAACGACCGCGCGAAGTCCTTGCGGAACAGGCCGATCGGGCTGCCGGTGGCATCCACCACGTCATACGTCGCGCCCAGGTCCATCACCTGGCGCGCCTTGAACCCGAGCACCGGCTGCTGTTTCGCATCGTCCGCGTAGAGGGTCACCTGTTCCCGGAACGCCAGGCGCTTCTGCTGCGCGAACGCCAGGAGCCGGCCCTCTGACCCGTCGGCCTCGGCCGCGCGGACCTCGTACTGGTTGACCATCAGGCGGACCCGCTGCCGCACGATCAGCCGCTGCTCGGCCTGAAGCCGCTCGAAATCCATCTCGCTCCCGTTCTCCTCACCGTTCTCCTGCGGGGACGCGGTCGGCATCGGGCGGGAGTCTTGCACACAGACCAGACCCACATGGCCCGAACGCCAGAAACGCTGCCAGGTCGGGTGCAGTCGGCCGCGCCCCTCGTACGTCTATCCGGGTGACGTAACCAATAGGAGGCACCCACGTGCGCACCTCACCTCGCGAGGAGCTCCGCGACTTCGTTGCGGCACGGGGCCCGGCGCTGTTCCGCGTCGCGCTGGCCCTCACCGGCGCTCATCACGCGGCCGAGGACCTGCTGCAAGGTTCGTTGGAACGCACCTTCATGCGGTGGCGGCAGCTACGCGGGGACCCCGAGCCGTACGTGCGCGCCGCCATGTACCACGCGCAGGTCAGCGTGTGGCGGCGGCGACGCCGGCTGAGCGAGCTGCCGGTCGGGCAGCTGCCGGACCGGCCCGACGCCCGTGACGACATCCGCCGCACCGACCAGCGGCTGGCGGTCCGGCAGGCACTACAGCGCCTGGGTCCGCGGCAGCGGGCGGTGCTGGTCGCGCGGTTCTACGAGGACCTGTCCGACGAGCAGACCGCGTCGCTCCTGGGCTGCACGGCTGGGACGGTGCGCAGCCAGACCCACCGGGCGCTGGCCAGGCTCCGGCAGATCGCTCCGGAGCTGAGCAGCAACGACCTCGAAAGCGAGCGTGTGCGATGACGTACCTTCCTGATCTGGTCCGCGACGAGCTCGCGGAGGTGGCGGGCTCCAGCGGTCTGTCCCCTGGCTTCGGCGACCGGGTCCTCGCCGGTGCCCGGCGCCGCCGCCGGCGACGGCTGGTGGCCACCGGCGTGGCTGTGCTCACCATGGCCGGTGCGACCCTGTCCGCGGCACTCGCGTCACCCCTGGCCGGGCCCTCCCCCACGAGCGCCAACGCCGCCAACGCGATATTCGCCCATCGCGGCTTCACCGAAGACGACATCGGGCACTGGTGGGTCCTCGACCCGACCACCGGCGACTACCGCAAGATCCATGTTGCGACGATCACCGCACCGACGACAACCTTGCGCTACGCCGCAGTCACCCGGCCATGGACGAGACAGTTCGGACCTGGCGTGTCCCCGGAGAAGAAGATCGGGCGGTACGACGCCCTGACCGGCGAGATCAACTGGTACGACGTTCCAGTCGTCCTCGGCACCGCACCACGCATCTCCCCGGACGGGCGCTACGCGGTGGCCGTGGCCGCGACCGGGTCGACGCGGCCCAGAGACTTCCTGCGCACGCTGGTCCTGCTGGACCTCGACACCGGGCGGACCAGGCTGGTCAACGTGGACCCGGCCGATGCCGCCGCGGTGGAGATGCCGACCACCATCTCAGGTGTCCACGACGTGATACACCCGGGCGACGGCCTGAGCTGGCATCCGGACAGCCGGCACCTCCTGGTCGGCAATATCATCATCGACCTCGACGGGCAGCGGACCGGCACACTGCCCATACCCGACGACTCGCAGATGGTCAGCGTGCGTCCCGACGCCAGCGGGATGCTGGTCAAGCTCGCCTCCCACGACCCGACATCGGACGTGTACGCACTGACCGACGCCGCCGGGAAGGTCACCGGCCCGGTGACGCTGTCCGGCTGCGCCGGCGCCGCGGGAGCCGGGCCCTTCCCGAGCGGGACCGGCGTCCCGCCGCAGACCGCCCACCCGAGCGGGACCGGTGTCCCGCCGCAGACCGCCGACCCGAGCGGGACCGGTGTCCCGCCGCAGACCGCCGACCCGAGCGCGTCACCCTTGCCACCGGCCGCGCCTACCGAGGTGCCCGGCTCACCGACACCTCAGCCGCCGACACCTCAGCCGCCGACACCCCAACCGGCGCCGGAACACGTCTGGTGCTCCAGCTCTCTGAACGAGTTCCTGGGCTGGCGCGGTGGCACCGTGATTCTGGTCGCCGACGACAGGGCCACCACGCTCCGGATCAACGCGGTCGACATCAGTACGGGCAGGCGGTGGGCGGTGCACCACCCCGCGCCCCAGCTCCGGCCGCTGCCTCCGCCCTACCTGCTCATCGTCCCGGCCGAGCAGCTCACGGACGAGGCCCGCCGCCGGGTCGGGTTCTGACCATCGCGGCGGCCGGCCCGTCGCCAGTGACCATTCTTGACAGCTACGACAATGGCCCTGGCAGCTAACCCATCAGCGGAGTTAAATAGAATTTCGGCTACGGGGGAGGTGCGTGGCGATGGGTCCTCACCGTCACCGCCCGGCTCTCCTCCGGACGCCCGCCAGGATCGCGTCGGCGGTCCTCGTGCCGTTGCTCGCCACCAGCATCACCGCTGCCTGCACCCAGCACAGCGCGCATAGCGACCAGGGAGATCATTGGGTCCTGCTGGCCTTTCTCGGCATCGTCGGCATCCTCACCGTTGAGCACCTCATCTCACGCTTCTCCGTGGATTGGCTCATCTGGCTGACCGGGCTCCTGTTGGTTGCACTGGCGCTTACGGTGTCGGTCGTGGGTGAGCGGGTGCTCCAGGAACGCGGTGTGGCAGCTACCTGCACCGTAGTCAGCATCAAGAAGGAGACCAGCCACGCATACGGCGCTCCTGGTAGCGGTGCCAGCAGCACGACCTACTACTATCGCCTCGCCTGCCCGGGTGGGTACCCCATCGAGATGAGCTTCAGGGACCGTCACGGGGATGAGGGCGACCCCCTCCGGGTGACGTACGACCCCGACCACCGCGTGAACCCCATCCTGACCAGCGATGCCCGTGACCGCAGGGATCTCTGGCTCGCCGGTCTCCTGCTGGCGGCCTCGGTCGTCCTGCGCCTGTGCTATGCGTTGCGCGGAAAGACGACCGATCCGTAGCGGCGCCGAGGATCTGGTGGTGCCCCCTCACGCTGCGCTCTGCGCCGCTGCCCGCGCATAGTGGGCGGCGAGCAGGTAGGGCTCGGCGTCCCGGCGCAGTGCCCGGGCGAGCTCGGACGCGGCGAGCCAGTGCCTGGCCCGCCTCTCGTCCACACTGGACCCCTCGGCGGCGGGCACCGACTCCAGCCACTCGGCTGCCGCCCGGTGGTAGTCCAGGCGTACGCCGCGGGGCAGCCGGCCGTACGCCACCTGCCTGACGACCACCTGGCTGAACTCGTACTCGGGCTGCCTTCCCGGTGACGCGCTGGTCCGGCGGGCGAGCAGGCGATGGCGCTCCAGCCGGCGCAGCGCGGCCCGGGCGTGCAACGGTTCGATCCGCAGCAGGGCTGCGACCGCGTCCGGCCGTACCGCCTCGCCGATAACGGCGGCGGCGTGCAGCACGTCCCGGTCGGCCGCGTCGACCTGGTCGAGCTGCGCCGCCACGGCCTGGTGCACCCGCTCGGGCACGGGTGTCTCCCCGCCCGCCGGCCGTACGAGTGCGTCGCCGCGCTCAGCGAGCATCCGCACGTACTCCTCGGCGTACCGGGGGTTGCCGGCGGCGAACGGGACCAGCCGGTCCGCGAGGCCCACCGGCTGTCCGTAGCGACCGAGCAGGTGCCTGAGCAGGCTGCGGGTCTCCTCCGTGGTGAGCGGCTCAACGGTTACCGCCAGGTCAGACCTTCCGGACAGGGCCGGCAGCTGGTCCGGCCGGTGGATGACGACGGCCGCCAGCGGCACCGGTTGCGGCGCCGCTGCGGCCTCCGCAACCAGGTCACCGACGAACCGGGCCAGCCTGGGGTCGGCGTGGTCCAGGTCGTCAACCACCAGGACGAGCGGTTGCTCGGCGGCGGCTGCGAGCAGGACCCGGCGCAGGACCGGTGCCGCCTGTTCCGCTGCGACGTGACCGGAGCGCCCGGCGGGCGGCCGGAGCAGGGTGGCGAGCACATCGAGGACGGACGCCAGCTCCGCGCCGGGCGCCAGGGCCCGGACCGCGGCGGCCAGCTTGCCGCGCACCATGGACACGTCATCGCTGTCGACCACCCCGGCGTGGTAGCCGAGCATCTCAACCAGCACCTCGTAGCACCCGTCCGCGCATAGCGGGCAGTGCCCGAACCACCACCGCACCCGCCCGGCGGATGCGGCGCGCACGCGCCTCGCCAGCTCCCGCACCAGCCGTGTCTTGCCGGCGCCCACCGGCCCTACCACCGACAGGAGCTGCGGCACGCCTGCCCGGACAGTCCACATGAGACGCCCGATGAGCGCGTCCAGCTCCTTGGCCCGGCCGACGAGCGGGGTGACCTCGCCAGCCACGTCGGCGGCTGGCCGCAGCCGGGTGGCCCGGGCCTGCCAGACCTCGACCGGTGCGGGCCTACCGGCGACCACCACCGGACTCGCCTGCCGGTAGGACACGACAGGTTCCGTGGCGCGACGCGTGGCCTCGGTCACCGCGACCGAGCCCGGTGCGGCGTGGGTCTGCACCCGCGCGGCGGTGTTGAGGACATCGCCGCTGACCAACGCCTGCCCACCGTCGCGCATCGCGCTCAGGTCGACAACCACCTCACCGGTGGCGATGCCGACGCGGACCCGGATCGGGGACCCGTCCGGGAGCCGGAGGCCTGCCAGCGACTCCTGGATGTCCAGCCCCGCCCGCACCGCCCGGTAGGCGTCGTACCCGTCTGACCGGGGCGCGCCGAACACGGCGAGGACGGCGTCTCCGACGTACTTCTCGACGACGCCGCCGCGCCGTTTGACGATCCCCTTCACCCTGCGGAAGTAGTCGGTCTGGAAGGTCCGCACATCCTCGGGGTCGAGCCGACCGGCGAGCGGCGTGAAGCCGACGATGTCGGCGAACAGCACGCTGACCGTACGCCGTTCCTCACGCGGGCGGCGGTCGCGGCGGCCGGTGCCACCCGGGTCCGGCCGGGAGTGGCCCGGCCTGCCCGCGATCGGCGTGAGCCGTGGCGCCGGGCACAGGTGCGGCGTCTCGGCACGGATCGCCGGGATGCTGCCGTTCTTGCGGCCCGGGCGCGCGGCACCGGCCGCTACATTGACCTCCGCCAACTTCATGTCCCCGGTACCCACCATCGGTCCGCCCCCTCCGTGCATGTCTCCCCTATGGACGGAGGAGCAGGTGAGCCCGGCGATACACGCCGGACGGGGAGGAGTGGGTAGCCGGTTTACGGTTCGAGCCAGCCGCTACGGACCTCACCACCGGCGCCCGACCGGCAACGCAGGCGGAACGGCCCAGCCGGGATCGGCCTGATGGCAAAGCACCCCACGTCGTCCGCCACAACGACGGCCGAGCCGTCACGGGTGCCCACCTCAACCTCGCCGAGCTGCGGCGGCACGAGCTGGCCCAGCAGCGTGTCGCCGATCAGCTCCAGCTCGACCGTCAGCGCCTCGCCGACCAGGGTGAGGGTGCGCACCGAGCTCAGCCTGGGCCGTTCCCCTTCCGTTACCGGGTCACACCCGCCATAACTGTCGTACGCCGCCCGCCCCACCTCGATGAGCCGCTCCGGTACGGCGGCAGCTCGCAGCGCCTCGCGGAGTGCGGGAACGAGCTGTTCGTCGCTCCACCACGAGTCCGCCATCTGCTCACCCTCTGGGCTCGGTGGGCACGGGCCGGTCAGCGGCGACACCTACGCGGGCACGTGTCGGGCTGCCCCAGGAGCCCCTCGACACAGCCGGCACCACGCGACCGGCACCGCAGCCCCCACGCCCCTGGCCGCCCCCTTCCAAGCACAGGCGTCGAAACGGGTATGTGGTTGCTCATGAATGGCTCCTTAGGACGGCACGCCTGAACGTGTGTGTTCATCTCTACGGAGCCACCGTGGCGGTGGTTGGTACGTGTCCGGAAGATGTCACGCCCGGCCGGCGGGCCCGGCCGGGCGTCCGTCCTACAGCGTTATCCAGGAGGTGAGGACATCGACCGACGCCCCCATCCGGCACCGCAGGCGGAAGGGGCCGCCGGGCAGCGCACCGACCGTGAAGCAACCCAGCTCATCTGCGGTGAAGCTCGCCGTCTCGCCGTCGGGGGTCTGTAGCTCCACCCTCGCCGCGCCGGGCGGCACGACCTGACCGATCAGGCAGCCGTCGACGACCTCGAGCTCGATGGACAGCCGCGGCGAGGCGAACGTGAGCGCGCGCAGCGTGGCGGTGTCGGTGCGGGTGGCGGTCGGCTCGTGCTCGGAGTCGTAGACCAGTGCCGCCAGCTCCGCATCGATCCCGCGCCACGCGTACGCGGCCCTGCCGGCATCGGCGAGCTCGCGCGGCACCGCATCCGCCTCCCGCAGCGCCTCACCGAGCATGGCAATGAGCCGGTCGTCATCGTTCCACCATGTGTTGGCCACGAACCTCACTCCCGTTCCCAGTGCGTTGCTCGGCGGCGATCAGTGCGGCAAGAGCCGGGCAGCGGCGCAGCTCGTCCAGGCAGCGCATGCGGTTCGGACCGATGGAACCGGTCTTCATGCCCAGTCGGGCCCCGATCTCGCGGTAGGACGGTCCACCGTCCCGGAACAACATTGACAGTAGCTCCCGGCACCAGGGCCGCAGCTGGGCGAACGCCTCCCGGATCGCGATCTGCCGCTGCACCCGCTCCAGCTCAAGCTCCAGCTCCGCCAGGTCGTCGCGCACCGCCGGCTCGGCGTCCAGGGCCTGCTCGCCGTGCTGGCGCCGCTGGCCGGCGCGCACCACCTTCAGGCACTCGTTGCGCGTGGTCG
>DASSUC010000202.1:0-2882 GCA_035707405.1 Micromonosporaceae bacterium | reverse complement strand
CAGGAGGACCTGGACCACGCCGACGCCTGGGACGTCGACTCAAAGCTGGAGCTGGCGATGGACGCGCTGCGCTGTCCGCCGCCCGACGCCGACGTGACCATGCTCTCCGGCGGCGAGCGGCGCCGGGTGGCGCTGTGCAGGCTGCTGCTGGAGCAGCCGGACCTGCTGCTGCTCGACGAGCCCACCAACCACCTGGACGCGGAGAGCGTGCTGTGGCTGGAGCAGCACCTCGCCAAGTACCCGGGCACGGTGGTGGCGATCACCCACGATCGGTACTTCCTGGACAACGTGGCTCAGTGGATCGCCGAGGTGGACCGCGGGCGGGTCTACCCGTACGAGGGCAACTACTCGACCTACCTGGAGAAGAAGGCCGAGCGCCTGGCGGTACAGGGGCGCAAGGACGCCAAGATGCGCAAGCGCCTCGAGGACGAGCTGGACTGGGTCCGCTCCAACGCGCGGGCGCGCCAGACCAAGTCGCGGGCCCGCCTGCAGCGCTACGACGAGATGGCGGCCGAGGCGGAGAAGACGCGCAAGCTCGACTTCGAGGAGATCCAGATCCCGCCCGGCCCGCGGCTGGGCAACACGGTGATCGAGACGGCCGGCCTGCGCAAGGGCTTCGGTGACCGGCTGCTCATCGACGACCTGTCGTTCTCGCTGCCCCGTAACGGCATCGTCGGCATCATCGGCCCCAACGGCGTCGGCAAGACCACGCTGTTCAAGATGGTCATCGGCGAGGAGCGGCCGGACGCCGGCACCCTGCGGGTGGGCGAGACCGTCCGGCTGTCCTATGTGGACCAGAGCCGGGCCGGGCTGGACCCGGCCAAGAGCGTCTGGGAGGTGGTCTCGGACGGGCTGGACTACCTGATGGTGGGCAAGGTGGAGATGCCGTCCCGAGCCTACGTCGCGGCGTTCGGCTTCAAGGGTCCCGACCAGCAGAAGCCGACCGGGGTGCTCTCCGGCGGCGAGCGCAACCGGCTCAACCTGGCGCTCACCCTCAAGCAGGGCGGCAACGTGCTGCTGCTCGACGAGCCGACCAACGACCTGGACGTGGAGACCCTCTCCTCGCTGGAGAACGCGCTGCTGGACTTCCCCGGCTGCGCCGTGGTGATCTCCCACGACCGGATGTTCCTCGACCGGGTGGCGACGCACATCCTGGCCTGGGAGGGCGACGACGCCGACCCGGCCCGGTGGTTCTGGTTCGAGGGCAACTTCGAGGCGTACGAGAAGAACAAGATCGAGCGGCTGGGAGCGGAGGCCGCCCGCCCGCACCGGGTCACCTACCGCAAGCTCACGCGTGACTAGCGGCGTCGGGGTCGGGGTCGGCAACGCGCCGCAGCCGCCGCCGCGGGCCGGCCGGTTCCGGTACGACTGCGCGCTGCGCTGGTCCGACCTTGACGTCTTCGGCCACGTCAACAACGCGCGCTTCCTCACCCTCTACGAGGAGGCGCGGGTCGCGTTGATGTTCACGGCGGCCCGCCGGCAGGGTCTCACGTCGTTCGAGGACGGGGTGGTCATCTACCGGCATGAGGTCGACTACCTGCGGCCGGTCGGCTACCGGGCGGGGCCGGCCAGCGACGAGGCACCGCGGGTGCGGATCGAGATGTGGGTGGCCGAGATCCGCCCGTCCCGGTTCGTCATCGCGTACGAGCTGTTCGACGGTTGCCAGGTGGCCAGCCGGGCGCGGTCGGTGTGCGTCCCGTACGACCTCGGTGTGCAGCAGCCCCGCCGGCTGACCGACGCCGAAAGGGCCTTCCTGGAGCTCTGGTCGGGGTGAAGGGAGCTCTGGTCGGGGTGAAGCGAGCTCTGGTCGGGGTGACGCGAGCTTGGTCGGGGTGACGCGGCACGGGCTGTCGGCAGCCGGCGTCGCCGACGCGGGCGCGTTCCTCGGCCGGCTGCACCGGCTCGACCCGGCCGCACTCGTCCGGCTGCGCCCGGCGAGCCTGGCCGCGCCCACCCTGGTCCAGGGCCCGGCCAGCGGTGTTGCCCTGTGGGCGCGGCTGCCGTGGGGGGCGCTGGTGACGCGCACCGTCGACGGCGCCGTGGCCGTGGACGCCACGGTGGCCGCGGGAGACCTCCTGGCGGTGCTCTCCGCCGGCGGCGACGCGCTGCCCGCCAGGCAGGACCCAAGCTGGCGCTGGCCACTTCCGCCGGCGCCGGTCATGGCCGTGGAGTCGGTCCCCGCCGCGACAGTACGGGCGCTGGGTGCGGCCGCCGAGCGGACGCTGCGCACCGGGGCCGGACGTGCCGTAGGTGAGCGCGCCATCCGGGACGCGCTCCTTGACCACGTGCCGATCATGGTTGAGCCTACAGAGGCCCAGTGCGGTGCCGGGCCGGTGCCGGGCCGGGTCGCGGTGCCGCAGCGACTGGTGCAGGCGGTGGTGCGGATGGGGTTCCTGGGCCGCTCTGACCTGCCGGTACGGGTGCTTGTGGCCGGCCGGTCGGCGAGCCGTTTTGTCGGCCTTGCGGCTGAATACGGTACTGCGTGGTACCAAAAGCCCATTGGACTCTCGATCAATACCCTCGGCTGAACGGTTGAACACTGGTATCTGATCGGGTCGGTCAGGTCGTTATGGGGATGTCTTCAGCCAGCTATACGGGTACCGTCGGGCCTCGGATCCACGGACTGTCAGCAAGTGGATCCGCTGTGTTGTCTCGGCAGCACAAAGCACGGGTCGCCGTCGTCGGGTGCGGCGATCCGTGACCATGCCGAGCAGCACCCGGAGAAGAGGCGGACCTGGGGTCTAACGAAGCGGTTCGAGGCGAGGAGTGCGAGCTATGCCGTGGTGGCCATGGCGCGGCGGACAGACCGGCGGCGGACCAGCGACGCGGAGCAGCCGACGAGCCGAGGCGGCAGTCAGCGTCGGAGTACCACACCCGAGAGT
>DASSUC010000201.1:0-4167 GCA_035707405.1 Micromonosporaceae bacterium | reverse complement strand
GGCGCCCGTCCGCAGTACGGACGAATTCGAACGGTCCTCGGTTGGAAGCCATCACAATCGGTGTCACCGGCGCGCTCCCTCCGCGTCGGACAGGCGGGCCGGAATGCCCCGCAGTCGCGTGAGTCCCGCCCCCAGAATCGCGACACGGCCGGATCTCTATTAGAGGTGACAACCGCCCCTGGCACAATGGCAACCGCATTTCGAATGCACGGCCACCAGGCATCCGAGTTTCATATCTTGCCGGCCCGCGGAGTTGGTATCCACCCGCGCCGGCCGGCGAGTCGCGATCATCGACAGATCTCGACCATGATAGCCACGTGCCGTCTTCCCCCCAGGACCACTGCCCTAAAGTTAAGGACTTTCATTCCACTCTGGGTAGATTTGACGTGACGATCTCGATGGTGTAGCTGACAGTCCGGGTATGTTCGGTTCTTCGTTGGGTCTTCGTGCGAGGGCTGGAACGATGTCGTCCAGTGCGCACCAGCGGCTGTGCCCTGATCTCGGTGAGCAGGTCTGCGGTGAGCTCGCCGGTGGTCATTTGGTGCCCGCAGCGTAGGCAGGGGCTGGCAGTGCCCAAGCTGCGGTGGGTCAGGGCCAGCACCGCGGTGAAGCTGACCTGGTCGGGGTCGACACCAAGATCCACCGCGGCCTGCACGGCCAGGTTGACCAAGGCGTTGTAGACGATGAGCAGGCCCCAGATCTCCTGGCGGGCCAGGTGCGGGCTGTGTGCCCGTAGCCGGGTGCCGGCTCCGCGTAGGGTGACCTTCAGGCGCAGGTAAGTGGTCTCAGCCTGCCACCGCTCGGCGTAGGCCGCGGCGATCTGCTCGGCTGGGTAGGCCACGTGGTCGAGCAGGGTGGTCAGCACCCGAAACCGGCTGGTGCGCTTGCGGCCCTGGCGGTCGGTGACGGTGACGGTGAACTCGACCAGCCGGGCGATGGTGTCCGCCAGCCGGGGCAGGTGCCGGTCGCCGGCCTTGGCCCGCCGGGCGGCCAGCATCGCATCCGACTCGCGCAGCCGCACGTGGGCCGACCCGTCGGGCAGGGCCTCGGTGATACGGGCCGGCAGGGACCGGATACCGTTCTTGACCCGCCACGCCAGCTGCGCCCCGGTGCCGGCGGCGGCCACCCACCGGGCCATGCTGAAGAAGTTACGGTCGGCCAGGTTGAGCATTCCCCGGCCCAGGCTGGAAAGGAGCTGGTCGGTGAGGGCCTGCTCGCTGACCGCGGATGAGCCGGCCTGCGCGGCCAGCACCCGCCGGGTCCCGCAGGCGATGTGGGTCAGCAGGCGGGCCTGCGGGAACCGCCCCCCACGAGGAACGGCGAACTCGGCGGCGTTGTCGTCGGTGGCGGCCAGGTCCAGCACGGTGCCGTCGAACGCGGTCACCAACAACCCGAACAGGTACGACCCGGCCGTGGCCGGATGGTCCACCCCGGCCGCGGTAGCGGTGAACAGCTCCCGCAGCGGCTGGCCCGCCAGCCGAGCACGCGCCTGCGACAACGCCGACGCGGTAGGCGCAGCCTCACCCGGGGCCAGCCCCTGTGGCCACGCCGCGAACACCCGGGCCAGCACCAAGGTGTAGCTCTCCCGGCGAAACAGGCACAACGCCAGCACCGCCAGCACGGTCACCACCCCGGGCAACGCCCGCCGACGCGTGTCCATGTGTCCCGCCGCGGCCAGCCCCGCCGCGATCTGGCGGGCATCAGCCAGCAGCGCCCATACCCCACCGGCGGCTTCGTCACCCACATCCGGCACTCCACCCGGACCGGCCAGCACGACCTCTCGTAATGACCCTTGCTCGGCCGGCTCGGTCGCCGGGCTCGCCGAAGCCGACACCGACATGGCAGACTGCACCAACGAAGCTCCTGTGTGGACGTTTGGACCTCGACAGCCCATGTCCTAGCAGGAGCTTCTTCGTATCCCTTGTCAGCATGCCGACGCCGAACCGATCGTGACCAGATCGTGATCACCCACGCTCAAGCCAGGGCAAGCCGGTACGTAACGACCTTATCTTTAGGGCAGTGGTCCTTGCCCCGTACCGTTCCCGCGGGTGACAACCGCCCTGTTGCTGCATAAACGAAAGGTGGTGCCGGTGGAAGCGGCATAGGCGGCATAAGGCTGATTTTCGATGGAGTCAGCAGCAATGTCCGCGGTCTCGACATCACATGACTGGGCACAGCGAGCTCTCGAAGGGCGACCGCGCGAGACAACCGGATTTGCCGCGATCCGCGCGCTATGGAGCATTACTTGACCCATTTGATCGATCGTGATGACCTGCCGATGACCGGATGTCTGGTTGTTTGATGGAGGCGGGTTTTACCACGGAATCCTCAGCTGCTGCCCTGGCACTGTCCTACCGGCGGTTGGGCACTGATCGCCCGGCGGGCCTGCGCCCGGCCGAGGTTCCATGCCTGCCAGCCCTCCGGCTCGGCCAACCGCGCCTGCGCGCCGCGCAGCGCGCAGTTGCGCACCTGCTCGGGCAACCGGTACAGCGCCGGGACCGCGTCAGCCGACAGCTCCCGCAGGTAAAGGACGTCGAGACGCTCGCCGCGCTCAAATCTGTCGATGTTGCGGTCGGCCACGAACCGGTCCGGGTTCAGCACGGCGAGCCCGAGCAGCATGACCACGCCGGTGGCCATCACGGCCTGGGGCAGCCAGCCGCCGCGCAGCCGTACACCCGCTGCCAGCACCAGTACGAACACCACGCCCAAAGCCAGCTCCACGGCGATCACGAACACCCGCAGCTGCGTGAAGCCGTACGCCTGCATGTAGACGACCATCCGGTACACCGCAGACGCGAGGATGACCAGGGTCAGCGTGGCCAGCGTACCGAGCAGGACCCGTACCCACACCCGCTCGGTGACCGTGGTGCGGGGGGCCCACCGGCTGGCCGCCGCGAGGACCGCCAGCGTCAACACGGTGACAATGAGCAGTTGCCAGAAGCCGCGGCGGGCGTACTCGGCGAAGGTCAGTCCCGTCGTGCGCAGCACATACCGTGACCCTCCGAACAGGACGGTCAGCTGGACCGCCACGAAAGCGGCGAACAACAGGTCGAGTAGGGCGATCGGGGCTGCCCACTCCAGACGGTGTACGGTCCGGCGCTCGCCCTCGGCCGTGTCGTCGAGGTCCGGTGGGGCGAGTACGAGATACGCCGCGCCCAGCGTCGCCGCGCCCACCGTGAGGAACAGAAACGCCCAGCGCAACAGCGTCGATACGGCCGGGATGAGGACGTCGACGAGTTCGGCGAAGGCCGCGTCCGCGGCGGCGAACAGCGCGCCGAAGACGATGAGCAATACCAGGCTCACCCCCAGCGCCGCCCCCAGCCGTGCCGAGCCGGCCCGCCGGCTGCGTAGCGCGGTCAGTCCCCGAAAGGCCCAGGGCAGCGCATGGATGATCGCGACCGGCTGGATCAGCAGGCTGGCGATCATGGCGGGGACCGTGCGCGGCCCGAGCACAGCGAGCACCCCGGCCACCACGGACGCCAGGAGGCAGAGGACGAACAGCCAGCCGGCGTCTCGGACGGCGCCCACGGCCAGCAGGGCGACGGCGGCCAGCGCCCACGCGGTCCGGCCGGCCCGAGCGCTGGCCCCCGGCCAGGCCCAGACGCCGGGCTCAGCTCGGAGCGGGTACGACCGCGCGCAGCGCCTGGGCCACGTCCACGGCGGTGACCGGGCCATGCCGGGCCGCCTCCCGCCCCGCCAGCCCGTGCAGGTACGCGGCGGCGACCGCGGCCCGCTCCGCGGACAGCCCACCGGCCAGCAGCGAGCCGAGCAGCCCGGCCAGCACATCGCCGGTGCCTCCGGTGGCCAGCGCCGGCGTGCCCGTCGGGTTCGCCCACGCCCGGCCGTCGGGCGTGGCCACCACCGTGCGGTCGCCCTTGCGTAGCACTACGGCGTTGGTCCAGGCCGCCAGGCGCAGCGTCGCCTCGACCCGGTCCTCGCCGCCCGCCTCGCCGGAGTAACCGGCGAGGCGGGCGAACTCCCGGTCGTGCGGGGTCAGCACGACCGGGGCCTTCCGGCGGCGCAGAAGGTCGGCCTTTGAGCCGTTGACGAGCAGGGTCAGCGCGTCCGCGTCGAGCACGGCCGGCACCGGGGCGGCAAGCACGGCCCGCAGCTCGGCCTCGGCGCGCTCGTCCGTGCCCAGGCCGCAGCCGCAGACCCAGGCCTGCA
>DASSUC010000200.1:0-4578 GCA_035707405.1 Micromonosporaceae bacterium | reverse complement strand
GAGCCCACCACGGTCGACCTCACCGACGCGGACTTCTTCGCGCTGGTCGGCCCCACCGGCTCCGGCAAGTCCACTGTGCTCGACGCGATCTGCTTCGCCCTCTACGGCACCGTGCCGCGCTGGGGCAGCAAGAACGCGCTCGCCAACGCGCTGGCCCCCTCCTCCACCGAGGCGCGGGTGCGCCTGGTCTTCCAGTCCGCCGGCGACCGCTACGTGGCCACCCGGGTGGTCCGGCGCGACGGCAAGGGCCGGGTGAGCACCGCCCAGGCCGGGCTGGAGCTGCTGGCGCCCGGCTTCGACGTGCGGCGGTTCGACACCGGCCTCACCCCGGACGACCTCGGCGAGGTGCTGGCCGGCACGCCGGGCGAGATGGAGCAGGCGGTACGGGAGGCGGTCGGGCTGCCGTACGAGCAGTTCACCACGTGCGTGGTGCTGCCGCAGGGCGAGTTCGCCGAGTTCCTGCACGCCAAGCCCGCGACCCGGCAGCAGATCCTGGTGAACCTGCTCGGCCTGCACGTCTACGAGCGGGTGCGGGAGCGCGCCGTGGTCCTCGCCACCGCCGCCGAGGCGCAGGTGCAGGCGGTGGAGCGGCTGCTCGCCGAGGTGTCCGATGTGGACGAGGCGCGGCTGGCCGGCGCGGCGGCCCGGGTGGCGGCAGCGCGCGAGCTGGGCGCCCAGGTGGAGGCCGCCACCCCGGCGCTGCACGCCGCCCGGCAGCGCGCCACCGCGGCCCGGGAGGCGCTCGCGGCGGTGGAGGCCGAGCTGAGCCTGCTCGGCACGGTGCGCCCGCCCGCCGCGATCGAGGTGCTCGCCGGCGCCGCCGCGACGGCGCGGGCCGGCCTCGCCGACGCGCTGGCCGCGGTCACCGCGGCCGAGGAGCGGGAGGAGAAGCTGCGCGGCGAGGTGGCCGCCGGTCCTGACCCGGCCGCGCTGCGCCGGCTGCTCGACGGCTACGCCGAGCGGGACCGGCTGCGGGCCGGCGCCGCCGATCTGGACGCGGCGGTGGCCGAGGCCGGGGCCGAGCACACCCGGGCGGCCGGGGCGCTCGCCGCGGCCCAGGCCGAGGCGGCCCGTGCGGGTGCGGCGCTGGAGGCGGCGCACGCCGCGTACCAGGCCGCCCAGGCGGCCGACCAGGCCGCGGCGCTGCGCGCGCACCTCGCCCCCGGCGAGCCCTGCCCGGTGTGCACCCAGCCGGTCTCCGACGTGCCGCCGGTGCCCGCGGGCTCCGCGGTCGCCGCGGCCAAGGCGGCCGGCCAGGCGGCCCGCCAGGCGGCCGACGCGGCGGCCCGGGTGGTCGCCGAGCGCGACCGGGTCGCCCGCGACCTGGACCGCACGCTCACCGCCGCGGCTGCGCAGCGGGACCAGCTCGCCGCCCGGCTGGCCGAGGCGGACCGGCGGCTGGCCGGCGCACCCGCGCCCGGCGTGCTGCGCGAGGAGCTGGCCGCGCACGCGGCGGTGCAGCAGCGGCTGGACGAGGCCGGGGCGGCGGTGCGCGCGGCCCGCGAGGGGCACCGGCGGGCCCAGGCGGTGCAGGAGCGCTCCGCCGAGCGGCTGCGCCAGGCGTGGCGCGGCTTCGACGCCGCCCGCGACGGCGTGGCCGCGCTGGTCCCCCCGCCCGCCGACCGGGACGACCTGGCCGCGGCCTGGGACGCCCTGGCCGGGTGGGCGGCGGAGCAGGCACAGCGGCGTACCGCGGCCCGCGGCGAGCGGGCGGCCGAGGTGGCCGGGGCCGATGCGCAGGTGGCCACCGCCGCCGAGGCGCTGGCGGAGCTGTTCACCGCGGCCGGGCTCGCCGCGCCGCCGGGGGCGCCGGCCGACCCGGCCGGGTACGCCCGGGCCGCGGACGTGGCCGTGGAGCGGGCGCAGGCGGAGCACCGGCGGCTGGCCGAGCGCGCCGAGCAGGCCGGCCGGCTGCGGGTCCAGCGCACCGAGCAGGAGCGCGAGGCGCAGGTGGCCCGGGCGCTCGCCACCCACCTGCGCGCCAACAACTTCGAGCGGTGGCTGCTGGAGGAGGCGCTGGACCTGCTGGTCGAGGGCGCCTCGCGGACCCTGCGCGAGCTCTCCTGCGGGCAGTACGACCTCGGCCACGACAAGGGCGAGTTCTTCGTCATCGACCACCACGACGCGGGCCTGCGCCGGGCGGTGCGCACGCTCTCCGGCGGGGAGACGTTCCAGGCCTCGCTCGCCCTGGCGCTGGCCCTGTCGGAGCAGCTGGCCGGGGTGTCCGCGGCGAGCGCGAGCCTGGAGTCGATCATGTTGGACGAGGGCTTCGGCACGCTGGACGCGGCGACCCTGGACACGGTCGCGGCGACCCTGGAAAATCTCGCCGCGCGCGGTGACCGGATGGTCGGCGTGGTGACCCACGTGGCCGCGCTCGCCGAACGGGTCCCGGTGCGCTTCGAGGTGCGCAAGGACACCCGCAGCGCGCACATCGAACGGGTGGGTCAGTGATATGCGCTACCACGTGGACGCCTGGTACCCGGGGTACGGCACGTCGGCCGAGGGCGGCGGGGTGGAGCCTGGCGAGGCCGGGCCGACGGTGGAGACCAGCGCCCAGGTCGACCCGGGCGTGGAGCTGGCGCCGGCGCGCTGGCGGGCGCTGGACGCCCCGCCCGGCGTACGCCCGCCGGACGTGGTCCTGCTCGTCGACGGGGTGCGCCGGATCGACGCGGGACTCTGGACCGACGAGGGCGGCGGCGAGTCGTACCCGGCCCTGGCCGCCTCGTACGCGGCCGGGGTGGTCCGCTGCGACCTGCGCCGCGGCGCCGCGGAGCTGGTGGTGCGACGGCTGGACCGGGGTCTTTTCACCGCGAGCCCGCAGGCGCCGGACCTGGTCGCCGGGTCGGTCCGCTACCGGGTGCACCGGGTCGGCGCCACCGACGTGACGCGGCTCGGCGCCACGGTGCAGGGCCCGCTGACCGAGCTGGAGGTGGCGGTGTCGGTGGAGGCCCGCCAGGCCGGCGCGGCAGACGCCGACCTGCTCGTGGTCGACGGGCCGCTGCGCCGGCGGCGGCAGCTGGCGCACACGGTCGGCTACGTCAAGACCCAGCAGGGCCGCTACCTGCCGGGGCCGCTGGCCGCCGTGGTGACCTCGCTCGCGCCCGGCCAGCGCTGCCCGGTGTTCAAGGTCGGTACGGCCTGGGGCGGCTACTCGTGGTATCTGCGGCTGCCCGGGCCGCGCGGCGCGCCGTGGGCCGGCATCGCGCGGGTGGAGTGCTCGCCGGAGCTGACCCCGCAGCAGGCGGTCGAGCTGGCCGACCTGTCCGTGGTCACCCTCCCCCGGTTCGCCTCGTCGTCCTACAAGGACCCGCGCGCGCCGCAGAACCTGGTGCCCATCGCCGGGCTGGAGCGGCGCCTGCGCGGCCTGCTCGGCGACGCCCGGCTGCTGCACCGCACCCTGGTCGGGGCCGCGGCGGGCGCCGGGTCTGCCACAGTGGGTGGGTGATGCGCACGCTGCCGCTGCCGGAGGACGCCTACCATCTGGCGGCGACGCTGCGCCCCCTCGCCATGAGCGCGTACGACCCCTGTGCCCGCACCGCCGGCGGCGCGTTCTGGTGGGCGGTGCGCACCCCGGACGGCCCGGCGACGCTGCGGCTGGCCCGGGTGGGCGGGGCGCTGGAGGCGACCGGCTACGGGCCGGGGGCCGGCTGGGTGCTGGAGCGCGCCGACGCGGTCGCCGGGCTGCGCGACGACCTGTCCGGCTTCGCCGCGCTGGCGGGCCGGCACCCGGTGGTCGCCCGTATCGCCCGGGTCCACCGCGGGCTGCGGCTGCCGAGCACCGGCCGGGTCTTCCCGCGGCTGCTGCGGTCGGTCTTTGAGCAGAAGGTCACCGGCAAGGAGGCGTACCGGGCGTACGCGGCGACGGTCCGCCACTTCCGGGAGCCGGCCCCGGGGCCGCTGCCCGGCCTGCTGCTGCCGCCCGACCCCGCGGCGGTCGCGGCCACGCCGTACTGGGTGTTCCACCGCTTCGGGGTGGAGCAGCGGCGGGCGGACACGCTGCGGCGGGCCGCTGCCGTCGCCGACCGGCTGGAGGCCAGCGCAGACGCGCAGCAGGCGCGGGCCCGGCTGACCTCGCTGCCGGGCATCGGCGCGTGGACCGCCGCGGAGGTGACCCGGGTCGCCTACGGCGACCCGGACGCGGTCAGCGTCGGCGACTACCACCTGCCGCACACGGTGGCCTGGGCCCTGGCCGGCGAGGCGCGCGGTGACGACGCGCGGATGCTGGAGCTGCTGGAGCCGTTCCAGGGGCACCGGGGCCGGGTGTGCGCCCTGCTGGAGGCGGCCCGGATGTTCCCGCCGAAGTTCGGCCCGCGGATGCCGGTGCGCTCGTTCGCCAGCTTCTGACAGCTCACATGGCGGGGCCCCCGGTCGCTGACCGGGGGCCTGAGGTGGGTGCGGCTGGTTGCTGGTGAGTGGCTAGTTGGCGGGGTCCGGCGGGGCGAAGGCCTGGGTCTTGGGGGTCATGAAGGCGTGCACCAGGCCGGCGAGGCCGAGCAGGAACAGCAGCCCAGCGGCGAGGTAGGAGACCGTCGCGGCCTGGGAGGCCTTGGTCCCGAACTCACTGAACCCATACGTCGT
>DASSUC010000199.1:0-18617 GCA_035707405.1 Micromonosporaceae bacterium | reverse complement strand
CCACCGGGGAGAACCGGATGTGCTTGCCCTGCAGGGCCACGTCGGTCAGGCCGTACGAGCGGGCGAGCAGGCGGAACCGGGCCACCGCCACGAGGTTGGCCACCTGCTCCACCGGGTCGCCGTACCGGTCGGTCATCTCGGCGACCACGCCGTCCAGCTCCTGCGTGGAGCGGGCCGAGGCGAGCTTGCGGTACATCTCCAGGCGCAGCCGCTCCACGTTGACGTACTCGTGCGGCAGGTGCGCGTCAACCGGGAAGTCGATCTTGACATCGGCCTCCTCGACCGGCCGCTCCCCCTTGAACTGCTGCACCGCCTCGCCGACCATCCGTACGTAGAGGTCGAAGCCGACGCCCTCGATGTGCCCGGACTGCTCGCCGCCGAGCAGGTTGCCGGCGCCGCGGATCTCCAGGTCCTTCATTGCCACGTACATGCCCGCACCCAGCTCGGTGTGCTGGGCGATGGTGGCCAGCCGCTCGTGCGCGTGCTCGGTCAGCGGCTTGTCCGGCGGGTAGAGGAAGTATGCGTAGGCCCGCTCGCGCGCCCGGCCCACCCGGCCCCGGATCTGGTGCAGCTGGGCCAGGCCGAGCAGGTCGGCCCGCTCGACGATGAGCGTGTTCGCGTTGGGGATGTCGATGCCGGACTCCACGATCGTGGTGCAGACCAGGACGTCGTACTCCTTCTCCCAGAAGGCGACCATGACCTTCTCCAGCGCGTCCTCGCCGAGCTGGCCGTGGGCCACCCCGATGCGGGCCTCGGGCACCAGGTCGCGCAGCTTGCGGGCCGCCCGCTCGATCGACTCGACCCGGTTGTGCAGGTAGAAGACCTGGCCGTCGCGGAGCAGCTCGCGGTGGATCGCGGCGGCGACCTGCTTGCTGTCGTACGCCCCGACGTAGGTCAGCACCGGGTGCCGCTCCTCCGGCGGGGTGGCGATGGTGGACATCTCCCGGATGCCGGTGATCGCCATCTCCAGCGTGCGCGGGATCGGCGTGGCCGACATGGTCAGCACGTCCACGTGGGTGCGCAGGCGCTTGAGGTGCTCCTTGTGCTCCACCCCGAAGCGCTGCTCCTCGTCGACCACGACCAGGCCGAGGCGCTTGAACCGGGTGGTCGACTGGAGCAGGCGGTGGGTGCCGATGACGATGTCCGCGCTCCCGTCGGCGATCATCCCGGCGGTCTGCTCCGCCTCCTTCGGCGTGGCGAAGCGGGACAGCTGGCGGATCTGCACCGGGAACTGCCCCATCCGCTCGGCGAACGTGTTGTAGTGCTGCTGCGCGAGCAGCGTGGTCGGCACCAGCACCGCCACCTGCCGGCCGTCCTGCACCGCCTTGAACGCCGCGCGTACCGCGATCTCGGTCTTTCCGTAGCCGACGTCGCCACAGATCAGCCGGTCCATCGGCACCGGCTTCTCCATGTCCGTCTTGACCTCCTCGATCGCGGCGAACTGGTCCGGCGTCTCGGTGTAGGGGAACGCGTCCTCCAGCTCCCGCTGCCACGGGCTGTCCGGGGCGAACGCGTGGCCGGTGGCGGACTGCCGGGCGGCGTAGAGCTGGATCAGCTGGGCGGCGATCTCGCGGACCGCCTTGCGGGCCCGGGCCTTGGCCTTCTGCCAGTCGGAGCCGCCGAGCTTGTGCAGGGTCGGTGACTCGCCGCCGACGTAGCGGGAGAGCTGGTCCAGCTGGTCGGTGGGGACGTAGAGCCGGTCGCCCGGCTGGCCGCGCTTGCTCGGCCCGTACTCGATGACCAGATACTCGCGGTCGGCGCCGTTGACCGTGCGCTGCACCATCTCCACGTAGCGGCCGATGCCGTGCTGCTCGTGCACGATGTAGTCGCCGGTGGCCAGCTCCAGCGGGTCGATCATGTTGCGGCGGCGGCTCGGCAGCTTCCGCATGTCCTTTGTGGACGATCCCCGGCCGCCGGTGATGTCGTCACCGGTCAGCACGACCAGGCGGGATGCGTCGTCGAGGAAGCCGTGGCCGAGCGCGCCGGTGGTGACCACCGGGACGCCGGGCGCGGGTGCCTCGCGCACCGCCTCGGCCAGCGACACTCCGAAGTCGGCGTCGCGCAGCACCTCCACCGCCCGCTGGGCGGGGCCGGGCCCGGGGAAGACCAGCGCCACCCGCCAGCCGTCGCCGACCCAGCGCTTGAGGTCGTCGATGACCCGGCCGGTCTCGCCGTGGTAGAGCGGTGTCGGCTGGGCGGCGACGGTGAGCGCCTCGCCCAGGTCCTCGGTGACCGCCGGGGACAGGTCCAGCTCACCCTCCAGCCACGGCTGGTCCTCCACCGTGGGCGGCTGCGGTGCGGCCAGGCCGAACGGGGACACGGTCCACCATGGACAGCCCAGGGCGCGGGCGGTGGCCCGTACGTCGGCGAGGGTCTTGAAGGCGGCGGCGCCGAGGTCGACCGGGGCCTTGCCCCCCACGGCCGCCGCGGCCCAGCTCGCCTCCAGGAACTCCGCGGAGGTACGGACCAGGTCGTGCGCGCGGGTGCGGATCCGCTCCGGGTCGCACAGGATGACCACAGTGGACGGTGGCATCGTGTGCAGCACCAGCTCCATGGTTGCGGTGCCGTCCAGCAGCGCCGGGGCCAGCGACTCCATGCCCTCGACCGGGATGCCCTCGGCCAGCTTGCCGGCGATCTCGGCCAGCTCCGGATGCTCCTGCGCGAGCTGGGCGGCGCGTTCCCGCACCTGCGGGGTGAGCAGCAGCTCCCGGCACGGCGGGGCCCACAGCCGCTCGACCGGCTCGATGGTGCGCTGGTCGGCGACGGCGAACGAGCGCAGCTCCTCCACCTCGTCGCCCCAGAACTCCACCCGGATCGGATGCTCCTCGGTCGGCGGGAACACGTCGAGGATCCCGCCGCGTACGGCGAACTCGCCGCGCTTGGTGACAAGATCGGTGCGGGCGTACGCGATGTCGGCCAGCCGGCTGGCCACCTCGGCGAGGTCGGCGCTGTCGCCTGCGCGCAGCTCCAGCGGGAGCAGGTCGCCGAGGCCGCGCAGCTGGGGTTGCAGGACCGAGCGGACCGGTGCCACGACGACCCGCAGCGGCCCGTTCTCAGCCGGGTGGGCCAGTCGACGGAGCACGGCCAGTCGACGGCCAACCGTGTCGGAGCGGGGGGAGAGCCGCTCGTGCGGCAGCGTCTCCCAGGCCGGGTAGACGGCGACCTGGTCGGCGGGGAGCAGGCAGCCGAGCGCGTCGGCGAGGTCCTCGGCCTCGCGGCTGGTGGCGGTCACGGCGAGCACGGCCCGGGTGGTGCCGGCCCCGCTTGTGCCGGCCCCGCTTGTGCCGGCTTCGCTCGTGCCGGCTTCCGGCGTGTCGGCGTCTGCCCCGGTCGCGCCGGTGAGCGCGTCGGCCACCGCAGCCACCACGAACGGCCGCAGCGCCGGCGGCGCGGTGAGGTCGAGCTGGTCCGCGTCCGGGCCACCGGACCGGGCCAGGGCGTGGGCCCGGGCCAGTGCGGGGTCGGCGAGGGCGGCTTCGAGGAGGCCGGCGAGCTTCACAACAGTCACTTCCCAGCATCGCGCGCATGCAACGACGCCCCCGCGCCGCGAGCCGGCGGGGGGTGGTCCTAGCAGGTCCAGCCTACCGGCTCCGCCCTGCAGCGGACGTGGATCTCCCGGGCGGGTCCGCCTGTGCACTCTGCACAGCTCGCAAACCGGCGCGTGCGCCGCTCAAGATCGGAACCCGCCGGTACGGTAAGGCATGGCGGGAAGGGATGTCGGCGAAGCCGATCCCCGGTTCAGCGAGGGCCTGCTCACCCTCGCGGAAGCAGGTCGGTACCTGCGCGTGCCCCGGCAGACCTTCCACCGGTGGGCGCGTGGGTACGAGCGGGGCAAGCCACTGCTGCACGTTCTGGACCCAGCAGCGGTGCGCCTGCCCGTTACCTTCATCGCCCTGGCGGAGGCGCACGTGCTGGATGCGCTCCGGGATGCGGGTGTCCGGCCGCAGAAGATCCGGCCGGCCCTCGCCGCACTACACAAAGAGTTCGGCCGTGACTACGTGCTTGTCGCGCGAGAGCTCGCCACCGACGGCATCGATGTGCTGTGGGACTTCGCGAGGATCCGAGCCGGCGCAGGGCTGATCGCCAGCGATACCGGCCAACATGTGATCCGGGAGATCGTGGAAGACCAGATGTCCTACATCGCATGGGACGACAACGGCTATCCACGGGAGCTGCAGCTACGGGAGTGGCTGCCGGCGAAGGTCACCGTGAACGTTCGTCGCTCTTTCGGGCAGCCGGTCTTCGCCGGTACTGGTGTACGGGTCGCGGACGTCGCCGCTATGACCAGGGCTGGTGAGGACGCTGAGACGGTCGCGGACGAGTTCGGCATCGACGTCAGCGACGTCCGCACCGCCGCCCGCATCCTCCTGGGCCGCGCCGCCTGAGTTCTACATCGATGAGAACATCGCCGGGCGCAGCGTGCGCCGGTTCATCTCTGACCTGGGATACATTGTCCATTCGCCAGCGTCTGTCTTCGGACGCGCACGACTGGACCAGGGACTTGACGACGAGGACTGGTTGCCGGTGGTCGGCCGCAAAGGCTGGGCCGTCATCGGCCGGGACCAGAAGATCCTGGACCGCCCTTTGGAGCAGCTGGCCTACCTCAAGGCGGGCGTGCACATGTTCCTGCTGCCCGTGAGGCCACCCGCGAGGGGATCCTTGATCTGTTGAGCGCCAACCTCGCGGCGGTCTGTGCCGCCGCGCTAGCGCGACGGTCGAACGTTTACTGGATGACACTGCACGGTCTGGTCGACTATGAGCGCCGCAAGGCATCGCGTGAGCGGCACCGCCGCCAGAAGTCGCCCCCGCCCCGTCCTCTGGGCGGTGCTACGCCACCCATTGGGCCATGACCGTGCAGTGCAGGGGCTCGAACACCGGATCCGGGAAGTACGGCCGCCCGTTCTCGTCGGTCATCTTGAAGTACGCCGTGCACGCGCCGGGCACATCGGGCGCCTGCAGCTCGACGTGGACGGTCACGGTATGCCCATGCGGCGTATCGGGCACGCGGATGCGCTCTGGGGAGCGTAGCCAGCCGGCGACGCCGGGCCGCCCCTGCCGGGTGAGCCATCGTCCGCGCCAGCCTGTGGGGCCGGCGTTGTGCAGGGTCCACCTCTTGGGGAACACCTCCCCCGTCCACACCAACGTCCCGTCGGGCACAGTCTCCGAGACCAGAAAGCAGCGGTCGTCGCGGTCGTAGTCACAGGGGACGGAACCACCGCCCTGCAGCAGGTGCGTCGCAGAGACCGGGGGGATCTGCCGCGAGTCGCGCCGGGTCTGCTGGCGGTCGGAGGTGACCGCCGTCTCCAGGTCGAGGTACTGCTGGACCAGCGCTCCGCTGCCGCCGAAGGCGCCGTCGTACCACTCCACCAAGCCCTGGCTGGGCTTGGTGATGCCACGCTCCACACGCGACAGATGGCTCTTGTGCCAACCGGACCGCACCGCCACCTCGGACAGGTGGGCTCCGGCCGCATCGCGCAGCTCACGCATGCGCCGACCGATGATCTCGCGTGCCTGGTTGGAGCGCATCGGGAGGACTCCGCTCGTGTGAACCGGCTGTACTTTTTGCAGACTGCCACTCAGTGTCAATGCCATCTAAAGAGGCTCCGCCTCGGACCGTCGAGCTGGGTGGTCGCTGTGCGCGCTGGTGTTGCGCTGGGTTGACTGATCGATCAGGGTGTCTCCGTCGATGTGGAGGTGCCCGGTGGCCAAGCGGCTGGTGACGGTCAACGACCTGCTGGACGGTCAGGTGGTGTTGGATCTGGAGTGCCCGGACCGGGTGTACCTCAACGGGTACGTGCCGAACCTGCAGGTTCCTGGGCAGGTCGTGTTGTTCCTGACCCGGCATCTGGGTAACCCGATCCCGTCACCGGTGTTGATGGACCAGATCGGGCAGCGTTTCCGCCGGGCGGTGGACTGCTATGCCAAGGCCAACCGGATCCCGGTGGTGCGGTTCGTCAAGGGGCAACGCAAGCTGGATGTGGTGCGGCCGTTGATGGCCCGGGCTGCGGCCACCGGACGGTCCCAGGTGGTCGCGGTCGGCCTGGCGCAGGAGTACGCCTGGGTGGCCACTGCCACCACCAGGCACACCGAGTCCGGCTATCCGCAGTTCACGTTCGGCCGGGCCCAGCGTCGGGTCTCGTGCGTCTACTTCTACCTCTGGGACGCCGATATGGGGCCGGCGTTTGTCAAGGTCTGCAGCTACTTTCCCTACCCGATGAAGGTCTGGGTCAACGGCCACGAGTGGAGTAAACGGCAGGCCGTCACGGCGGGGATCGGCTTCACCGAGCTGTCCAACGGGTTCGCCGGCTGCACCGACCCGGCCGGGCTGCAGGCCATCTGCGACCGGTTCGGCCCGCAGGCCATCCGGGCGTTCTGCGAGTACTGGTGGGCCCGGCTGCCGCTGCCACTGACGCCGGCCGACCGGGCCGCCGGCTACTGGTGGGACCTGTCCATGCGGCAGGTCGAGTTCTCCCGCACCGTCGTGTTTCGCGCGCCGCGCCACGCCCGGACCTTCTTCGAGACCCTCATTGCCGACAACCTCGACCTTGGCCGTCCCGATCAGGCCGAGGTCATCTTCGGCCGCCGCAGCGCGCACCGCCGCCGGCCGGGGAAACGATCCCGCAAGCGGCCGACCCGCCCGAGGCCGCAGGTGTTCAAGACCGCCATCGACCGGGCCAACCGGGGGGTGAGCGTCAACATCTTCTTCAAGCACTCCCGCGCCAAGCAGTACCTCAAAGACGGCCGGGCCATGCGGATCGAGACCGTCATCAACGACACCACCGATCTTGGTGTGCTCCGCCGGCTGGAGCATTTCGACGAACTGTCCGGCAAGGCACGTGCGATCAACCACCGGATCGTGGAAGCTGAACGCGTCGGCCAGGGCGCTGTCCTTGCGAGTCCAGCCTTTGAGCGGATCGCGCACCCATCCGTCGAGGACGGGCGGAGGGCCCCGGCCCTACGGTTCGGCGACCCTCGGGTCCAGGCCCTGGCCGGCGCCCTCGCCAGCACCCTCATTGCCGCGGTCGGCGTCACCAACCGGAGCCTTCGTGCCCTGATGCCCACCCTGCTCGGCACCCACTACACCACCTCCCAGGCCAGCTACGACCTGACCCGGCTGCGGACCAAAGGACTCATCCAACGGCTGCCCGGGCGCAACCTCTACCGCCTCACCCCCGAGGGCCAACGGTTCGCGATCTTCTACAGCAAGCTGCACAACCGGCTGCTGCGACCGCTGCTGGCCGCCGACCGACCACCCGCACCTCTCCAGCTCCGCCAAGCCCTGCGCACCATCGACCGACATATCGACGACTACCTTGACCTGGCCGGAGTCTGCCCAGCTTGAGACGTTCCTTGCTCAAGATTGGAGAAGCCCATCACAAAGCGAAGCTAGAACCTGTCCGGTCACCGACATCCGTTGCGCACCAGGACAACGTTCGGCGAGATGATCAATGTTCTGAAGTAACTGGATAGGTGCCCTGGACTTCGGGTAGACGATACGCCAGGCGGGTCAGACGGTGGCGGAGATCCAGGGGCTGCCCATAGCGGCCTGGATGAGAGCGTCGAGCATGCCAACGCCGTGCCGGGCTGCGGTGGCGGTGTAGCTGCGGATCGCGTTCTGAAGACGTCTTCACATGTCTCAAGTACGACACCGAGTCCGAACCAGCTGTTGCCTACTTCGCCAACACATTCAGTTCCTGATGGAATGGCCGCCTCCTACTGGCATGCACCGGCTCGGACAGTCCGCACCGGTGCCGGCATGCGTCAACCCCATCCAGAGCTACCGACCGGGAGAGGCTATGTCAACATCACCATCACGGCTAGTGCGGGGAAGCATCATACTCCTGCTGTTACTACTTGCACTGGCACCGACGCCCGTACTGCAACAGCCAAAGCCGGCGCTCGCAGCGCCGTCAGGAGTATCCCTTGCCGGCGTACACTACTACAGCAACGACCGCAGCCTGCCCTACCTACTGGACGATCGAGTACCCATCGGCCAACGCGGCTGGAACGTCGAGTACGTCGAAAACGTCAGTGAGTGCGAACAAAACGCAGGGAATTGGTCTTACTTCAATGCGCAAAATGCCAAGACAGACGGTCTCGTCAATATCATCCGGCTAGACTACATGGCCGATCTGGCGGTGCCGGTAAACTCATGGAACTACCCGGCCTGGAAGGACAGCTTCAAGAGATGCGTTAACCGGTTCGGTGACGTCGCGAGTATCTTCATAGTAGGCAACGAGCCGAACCTCGACTGCGCCGCCGCCGCGTGCCCGATAACAGCCACACAGTACGCCAATGCGTTCAACTCCCTGTTCGGCAGTGTCAAATCGGAGTACCCATGGGCCGAACTACTGGCGGTGGGTAACTCGCCATTCACTCCCCCGATTTGGATGTATAAAATGACATCCCAGCTTACCGGAACGGACGGGTTCGCCTTCCACACCGGCGGGCTGGGGGGCAGCGGTGACCGACAGGGTTGCGACGACCCACGCCAACCATGCCCGAATCGCGGTACCACATACGACATGACGTTCCGGCATTACCGGGATGTGATCAGCCAGATAGACCAGCGTTGGTGGAGTAAGCCGGTGTATCTCACCGAGTTCAACACCTCCACCGGGGAAGTCGGCACAGAGCCGGTCAACAACTACCAGACCGGCTGGATCAATAAGGCGTTCGAGGAGATCCGGCACTATAACGCCAACCGGAATGGACGCCCGGAGATCAAAGCGCTCATCTGGTTCGTGGACAGGATAGACTGGGGCAAGTGGTCAGACCGCGCCCTGACCAACACAGCTCCGAAGACCGCGCTTGCTCGTCTCGACATGATGACGGAGTTCGGAAACGCGGAGAACCGCGCCACGACCTCCGGAAGCAGCCAACATCTTGATGCGTTCGTACGAGGTTACTACGACAATCAGATCTACCACCGCTGGCGGGTCAACGGTTCATGGTCGTACTGGGAGGGGCTACCACCGCTGCCCGGCGGTGCCAGCTCGGATCCAACGGCCGTCGCCTGGGGCAGCCCGCTGGCTGGTGGCCGGGGTCCCGGCCGGATCGACGTATTTGTCCGATGCGGTTATAGTCTCTGTCACTCCTACTTCGATGGCCAGTGGCGTCCGTGGCAGAACTGGGGTACTCCCACCGGCATACAACTAATATACGCACCCGACGTAGCATCGTGGAGCTGGGGAAATCTGGAGGTGTTCGCAGTCGGCCACGACCGGAAGATTTACCAGTACCGGTACAACTACGTGCTCGAACGTGCGGGACTCCCGCAAGTGGGATGGAGGCAGGCGTTCCCCGACGGTACCGCTAACTCCAGCGTCTCGGTCGTCTCTTGGGGCAGCGGCCGGCTCGACCTTTTCGTCCGCGGCACCGAGAACCAGCTCTGGCAACGCTCGTGGACCCAGCGCGTGAACTCGCCGACCCTAGATGACAGCGACTGGTCAAATTGGCAGATCGGCGCTGGAATGCTGAGCACCGGGCCGGATGCGGCCACTTGGGGAGCCGGGCGTATTGACGTCTTCATGGCCGGTCAGAACTCATATCCATTGCGGCTAAGCTGGGAGAATGGACAGACCACCTGGGCACAGATCTCTGACGGCTGGTTCACCTCGGACCCGGGCGCGGTCTCGGCAGCTTATAGGCAGGTCAGCCTGTTCGCCCGTGGCGAGGGCTCAAATGACCTGTGTCACAAGGAGTGGACCTCCGTCGGGGAGCAGGGATGGGGGCGGCTCGAAGGCGTCCTCAGGGGTGGACCCGACGCGGCCTCCTGGTCCCTTCGCTGACACTGCTCTGAAGTCGAGGTACCCGTCGCTCACGACGGGTACCTCGACAACGATCTTTTAGGCATATATCGACACCCGGATGTACATAGTAGATTTGTCTGTAACACCCCTGCCGGTCGCCTTTATCGCGCTTGCGGAAGCACATGCGCTGGACGCGCTGCGGGATGCCGGCGTGCGGATCCAGCGGATCCACCTGGCCCTTGCCGCGCTGCACAAGGAGTTCGGCCGCGACCATGTGCTCGTTGCGCCGGAGCTTGCCACCGATGGCATCGACGTGCTGTGGGACTTCGCCAGGACGCGGGCCGGTGCCGGGCTGATCGCCAGCGACCCCGGCCAGCATGTGATCCGCGAGATCGTGGAAGACCAGATGTCGTACATCGCATGGGACGGCAGCGGGTACCCCCGCGAGCTGCAGCTGCGGGCGTGGCTGCCGGCCAAGGTGACGGTAAACGTACGTCGTTCGTTCGGGGGCAGCCGGTCTTCGCGGGCACTGGCGTGCAGGTCGCGGACGTCGCCGCTATGACCAAGGCTGGTGGGGACGCTGGAGCGGTCGCGGATGAGTTCGGCATCGATGTCAGCGACGTCCGTACCGCCGCCCGCCTCCTCCTTGGCCGTGCCGCCTGAGTCAGCCGGCTACAGCGTCAAGACGTCAACCCCAGTCTTGGCATACCGGTCGGGGTCGACGGTCAGGACGGGAAGGCCGGTCGCCAAGGCACGGGACGCTGCGTGGGCCGCTGGCCAACCAAGTGTTGGGCTCCACGAAAGCAGCACGTCCAGCTGAGCTGTGCGAGTCAACCCGCTGATGGTGACAGCCCCGGGGGGAGCCACGACAACGATATCGGCTATGTGGTCTGCAATAGCCGGCCGCACCACCGCGGCCGTAGCCAGGCACAACGCGGGAAGGTCGAGCATGGGACCGCCGTCAATTGCGCTGTGGAGCAGGCGGGACAGCTCCCGGCGGTGATGCTCGCTTCCTGCGCTGGCCAGGCCCGCAGTCAGCACCCGATCGTCCAGGACGTATCCACTCACGCTGCGGCGACCGCCCGGTAGGCGGCCAGAGCGTCCACAGCGGCCTGGCCGAGAACCGGGACCGGATCGCGCTTGTCCTCCCCCGAGCGGAGGCGAGCGGCTGCACTGTCCAGCTGGGCGGCCACATCTGCTGGCGCCGGGTAACTGCCTGTCGTGTCGCGAACCCAGGCCAGCGCAGCGGCGTGGGCCTGGAGGACCGCGACCACTCGGTTGGCGGTGGCGTCTGGCTGGCCGAGCAGGTCGTCCACCAGCGCGTGTGCGCGGGCACGGTCAACTGTGCTCGTCATGGGCACTGATCCTACGCGCCGGCACCGACATACCCACTCAACCTTCGTCGCCACGCCGGATCCAGCACCGTGGTCACCTCTTTGGCCCGCACGGCCAGTTTGACCTGCCGGACCGGAGATCCGCCGTCAGCCGGTCTCGCCGGCGACGCTGAACGAGCGCAGCCGGTCGACCGCGAGCAGCGTCGCGCCTACCGCGAACACCCCTGACATCACCAGCGACACCGGCACGGACACCAGCCCCGTCAGCAGGGCCGTGTCAGCGACCCGGTCGGCGACCGCGACCACGTACTGCTGGATCGACAGCACCCGGGTGCCGGAGAGAAGGTTGCCCAGCAGTCCCTCCCAGATCAGCACATAGAGCAGCCCGAGCAGCACCGGGCGCCGGGTCACCAGGCTCAGCGCCAGGAACAGCGCGCAGTACGCGAACGCGCCCAGCACCGCACCGGCAGCGACGCCTACCGCGAGGCGTACCGGGCCGGCGACCAGGCCCGCGGCGAACATGGCGGTGCCCACGGTGACCGCGGTGACGCCGACAGCGACGGCCAGCTTGGCCAGGATGATCTCCCGTCGCGGCAGCGGCTTGGCGAGGATGTGCACGACCGTGCCGTCGTCGATCTCGGCGCCGAGCACCCCGGTGCCGACGATCAGTGCCATCACCGGCAGCACCACGGCGAACCCGAGCCCGACCAGCACCGACGGTGCCCAGTCGGACGGGACGGCGCCGAGCGCGTCGGCGAGCAGAGCGAGGCCGACCAGCAGCGCCGGCAGTGGGAGCAGCAGCAGGAACCGCCGCCGGCCGAACAGGCCCCGGGCGGTGATCCGCGCGATCGTCAGGTTCATGACTCCACCAGGTAGGAGAAGACGCTCTCCAGCGACTCGTCGGCCGGCAGCAGCCGGCGTACCCGGACCTGCTGGTCCCGGGCGATCTTCGGCAGCGTGCGGGTGAACGTGCCGTAGTCGCCGGCGCGGACGGTGAGGCCGGCCCGGTCCAGCTCGACGCCGTTGACCGACGCCTCGCCCATCAAGGCCACCGCCAGCCGCCGGTCGTCGCTGGAGTGCACGGTGAACACGTGCGGCCGGTTGGTCATCAGCCGGCGGATCGTGCGGTAGTCGCCCGATGCGGCGAGCCGCCCGGCCACGATCACCTGCACCGTGCCGGAGACCTGCTCGACCTCCTCCAGGATGTGCGAGCTGAACAGCACGGTGCGGCCCTGCTCGCCCATGTCGTGCAGCAGGTCCATCATCTGTAGCCGCTGCCGGGGGTCCATGCCGTTGAACGGCTCGTCCAGCAGTAGCACGGACGGGGAGTGTACGAGCGCTGCGGCCACCCGGGCGCGCTGGCGCATGCCCTTGGAGTAGGTGTCCATTCGCCGGTGCTGGGCGTCGCCCAAGCCGACCAGGTCGATCGCCCAGCGGGCGGCCGGCTCGGGCCGGGCCAGCCGGTGCAGCTTAGCGCTGGCGAGCACGAAGTCCCAGGCGGACAGGAACCCGTGCACCGCCTCCCGCTCGCTGACCAGCCCGAGCGAGGCGTAGATCGCCGGGTTGCGCCAGGCTGGCCGGCCGTTGATGAGCACCTCACCGCGGGAGGGCGCCAGGAAGCCGGCCATCATGTGCAGCACGGTGGTCTTGCCGGCCCCGTTCGGGCCGAGCAGGCCGGTCACGCCGGGGCCGAGCGTCATGGTCACGTCGTTGACCGCAACCACGTTGCCGTACCAGCGGGACACACCCTTGCACTCCACGAGGCTGGCGGCCTCGCTCCAACGCTCGGTGCTCATCGCCTCGCTCCGACGCTCGGTGCCGACAGCCTCGCTCCGACGCTCGGTGCTCATGAGGCGACCCTCCGGTAGCGGACCAGCAGCGCGACCGTGCAGGCGAAGACGACAGTCAGGACCGTCACGCCGTAGAGCGGGCCGAAGGCCCCCGGGCCGGTGCCCTCCACGTCGAACAGCCACTGCCCGAGCCCGTGGACCAGTGTCATCGGGCTGGCGAGGCCGGCCAGGCGCTGTGCGTTCTCGCTGCCGGTCAGGGACAGCACCCCGACCACCGGCGTGGGCACGAGGAACGTCGCGACGACCACCGCGGCGGCGACCGCCCGCCGGCTCGCCAGCGACGCGACGAGCAGCGCGAGCGAGCCGAACACCGCGGCGTAGACGGCCGAGTAGGCCAGGGCCGGCAGCAGGTCGAGCAGCTCGTCCCAGACCTGACCCAGCCGGTCGACCGAGAACGCCGCGCCGGCGAAGATCAGCGTCTGCGCCCCGGCGAGCAGCAGCCAGAGCGCGGTGACCAGGGCGCCGAGCTTAGCGAGCGGGTAGTCCTCGCGCTCGATCGGCCGGGAGAAGTAGAGCGGGAGCACGCCGGTGCGCAGGTCCCGGGAGACCAGCTCGGGTGCGACGGTGGCACAGAACATGATCAGCAGCAGCCCGTTGCCGTCGGCGAACTCCTCGTACGAGCCCACGGCCTGGCCGGTCTGCGTGCGGATCACGATGAACACCGCGGCGAAGATGGTGATCACCCCGACCACGAACCAGGGGAAGATCTTCGCCAGCACGCCACGGCCGAGCCCGAACGCGGTACGCAGGGAGTGCGCGTAGAGCGCGCGGAACGCGTACCCGCGACCGAGCCGGACCCCGGCGTAGCGCTGGTAGCCGATGTCATGGATGACCGACTGCTCAGTGGACACCCGCCACCTCCCTGCCTGTCTGCTCCGGTGCCGGCCGCTCCTCGCGGAACAGCTCGGCGATGCGGTGCCGGCGCTGGTCCAGCCGGTGCAGCGGCAGGTCCAGGTCGGCCACTGCGGCGAGGACCACGTCGTAGGTCTCCTCGCCGGCGAGCGGCACCAGCAGCGCCCGCCCGTCCGGCTGCGGGTCCAGGCCCAGCTCGCGCAGGCGGGCGGCGAGCGCGTCGGCGCCCTCGGTCACCTCGACCGCGAGCACGTCGCGGGCGGTGGTCATGGCGGAGACCTCGGCGGCGCGCAGCAGCCGGCCGGCGTCGATGGCCACGAGCGAGTCGCAGATGCGTTCGACCTCGCCCAGCAGGTGCGAGCAGACCAGGACGGAGATGCCGAACTCGGTGCCGATGCGGTGGATCAGCGCCAGCATCGCCTCCCGGCCGGCCGGGTCCAGCCCGTTGGTCGGCTCGTCGAGCATCAGTAGGTCCGGGTCGTGCACCAGGGCCTGGGCGAGCTTCACCCGCTGCTTCATGCCGGTGGAGTAGCCGCCGATCTGCCGGTACCGCTCCTCGTAGAGGCCGACGTGGCGCAGTGCCTCGGAGGCCCGCTCCCGGGCGGCGGTCCTCGGCAGGCCGCTGATGCGGGCCAGGTGGGTGACGAGCTCGGCGGCGGCGAGGTCCGGCGGCAGGCAGTCATGCTCCGGCATGTAGCCGACCCGCGCCCGGACCTGCTCGGTCTGGGCCACCGGGTCCAGGCCCAGCACCGTGGCCCGGCCGCTGGTGGGCGGCAGCAGGCCGAGCAGGATCTTGATGAGCGTCGACTTGCCGGCGCCGTTGGCGCCGACCAGCCCCACGATGCCGGGGGCCACGCCGACCGTCAGCTCGGACAGCGCGGTCACGCCGTTGGCGTAGCGCATGGTGAGCGACTCGGTCGCGATCAGGGTCACCCATCCACCGTACGGAGGCCTTACCAGGACAGGCATCCGGGTACGCCCCGCAGTGGACCCTGATCCGCAAGCCTTAATAGGTGCGTAACCGGGCGGCGGCTGCCTGCGCGGGCGGCGCTGCGGTTGACTGGCGGCGTGGTTCGACGACTTTTGCGTACCCCGGTCACCTGGGTGGCCCTCGCCCTCCTCGCCGTGGCCGGGGTCTTCGGGCTCTACTGGTTCCAGCCGTGGAAGCTGTTCACCAGCAACCAGGTCAGCGACCCGGTGCCGGTCGTGGCACCGGCGCCCGGGACCACCACCCCGGCTGCCCCGCCCGGGCCGGCCGGGGCGGGCGGTCCGGCCGCCTCCACCGCCCCGGCCGGCAACCGCCTGCTCGCCCAGGGCAGCTTCATCACGCACGAGCACGCCACCAGCGGGGAGGCCCAGCTGGTCCAGCTCGCCGACGGCCGCCGGCAGCTGGTGCTGCGCAACCTCAGCACCTCTGACGGGCCTGACCTGCGGGTCTGGCTGAGCGACCAGGCGGTGGTCGAGGGGACCGCCGGCTGGCGGGTCTTTGACGACGGCGCCTGGGTCGAGCTGGCCCGGCTGCGGGGAAACAAGGGCAACCAGGTGTACGACATACCGGCGGGCGTGGACCTGAGCCGCTACCGCAGCGTGTCGATCTGGTGCAAGCGGTTCGCCGTCTCCTTCGGCGCCGCGCCGCTCTCCCCCGCGTGAGGTGACCGTCCGGGACGCGCGCTGCCCCGACCGGTCTCGACCGGAGGACACCCGGCTGTAACACTGTGGGCCTGGTTTCGGTCGAGGGGGTGTCAGTGGTGAACGGCTGGGTGCTGCCGGACGACGTGCTCAAGGAGGCGCCGGTCTACACCCCGCGAGCCCGCGAGCTGGCCGACCTGGAGCTGCTGCTCTCCGGGGCGTTCACGCCGCTGACCGGGTTCCTGACCCGTGACGACCTGACCAGCCTGAGCCGGCGGGGGCGGCTGACCGACGGCACCAGCTGGTCGGTGCCGGTGACCCTGGAGGCGCCCACGGCCCTCGTGGACCGGCTCGACCTCGACAACCCGCTGCGGCGGGCGCTCATCCTCGCCGACGACGAGGGCGCCCCGATCGCGGCGGTGGACGCGACCGCGGTGTGGCCCACCCGGGAGGGGCTGTCCGGGGTGGGCGGTCCGGTCCGCCGCATCGGCGACGGCGGTCAGGGCCCGTTCCAGTGGCTGCGCCGCTCCCCGGCCGAGGTGCGCGAGCTGCTGCCCGCCGGCCGGGTGCTCGGCGTGCTGGCCGACCGGCCCCTGCACCGCCCGCAGCTGGCCCAGGTCGCGCACGCCGCCCGTACCCTCGCCGCCCATGTGGTGGTGCTGGTCCCGGTCACCGAGCCGGGCCCCACCGGCCTGCCCCCGGAGGTGCTGGTCCGGTGTGTCCTCGCGGCGCGCGACCGGATGCCCCCGGCCACCGTGGTCACGGTGCCGATCGCGCCGCGCGGCGACGAGATCCGCGACGCCCTGCTGCGGTCCCGCATCGCCGCGGCGTACGGCGTGACGCACCTGCTCTCCACCGGCGGCACCTTCTCCGGCGGCGGCCTGCGCGTGCTGGTGCCCCGGGAGCTGGCCTACGACGGCCGGGACGGGCAGTGGCGGTGGCGGGACGACATCCCGCCCCGCAACCGGCGCAACGCACTGACCTGGCAGGAGATCGAGGACCTGCTGGACCGCGGAGCGGTGCTGCCGGAGTGGCACACGCCCCCGGCGGTCGCCCGCGAGCTGGCCCGGGCGCGCCCGCCCCGGCGGCACCGCGGCCTCGTGGTGTTCTTCACCGGGCTGTCCGGCTCGGGCAAGTCGACGGTGGCCCGCGGCGTGGCGGACGCGCTGCGGGAGACCGGCGAGCGGACCATCACCCTGCTCGACGGGGACATCGTCCGGCGCGAGCTGTCGGCCGGCCTGACCTTCTCCAAGGCCGACCGCGACGTGAACATCCGCCGGATCGGCTGGGTGGCCGCGGAGATCGCCCGGCACGGCGGGGTGGCGATCTGCTGCCCGATCGCCCCCTACGCCCAGGCCCGGGCCACCGCCCGGCAGCTGGCCAGGGCGGCCGGCGCCGGCTTCATCCTGGTGTACGTCTCGACGCCGCTCGATGTCTGCGAGCAGCGCGACCGCAAGGGGCTCTACGCCAGGGCGCGCGCCGGGGAGATCACCGGGATGACCGGCGTGGACGACCCGTACGAGGCGCCCGTCGACGCCGAGGTCACGATCGACGGCGCCGCGATGCCGATCCCGGACGCGGTCCACAGCGTGCTCGACCACCTGGCGCACGAGGGTTGGATCGAGCCGAGACGCGCGAGCTGAGCCCGGCCGGGGCCAGCCGCCGGCCTGCGGCGCGGCACCTTGCGCTGGCGAAGATCTGCGACGATGAGCAGGTGAGCCTCACCTCTCCTGCCACCGTGACCGGGCGCCCCCGGTGGCAGGTCCTCGTCTCCGTCGCCGTGGCCGTCGTGCTGCTCGCGGTGATCGGCGCTGTTGTCGGCTGGTACCTGGGCGGCCGGGCCGACCAGGACGACGGGCGCGACACCGGCACCGGAGGCTTCGGCTCGCCGACACCGAGCGACCCGGCCGCCGCCTGCGGCGGCTTCACCGACGAGTTCACCGGCGACGGGGTGGCCCCGCCGTGGGAGCGGGTGCGCGACGGCGGGTTCCTGGTCGCCGGCGGTGCGGTCGAGATCGCCGCCGCGGACGGGGCGGACATCTACGAGACCGAGCTGCGCGCGCCGATGCTGCTGCGGGTGCCCAAGGGCGACTTCATCGTGGAGACCGACGTGACCGTCCAGCCCGGGTACTTCTACCAGGGCGCCGGCCTGGTCCTGTGGAACGGCTCCCAGAGCTACATACGGCTGGAGCGCGGGTATGGCAACGTCGGCGCGATCGTGTTCGAGTACAAGCACGGTGGGCAGCACATCAAGGTGCGCCCGCCGGACCGGAACAAGCCCAGCGTGATCACCACCGACGCGTCCCGGGTCCAGCTCCAGCTGAGCAAGACGGCGACGGCGGTCACCGCCCGCTGGCGCCCGTACGGCGAGACGCAGTGGCGTGACGCCGGCACGGTGCAGGTGGCCATGCCCGACTACACCAAGGTCGGGGTGGCCGCGCTCAACCGGGCCCAGGGCAGCCCGAAGCCGACCCCGCGCACCTTGACGGCGCGCTTCGAGTACGTGCGGGTCACCTGCCCGGCGGCCTGACTTCCTGTCCTACCCCGGAGCTACAGTCGCGGGCATGACCGTGCGGCTCAACGTCCGGCGGTGGCCGGGGGGCCGGCCGGAGTTCCTGCTCGTGCACGGGCTCGCGTCCAACGCCCGGCTGTGGGACGAGGTGGCCGGCCGGCTGGCCGCCGCGGGCCACGCGGTGCACGCACCGGACCTGCGCGGGCACGGGGAGTCCGACGCCCCACCGGCCGGCTACGACACCGCCACGGCAGCCGCCGACCTGGCCGTGCTCGCCGACACCGCCGGAGCGTCCCGGCTGGTGGTGGCGGGCCAGTCCTGGGGCGCCAGCGTCGCCGTACACCTCGCTGGGCAGCGACCTGACCTGGTGGCCGCGCTGGCTCTGGTGGATGGTGGGTGGAGCGACCTGCGGGCCGAGTTCGGCTCCTGGGAGGCGTGCGAGGCCGCGCTGCGCCCGCCCGAGATCGACAGCCCGACCGAGATCGACAGCCCGACCGAGATCGACGGCCCGCCCGAGATCGACGGCCCGCCCGTGGCGCGGCTGCGCCGGCAGCTGGCCGAGGCGCACCCCGACTGGTCCGCCGCCGCGGTCGAGGCGACCATCGCCAACCTGCGGGTGCGCCCGGACGGCCGGCTGGAGCGCCGCCTCGCGATCCCCCGGCACATGGCGATCGTCCGCAGCATGTGG
>DASSUC010000198.1:0-6006 GCA_035707405.1 Micromonosporaceae bacterium | reverse complement strand
ACATACACGAGGTGGTCGGCGTAGGGCACCACCGCCTGGTCACCCTCTTCGGCGATGACGATGGTACGGGCGCCGCGCGCCCGTACCTCCTGGATGTTCGAGACGATCTTGTCGTGCAGGATGCCCCGGCCCAGCGCGGACGGCACCACGCACACCACCGGGCAGTCCTGGTCGATGAGGGCGATCGGCCCGTGCTTGAGCTCGCCCGCGGCGAAGCCCTCGGCGTGCATGTAGGCCAGCTCCTTGAGCTTCAGCGCGCCCTCCAGCGCCACCGGGTAGCCGACGTGCCGGCCGATGAACAGCACGCTCTTCGCGCCCGCCAGCTTGCGTCCCAGCTCACGCACTGGCTCCATGGTGGCCAGCACCTCGTCCACCTTGGACGGCATCGCCTTGAGCTGGCCGACGACCGCGGCGACCTCGTCGGCGTACTTGATGCCGCGCACCTGGGCCAGGTGCAGCCCGACCAGGTAGCAGGCGACGAGCTGGGTGAGGAACGCCTTTGTCGAGGCCACCGCGACCTCGGGCCCGGCGTGGGTGTAGAGCACGGCGTCGGACTCGCGCGGGATGGTGGAGCCGTTGGTGTTGCAGATCGCCAGCACCCGCGCCTTCTGCTCCTTCGCGTGGCGCAGGGCCATCAGGGTGTCCATCGTCTCGCCTGACTGGGAGATCGCCACGACCAGCGTGGACCGGTCGAGCACCGGGTCGCGGTAGCGGAACTCGCTGGCCAGCTCCACCTCGCAGGGGATGCGGGTCCAGTGCTCGATCGCGTACTTGGCGACCAGGCCGGCGTGGTACGCGGTCCCGCACGCCACCACGAAGATCTTGTCCACGTCGCGCAGGTCCTGGTCGGTGAGGCGGACCTCGTCCAGCATGATCTCGCCGGCCTCGGTGAGCCGGCCGCGCAGCGTGTCGGCGACCGCCTGCGGCTGCTCGGCGATCTCCTTGAGCATGAAGTAGTCGTAGCCGCCCTTCTCGGCGGCTGACGCGTCCCAGTCGATGTGGTAGTCGCGCCCGGCGGCGCCCACCCCGTCGAAGTCGGTGATCTCGATGCTCTCCGCGGTGATCAGCACCACCTGGTCCTGGCCCAGCTCCACCGCGTCGCGGGTGTGCCCGATGAACGCCGACACGTCGCTGGCCAGGTAGTTCTCCCCGGACCCGCGCCCCACCACCAGCGGCGAGCTGCGCCGGGCGCCGACCACCGCGCCGGGCGTGGTCGCGTCGACCGCGAGCAGCGTGAACGCCCCTTCGAGCCGCTGGCAGACCCGGCGCATGGCGGCGGCGAGGGCGTGCGGGCCGTCCAGGGCCGGCTCCTCCGCGCGGACCTGAGCCAGCGCGGCCGACAGCAGGTGGGCCGCCGTCTCGGTGTCGGTCTCGCTGACCAGCTCGACCCCGTCGGCCTCCAGCTCGGCGCGCAGCTTCGCGAAGTTCTCGATGATGCCGTTGTGGATGACGGCCACGCGCCCGTCGCGGGACAGGTGCGGGTGGGCGTTGCGGTCGGTCGGGCCGCCGTGCGTGGCCCAGCGCGTGTGCCCGATGCCGGTGGTGCCCGAGGCGATCCCGTCGGCGGTGCGCTCGACCAGCGCCTTCTCCAGGTTGGCCAGCTTGCCGGCCCGCTTCTCGGTGAGCAGCGCGCCGCCGTCGACGACCGCCACCCCGGCCGAGTCGTAGCCGCGGTACTCCAGACGGCGCAGGCCGTCGAGCACGATCCCCAGTGCCGGCCGGCCGCCGACGTAACCCACGATGCCGCACATGGCCGGCAGCCTAGCCTAGTTTCGCTCAACATGCTTGCGCGAAAGTCGGCCTATCAATCATCTGATATGCGCGGTCCGGGTTCGGCACCGTCTGGCGCCTGTCGCCGCCCGGTGCCGCCACCCGCCCAGCATCCCGCCGTCCGGCACGGTCCGGCACCGCGCTGCCTCGCGCGGTGGTAGGGGTGGCCTCACCATAGAGACACCAGGCCACAGGATCGCCAGTACGTCACGCAGTTGCCTACGGTCGACGGCATGACTCCGACAACCGGCTCGCGGCTCTCCGCGCCGGCCATGGCCGGCGCCCCGCCTCGCCCCCGTTGGGTCCGCCAGCTCGGCATAGACACGGCGTACGTGCTCGCGGGCATGCCGCTGGCGCTGGCGGCATTCATCGTCGCCGTCGTGGCCATCGCCGCGGGCGTCGGCAACCTGCTCCTGGTGGTCGGCTTTCCGATCCTGGCCGGAACGTTCCTCGCCCTGCGGGCCCTCGCCGACATCGAACGCAACCGCATCGCCTCGGTCCTGCGGCTGCCGCGTACCCGCCCGATCTACCGCGCCGCCGGCCCTGCCGCAGGGGTCTGGCGCCGGTGGCTCACCATGCTCGCCGATACGCAGTCCTGGCTCGACCTCCTGCACGGGATCGTCGTGTTCCCGGTCGCGGTCGCCACCTACTGCCTCGCGGCGGTCTGGTGGTCTGGCGCGATCGGCGGGCTGCTCTACTGGACCTACGACTGGGCGCTGCCGCACCCGTCGGAGAACAACGAGATGCTGGGGCTGGTCGGCCTCGCGGACACCGCCGGCAACCGGATCCTTCTCTATACCGCGATCGGCCTGGTCTTCGCGCTGAGCCTGCCGTACGTGCTGCGCGGCTGTGCGGTGGTCCAGGCATCGCTGGGGCGTGCGCTGCTCACCGGCGTCGCCGAGCTGCGCCAGCAGATCACCGGCCTGCAGGCGACCACCGCGCAGGCACAGGCGCAGACCGCGGCCGCGGTCTCAGCCGAGGCGACCGCGCTGCGCCGGCTCGAACGCGACATCCACGACGGTCCGCAACAGCGGCTGGTCCGGCTCGCCCTGGACCTGGGCCGGGCCCAGCGGCAGCTCGACACCGACCCGGCCGCGGTACGCCAGACGCTGGCCGGGGCGCTGACCCAGGCCGGCGAGGCGCTCGATGAGCTGCGCGCACTGTCGCGCGGGATCGCCCCGCCAATCCTCGCCGACCGGGGTCTGACCGCCGCGGTCGCCGCGCTTGCGGCGCTCAGCGCCGTACCGGTCGACCTCGATGCCGACGGCCTGGGCCGGCTCGACCCAGCCGTGGAGACTGCCGCGTACTTCGTGGTCGCCGAGGCTCTGGCCAACATCGCCAAGCACAGCCGGGCCACCGAGTGCTGGGTTGTCCTGCACCGCACCGTCGACCGGGTGGTCGTCACGGTGACCGACAACGGGGACGGCGGCGCGCAGCTGGCCAAGGGGCACGGGTTGGCCGGCCTGAGCAACCGGGTACGGGCCATCGGCGGCACGCTGACCGTGACCAGTCCCGTGGGTGGTCCCACCACGGTCGCTGCGGAGCTGCCGTGCGGATGAGCGCCGGCTCCCCCGCGGAGCCTGCCGCCAGCTCCGCCGCGGAGTCTGCCGCAGCGGCTGTGGAAGGCGCTGTAGCGGTCGGCGTGGAAGCTGCCGCAGGCGCCGGGACGGCGGCCGTCGAGGCGGAGGGCCTTCGGATCGTCATCGCCGACGACTCCGTCCTGCTGCGGGAGGGCTTGGTGCGTCTGCTCGCCGAGAGCGGCCATCGCGTTGTCGCCGTTGCCGGCAATGGGCCCGAGCTGGTCGACGCGGTTGTGGCACACCGACCCGACGTATCCATTGTGGACATCCGGATGCCCCCTTCGCACACCGACGAGGGGCTGCGGGCGGCGGTCACCGCCCGCGCTCGGGTGCCCGGCACGCCGGTGCTCGTCCTGTCCCAGTACGTCGAGGTGTCGTACGCCGATGACCTGCTCGCCGACCGGGCCGGCGCCGTCGGCTATCTGCTCAAAGACCGGGTCGCCAATATTGGCGAGTTCCTCGACGCGCTGTGCCGCGTCGCCGCTGGCGGCACCGTACTCGACCCCGAGGTGGTCGCCCAGCTGCTGGTCCGCCGCAGGCGCGACGACCCGCTGCGTACGCTGACCCCGCGCGAGCGGGACGTGTTGGCCCTGATGGCCGAGGGCCGCTCCAACACCGCGATCGCGCGGCAGCTGGTCGTAACCGAGGGCGCGGTGGAGAAGCACATAAAGAACATCTTCATCAAGCTCAACCTGGCACCCGACGAGGAGCTGCACCGCCGGGTCCTTGCGGTGCTCGCATACCTACGCAGCTAGCTCGAAGCGTACGAACGAGCCCTAGCAGGTCACGCCAGCGTATTGCGGTCAGCCGACGGAGTCCCACGGATCTTGCCAGCCAGACCTGGGTCCCCGACGAGGCAGTTGTCCACATTGGATAGACAATACTCGGTCGCCTCGGAGTCGACTCGGGCTCGGCGAGGGCCACCTCGGCGACCAGCTACACCATGGGAGCCCCCGCCTGCCGCGAGGTTTCTTGGTTGACGGCGTACGCGACGCCGATCTTCATGTCGAACATGAAGTTAGGGTCTACTGTAGATCTCATAGAACATATGTACTAGAATATGGGTGTGGAGGCGGCGTCGGTGACAATCACGCAGGCGGTCGACGCATGGGTCCAGAAGCCGGCGTGGGCGCTGTCGGATGATGAGCTGGTCGCCGGGGTGGACCGGCTGTACGTGGAGCAGCAGCGGCTGGCCGCGGCGCACCTGGCGCTGGTGCGGGAGCTGGACGGTCGGGGTCTGGCGGTGGTGCAGGGTGCCTCGTCGACGGCGGTGTGGCTGCGCGATCGGATGCGCATGTCAATCACTGCCGCCCAGCGGCTGGTGAAGCTGGCGCGGCGGTCGACGCCGCCCCGGCGGTGGTCCGGGACGGGCTGGCCACGGGTGCGTTGAGTGTGGAGCAGGCGCAGGTGGTCACCCGGGCGGTGGCCGCGCTGCCCGCCGAGGTCGGCCCCGCGGTGGTGGACAAGGCCGCGGCAACCCTGGTCGGCTACGCCGGCGACCATGAGCCGGTGGCACTGCGGCGGCTGGGCGAGCGGATCCTGCAGGTGGTCGCCCCAGACGTGGCCGAGGAGGCCGAGCGGGCCGCGCTGGAGCGGGCCGAGCAGCGGGCCGAACGGGACCGCTACCTTACCCTCTCCGACACCGGGGACGGCGCGGTCAGGCTGTCCGGCCGGCTCGGCGCCGAGGCCGCCGCGGTGGTGCGGGCGGCGCTGGAGCCGTTGTGCCGCCCCATCCCTGGGGACCTGCGCACCCCGGGACAGCGCCGCGCCGACGCCCTGGTCGACATCTGCCGGCTGGCCCTGGCCACCGACGAGCTGCCCGACCGGGGCGGTGAGCCCTCGCAGGTGGTGGTCACCGTCGACTACGACGCACTCACCGGCCAGCTCGGCCCCGGGCTACTGGACACCGGCCAGACCCTCAGCCCCGAGACGGTACGCCGCATGGCCTGCGACGCAAGCATCCTGCCCGCCGTCCTCAACGGCACCGGGCAACCGCTGGACCTGGGACGGCAACGACGCCTGGTCACCGGCGCCCTGCGCCGAGCCCTGGTACTGCGGGACCGCGGCTGCGTGTTCCCCGGGTGCGACCGACCGGCCAAATGGTGTCAAGGGCACCATATCAGACACTGGGCTGACGGTGGCCCCACCTGCCTCAGCAACATCATCCTGACCTGCAGTTTATGCCGACGTCGGCATAAGGTGCATTATGCCGATCAGTGGATTATGCCGCGTTCTGTTCTGAAGGCGTTGCGGTGTAAGGCATCTGTTGTGGGAAGCGCGGCATAATCCGGGTCTGGGCCGGCTGGTTAGAGGCTGTCGAGGAAGGCTAGGACCGTGTCGCTGGGTTGGTAGCGGCCGGGCCGTGTGGTGGGTGGTGTGGTGCGGTCGAGTGCTCGTTGTTTGATGGTCATGTCGGCGTGTAGGTAGATCTGGGTGGTCTGGGTTTGTTCGTGGCCGAGCCAGAGTGCGATGACGGTGATGTCGGCGCCGGCGTGGAGGAGCTGCATGGCTGTGGTTATCTGTAGTGGATCTTGTGAATTGCCTGGTGAGAGGGTGATCTGGCTGTTCAGGCACGTGAGGGACGTCAGGCAGGTCGTTGCGGGACGGCTGGTCATCGGTTTGCCTGCCGGATGGCGCGGCGCAGGCTTTCACGGGC
>DASSUC010000197.1:0-2034 GCA_035707405.1 Micromonosporaceae bacterium | reverse complement strand
AGCACCACCGCGTACGCCGCCGCCAGCACCGCCGAGGGGGTCAGCCCCCGCCGGCTCGCCCGCGCCCGCAGCCCGGCCCACGCCGCCGGGTCCAACCCGAACGACCGGCGCGAGAACCGCGGCCGCGACACCGCCGACAACGCCCCCGCCAGCGGCAGCTCCGGCGCCGCCGCCAACCCGTCCAACCGGTCCAGCCAGTACCGCCGCGCCCGCTCGAACCGCCCCGAACCCATCAGCCCCTCCACCGCGAGCTGGTAGTCCCGGAACGACACCTCCACCTTGGGCCACACCCGGCCCGGGTCCGCATACCGCTCCGACAGCTCGGTGAGGATCAGGTTGACGCTCACGCCGTCGACGAGCATGAGGTCGATGGCGATGTGCAGCCGGACCCGCCGCTCGTCCAGCCGGGTCGCCCGCACCTCGAACAACGGCCAGCGCGAAGGACCGAAGATGCGGTCGGTCAGCTCGGACCGCACGCTGGCGAGCCGGGCCGCCGCGTCGTGCGTGTCGAGGCCGCGGCAGTCCAGGGTGCGGATCTCGTAGTGGGGCACCTCGGGCAGGACGCGCTGCATGCCGTCGTCGGTGACCACCATGCGCAGCATGTCGTGCCGGTCCACCAGCCCGTTGAACGCGGCCTCCAGCCGGGGCACGTCGAGGTCGGCCGCCTCCAGCTCGACGTAGAAGGTCGCGGGCACGTTGCCCAGGTCGAAGTAGCCGGTCCGGCCCAGCAGGTACGCCTGCTGGATCTCGGTGAGCGGGAACGGCTCGAACCGGCCCGCCGGGTCAGGCTCCAGGGCGGGCAGCTCGCCGTCACCGTCGTCGTCCTCGTCGCGCAGCGCCCGGGCGGCGGCCAGCTCGGCCAGCGCGGCGATGGTCGGGTGGGCGAACAGGTCGTTGGAGCGCAGCCGCAGGCCCGCGGTGCGGGCGGCGGAGACCAGGCGGACCGCGGCGAGGGAGTCCCCGCCGGCGCGGAAGAAGTCGTCGTCGACGCTGGGACGGTCGGTTGCCAGCACCCCGCTCCAGACGGCGCACAGCATGTGCTCGTACTCGGTGCGGGGGGCACGGCCGGCCGGGCGGGTCTGGTCCCCGGCCGGCTCGGGCCGTGGCAGGCGCGACCGGTCGACCTTGCCGTTGGCCGACAGGGGCAGCTCCGCAACCACGATGACCTCGTGGGGCACCATGTAGTCGGGCAGGGTCCGGGCGGCGTGCGCCACGAGCTGCTCGGGAAGGCCGGCGCACAGCCGCGCCAGGGCTGGCACGTTCACCACATCGGCGGGCGGCGGCGCGGCAGCGCGCACGGCGTACCACTCGGCGGTCCGGCGCGCGGAGACCTCGGCCGCCGTGAGGACCACGTCATAGGCGTCGGCCGGGCCGTCCGGCCGGTAGAAGACCTCCGACCGGTACCCGTACCGGGCCGCCAGGCCGGTGAAGTCGTCCGGTCGCCAGCCGGCCGGGTGCCCGGCATCCGCGCGCAGGTCGCCGACTGTGGCGACGCTGTGGGGGCCGGCCGCGCGGAGCTGGTCGTAACGCGCGGAGTCGCGCCGCAGCCGCTCGTTCGGTACGTCGGTCAGCCGCACGACCGGGCAGCCCAGGGCAAGGCCGGCGACCGCCTCGGCGACGACGTCGACGTCGTCCCGCCACGGTATGGTGACCGCCCCGGCGGGCTCTGATGGCTGCTCCGCGCCGGGCAGCACACCGGCATCGGGCAGCAGGACGACGTCGTAGCGGTAGTCGGCCATCTCGGTGTGCGCCGGCCCGCCGTGCGGCAGCACCACCGCCCGGGTGCCGGGGTTGGACCAGAACAGCATCGGGTCGACGGCCAGCTCCCGCTCGCGCAGGGACCGCTGCGCGACCCGCCAGGCCACCCGTTCCCACGGCTGGTCCGGGTCGGCTTGGTGGATCTCGACCGCGGCGTGGAACGCCGGCAGGTGCCGCAGGTCGCGGACGTCGCCGAGGAAGAGCACCCCGTGCGGTGCGAGCTTGCGCAGCCCGTGCTCCAGGACCGCGGCCAGGTACCGCCCGTCGGGGAAGTAC
>DASSUC010000196.1:0-2867 GCA_035707405.1 Micromonosporaceae bacterium | reverse complement strand
CGCCGACCTGATGGTGGCCCGGGGCGGCGCGATGACCTGCGCCGAGCTCGCCGCCGTCGGCCTGCCCGCGGTGTACGTGCCGTACCCGCACAGCAACCAGGAGCAGTCCCGCAACGCCCGGCCGGTGGTCGAGGCGGGCGGTGGCCTGCTGGTCGACGACGCCGAGCTGAGCCCGGCCTGGGTGGAGCGGACCGTGGTGCCGCTGGTCCGCGACCCGGACCGGCTGGCCCGGATGGGGCGGGCGGCGGCGGCGTACGGCCGCCGGGACGGGGACGAGGCGCTGCGCGCCTTCATGTACGAGGCGGTCCGGTAAATGAGTGTGGGAAGGGTGGGGGCTGTGCGGGGCGAGCGGCAGCTGACCGCGGAGGACCTGGGCCGGGTCCACCTGATCGGCGTCGGTGGTGTCGGCATGAGCGGCCTGGCCCGGCTGCTGCTGACCCGCGGCATCCCGGTCTCCGGCAGCGAGCTGCGGGACTGGCCGACGCTGGCCGGCCTGCGGGCGCTCGGCGGCACCATCCACATGCGACACGAGCCGGCCAACCTGGACGGCGTGGACACGGTCGTCTACTCGACCGCGATCCCGGCCGACCACCTGGAGCTGGTCGAGGCGCGGGCCCGCGGCCTGCGGGTGCTGCACCGTTCCGAGGCGCTCGCCGCGGCCATGGCCGGGCGGCGCACGATCGCGGTCGCCGGCACCCACGGCAAGACCACCACGACGTCCATGGCGACGCTGGTCCTCCAGCACGCCGGGCTCGACCCGTCGTTCGTCATCGGCGGTGAGATCTCCGAGGTGGGCTCGAACGCCCACCACGGCAGCGGCGAGTACTTCGTCGCCGAGGCCGACGAGAGCGACCGGTCGTTCCTGCTCTACCGCCCGTTCGTCTCGATCATCACAAATATTGATGCGGACCACCTCAACACGTACGGCTCGCTGGACGGGCTCAAGGCGGCGTTCGCCGAGTTCGCCCGGCTCACCGAGGCGGACGGGTTCGTGGTCACCTGCGCCGACGACGAGGGCACCCGCGCGCTCGCGCAGGCCCTGCGCGCCGAGGGCCGGCAGGTGCACACGTACGGCGAGGCCGCCGACGCGAACCTGCGGATGTCGGAGATCGGCTCGTCCGCGGCCGGCGTGCGCTACCTGGCCCACCTGGACGGCCAGCCACTCGGCGAGATCTCGCTGCCGGTGCCCGGCCGCCACCTCGGCCTCAACAGCGCCGCGGCCGTGCTCACCGCACTGCGGCTGGGGCTCGACCTGGAGACCGTGACCGAGGCGCTGGCCACGTTCCCCGGGGTACGCCGGCGGTTCGAGCTCAAGGGCGTGGCCGACGGGGTACGGGTCTACGACGAGTACGCGTACCACCCGACCTCCATGCGGGCCGCCCTGTCTACGCTGCGCGAGGTCGCCAACGGTGGCCGGCTGGTGGTGGTGTTCCAGCCGTACCGGGTGTACCGCACCCGCGACCTGGAGGCCGAGATCGCCGACGCGCTGTCGCTCGCCGACGAGGTGGTGGTGCTGGAGGTCTTTGGCCCGGGCGAGGTGCGCGGCCCCGGGGAGGGCGGGGTGGCGCTGACCGCTGCGGTCAACCTCCCCGTCACGCAGAAGGTGTTCGTCGACTCGTGGGACGACGCGCCGGGCGAGGTGGCCCGGCGGGCGGGCGAGGGCGACGTCGTGGTGACGATGGGCGCCCCGCCGATCTCGCTGATGGGCGACGAGCTGCTGGCCGCGCTCGGCGAGCGGGCAGCTGCCGCGGGGTACGTGCCGCGACACTCCGGGTCGGACCGGGACTCCGGGTCGGACCGGGACTCCGGGTCCGACCGCGACTCCGGGTCCGACCGCGACGGCGTGCTGGCGTGACAGCGCGGCCGGGCACCCGCCACTGGCGGCTGGTCCGTGCCGGCCGCGACGCGATCCCCAACTCGGTACGGCGGTTCAACCGGCGGGTACGCCAGCGCCGGCTGCGCGCGGCGGCGCCCTGGCTGACCCTGCCCGCGGCCGGCGTGCTGGCCGTGGTGGTCGCCTGGCTCGTGCTGGGCACCTCGCTGTTCGGCGTACGGCAGGTGCGGGTGTCCGGTGCCGGGTTCGTGAGCCCGGCCGAGGTGGTCGACGTGGCCGGGGTCCCGCTGCGCACACCGCTGGCCCGCGTGGACACCGCCGCGGTCGAGGCGCGGGTGGCGACCCTGGCGCCGGTGGAGCGGGTGGCGGTCCGCCGGGACTGGCCCGGCACCCTCGTCATCGAGGTGGTGGAGCGCACCCCGGTCGCCGCCGTCCCGGCCGGCCCGCGGTTTCTGCTGCTCGACGCGTCCGGCAGCGCGTTCGGCACGGTGGACCGGGTGCCGGCCGGGCTGCCGCTGGTGCGCCTGGCGACCAGCCCGGACCAGGCGGACGCCACCACCCGGGCGGCGCTGGCCGTGCTCGCGGCGCTCACGCCGCAGCTGCGCACCGCGCTGGCCACGCTGGTGGCGGACGCGCCGACCCGGGTGCGCCTGGAGCTGGCCGACGGCAAGGTGATCGTGTGGGGGGACGCGACCGAGAACGACACCAAGGCCACCGTCGCCACGTCCCTGCTGGGACGGCCGGGCCGGGAGATCGACGTCAGCGCGCCCGACGTGGTGACCGTGCGTTGAGGCGGCGTACCGGAGGCGTATTCCGACACGCCGGGGCGGGATCCTTGGCTCCGGACAAGCCGCCGTTACCGTTGCCAGTGAGGCCACAGGTTGACATAACCCTAAGCCTCTAGTAAAGGATGAGGGTTCTGGCACCCTCCTCCCTCCACACCGAGCCGGCGCGCCCGGGAGCCGGCGTCCTCGGTGGGTCGCAACGAAGGGGAAGGCGGGCCTATGACACCTCCGCACAACTACCTGGCGGT
>DASSUC010000195.1:0-13858 GCA_035707405.1 Micromonosporaceae bacterium | reverse complement strand
GGCGAGGCGGTCGCCGACAGCAGCCAGTGCAGCGTGCCGTCTGGCACCTGCGCCGCACGGGTGACGTTCCAGTCGTACGGCGAGGTGTTCAAGATCTACGACCAGGTGGGGGACGGGCACTCCGCGGTGCTGCTCTACTGGCTGTCCGACGGCTCCGGGCCGTACTACGGCTGGAACCCCAACGGCAACGGGACGCAGGTCACCCTGAACCTCGAGCTGCCCGAGGGCGACTGGATCTTCTACAAGGCGTGCCTGGGCGAGTACGGCGACCGGAGCCTGGTCGCCGGTACGTGCAGCAGCGGTGTGACCGACTACGCCTGAAAGGAACGACGATGGGCAGAGTCAGCCGGCGCACGTTCCTGCTCGGTGGCGCGGCAGCCGTCGGCGGAGCGGCGGTGCTGGGCGTTCCGCGCTGGGCCAGTGCCGCCGCGGAGCCGACCATCAGGTACCCGTTCACGCTCGGCGTGGCCTCCGGCGACCCGCTGCCCAACAGCGTCGTGCTGTGGACCCGGCTGGCCCCCGCGCCGCTCAACGGCGACGGGCTGGGTGGGATGCCGGCCAGCAACATCACGGTCGCCTGGGAGGTGGCCAGCGACTCGGCGTTCAGCAGCGTGGTGGCCTCCGGCACGTTCACCGCCGTACCCGCCAACGCGCACAGCGTGCACGTGACCGCCGGTGGCCTGCAACCGGGGGCCTGGTACTACTACCGCTTCAAGGTGCAGGCACACGTCTCGCCGGTCGGCCGCACCCGCACCGCCCCGGCGGCCACCACCCTGCCGTCGTCGATGCTGTTCGCGTTCGCCTCCTGCCAGCACTGGGAGCAGGGCTGGTACCACGCGCACCGGTTCATCGCCAACGACCAGCCCGACCTGGTGCTCTGGCTCGGCGACTACATCTACGAGGGGACCTCGTCGCAGGCCACCGACGTGCGGGGGTACACCGTCACCGACGAGGTGGACACGCTCGCCCAGTACCGCCAGCGGTACGCACAGCACCGCACCGACCCCTACCTGCGGGCGGCGCACGCCGCCGCGCCGTGGGCCTCGGTCTTCGACGACCACGAGGTGAAGAACAACTGGGCCGGCAACGACCCGACCACCACCAGCCCGGAGCCGGGCGCGCCACCCATCTCGTCCACGCGCAAGGCCGCCGCGTTCAAGGCATGGTGGGAGAACATGCCCACCCGCATACCGCAGCCGACCACGTCCAGCATCGCCGCGTACCGCCGCCTGCAGTGGGGCACGCTGGCCAGCTTCCACCTGCTCGACACCCGCCAGTACCGCGACGACCAGGCACCGGACGGAAGCTGCTCGGTCATGCGCAGCAGCACCCGTACGATCACCGGCGCGACGCAGGAGCAGTGGCTGCTGGACGGGCTGGCGACCCGGACGGCGACCTGGGACCTCCTCGGCCAGCAGGTGTTCTTCGCCGGCCGGGACACCGGCGGCGACGCGGCGGACTGCAACGACATGAGCACCGATGCCTGGGACGGCTACGCCGCGTCCCGCCAGCGCATCACCCAGGGCTGGATGAACCGGCAGGTACGCAACCCGGTCGTGCTCACCGGCGACGTGCACCGGCACTGGGCCGCCAACCTCCACCTCGACTACTACACCGGCGGCCAGGTGGTGGGCACCGAGCTGGTCACCTCCTCCATCTCCTCGCTCGGCAGCGACACCGCGCCGGACCTGAGCCGGATGCCGCACATCCGCTACATCGGCAACCAGCGCGGCTACGTCCGCTGCCGGCTGACCCCGAGCCAGCTGACCGGCGAGTGGATCGGCATCTCCTCAGCTTTCGAGAAGAACCCGTCGCTGGTCACGTCCTCTGTGGTCAGGCGGTACGCGGTGCTCGACGGCCAACCGGGGCTGCAGAGCATCTGACCCCGGCGACGGAGATGACCCTTGGCTGCGGCGCAGCGGTACCACCATGTGCCGGGGCTCGCTGTGGCTGCACTCAGGTCGTGTGCACGACCCCGGCGTTGTTCCGGATTTGATGGTCTACACCCGTCTTGCATGGGTGGTACCGAGGCCAGGTGATGATCGAGCGCAGCTTCTGGTGATCTGTTAGATACCAGCCGAAGGATCACCATGGCAGCCGGCGGTCTGGCAGTGGGCCTCCTGGTCCTGGCAGGACAAGCTTCGCCGCGCCTGCCGCGGCTCGCCGACGACCTCTGGGCTCGCCCGACAACATCGTGCAGGTGCTCGATGGTACCGCCCGAACCGCTCGACCAGACAGATGTGGTGCTCGGGCACGACGGCCACCCAGCACAGTCTGTCAGATCTCATACGTCCTCCTCGCCGGCCTCAGCTTGCCTGGCAGAATCCGACGGGCGAGTGCAGACGGAACTATCTATGTGAGGTCGTGTGCGATGCCGCTGCCGGAGGACCCGTTCCAGCTCGGGCGGCAATGGATCGACCCGCCGTCCCGCCGACGATGACCGCGCCGGACGACCTGGTGCCCCTGCCCGGTACCGGGGGGTGGCACGTGTGGCGTTCGGCGGTCCTGCGCGGGCCGGGCTTTCCCGCCGCCGGGCTCGACCGGCTGGCCGCGCCGGAGTGCGCGATGCTGGCCGACGCGGCCAACAAGTCCGGCCAACGGGCCGGCGACGCCGACCGCGACCGGTTCGTCTCAGCGTTCGAGGCCGCGACCCGGGACAACGCCACCCAGTTGTGCGCCGTCGCGGCCGATCCCCTGGTCCGGGAGGCGGTGGCGTGGCAGAGCCCCAACTCGCTCGCGGCACTGGACGGGCTGGTGCGCGCCGGCCCGTCCGCACCCCGCAACAACCGCCAACGCGAACGCGAGACCGTCGTTACCAGGTACTGGCAGCGCTACTGCGGCAAGAACGACACCATCGGGTTCTTCGGTCCGGTGTGCTGGGCGCGGTTCGAGCCGGACGGGCCGGCCGTGCGCGTGCGGCCCGGCCCGCGGCTGGTTCGGAGGCGTACCGTCGACCTCGAGTGGCGGGTGTTGACGGCGTTTACGCGGCGCCTGGCCGCCGACCCGCGGTACGGGCCGTGGCTGCCGGTGGTCCGAGCGCCGCACGTCGCCCTCGACGGCGACCTGCTGCTGCGGGTCGGCGCGCGGCCGCACCGGCTGTCCCGGGCCGAGGCGGCTCTGCTGGCGGCCAGTGACGGGACCCGTACCGCGGCCGAGGTCGTCGCGCAGGCGGTTGCCGACACCCGCACCGGCGTACGCAAGGAGTCCGACGGTTACCTGGTGCTGGCGCAGCTCGTCGAGCAGGGACTCCTGCGCTGGGGAGTCGACCTGCCGCTCACCATCGCCGCCGAGGACCACCTCCGCGACCGGCTGGCGGCGTTGGGTGAGCCGGGGCTGCGGGCCGAGGCGGTCGCGGCCCTGGACCGGCTGGCCACCGCCCGCGACAACCTCGCGGCGGCGGCCGGCGACCCGGACGCGGTACGAGCCGCCGCCCGCCGGCTGGAACGGGAGTACGTCGCGGTGACCGGCGCGCCAGTGCAGCACCGCCCCGGCGAGACGTACGCCGGGCGGGGGCTGGCCTACGAGGAGACCGAGCGGGACCTCGATGTGGTGTTCGGCGGGCCGGTCCTGGAGATGTTGGGGCCGGCGCTGGCTCCCCTGCTCCAGGCGGCCCGCTGGCTGACCGTCGCGGTCGCGGAGGCGTACGAGTCGGCACTGCGGGACCTGTACGACGAGGTCGCCGTCGCCACCGGCGCGGACACCATGCCGCTCGGCGAGCTGTGGTACCTGGCCAACGGCGTGATGTTCAACCGGGGACCGGCAACCGAGGTGATCGCCGAGTTCGTCCGCCGGTGGTCGACGCTGCTCGGCCTGGACCGGCCCGGTGCCGGCCGGGTCACGCTGGACAGTGCCGAACTGGCCCGGGCGGTCGCAACGGCGTTCCCGGCGGACGCGCCGGGCTGGTCCGCCGGCCGGCTGCACAGCCCGGACCTGCACCTGTGCGCCGAGAGCGCGGAAGCCTTCGCCCACGGCGAGTTCACCGCGGTCCTCGGCGAGATGCACGTCGCCTGGGTCACCTGCAACGCCGGTACCCTGACCCGTTTCCATCCCACGCCCGGGGCGCTGCGTGCCGCCCTGCACCGCGACCTGGGTGACCGGGTGATCCTGCTGTACCCGCCGGACTTTCCCGAGCTCACCGCGCGCATCGCGTTCACGTTGGACGGTCCGGACGACGTACGGCTCGGCTATGTCGAGGCACCGGTACCGGGCCCGCAGAAGGTTCTGCCGCTCGCCGCCCTCACCGCGTCCCTGGGTGAGAACGGCCGGCTGGTGGCCCGTGCGCCGGATGGGCGCACCTGGCCGCTCCTCGATCTCGTCAGCCCGTTCCTGGCGGCGCTGTCGGTCGATGCCTTCAAGCTCACCGACGCGGCGGCGTACACGCCCCGGGTCAGCGTGGACCGGCTGGTGGTGCACCGCGAGACCTGGCGCACGACGGTCGGCGAGTCCGGCCTGGGCGATCCGCACAACCCACCCGGTGAGGCCGGCCGCTACCTGGCTGCCCGCCGCTGGCGGGACCGGCTCGGCCTGCCGGAGCGGGTCTTCACGAGGGTGGGCACCGAGCTCAAGCCCTGCTACCTCGACCTCACGAGCCCGGCGTCCGTGGCCGCCTTCCTGGCCATGGTGCGCGCCGCCCACCGCAAAGGCGGCGACGGGGTACCGCTGGTGGTCAGCGAGCTGCTGCCCGGCCCGGACCAGGCCTGGGTGCCCGACGCCGCGGGCCGGCGGTACTTCAGCGAGCTGCGCTTCACGGTCCGCGACCCCGTGCCCGCGACCGGAGGTAGCGGGCGATGACGAGCCAGGGACCCGTGCTCGACTATCCGGACCGGCGGCTACCCGACCTGGTCGCCGAGCACGCCGTGCGGCGGCCGGACGCGGTCGCGATCCAGCAGTGGGCCGAGACGGTGACGTACGGCCAGCTGATGGGCGCGGCCGCCGCGCTGGCCTCGGCGCTGGGTGGGCGTGGCATCGGTCCCGAGACGCTGGTCGGGCTGTCCGCGCAGCGCCGCCCGCCGATGGTCGCGGGACTGCTGGGCATCCTGCGCTCCGGCGCCGGCTACGTACCGCTGGACACCGACCTCCCACCGGCCCGGCTGCGCGACATCGCCGCCGACGCCGGCCTGCGGACGGTGGTCGGTGACGACACGGGCGCACTCGCCGGTACCGGCGTCGAGGTCCTACCAATTCCACAGTGGACGGATGCGGCCCCGGCGCTGCCGTGCCCCGCCGGCCCGGAGGGCGTCGCGTATGTGATGTTCACCTCGGGCTCGACCGGCCGGCCCAAGGGCGTGGTGGTCTCGCACCGGGCGCTGACCGAGTTCGTTACCGGCCTGGCCGCAACCGCCGGGCTGGACCACACCTGCCGGTCGGTCGCGTTCGCCTCGATCGGATTCGATGCCTCGGTGATCGACCTGCTGGCGCCGCTGGCGGTCGGCGGCGTGGTGGCGCTGGCCGGCTCCGCCGACCGGGCCGACCCGACCCGCCTGCAGCGGTTCTGCGCGGAGCACCGCCCGACGGTCGCCTTCCTGCCCCCGGCCGTGCTGCCGCTGGTGGACCCGGAACGCCTGCCCGACCTGCGGGTGCTGATGACCGGGGCCGAGGCCCCCGGGCCGGAGCAGGTCGCCCGGTGGACCGGAGCCGGCAGGCGGTTCCTCAACCTGTTCGGCCCCACCGAGGCGACGGTGCTCGTGACGTGGTTCGAGGCGACCGGCCGCTGGGAGCGTCCGCTGCCGATCGGCCGGCCGGCGGCCAACCACCGGGTGTACGTCGTCGACGAGGCGCTGCGCCCGGTCGGTACCGGCGTCCCCGGTGAGCTGCTGGCGGGCGGCACCGGACTGGCCCGCGGGTACCTCGGCGACCCGGCCCGGACCGCGCAATGTTTCGTCCCCGACCCGTTCTCCGGCCTCCCCGGCGCCCGGCTCTACCGCACCGGCGACCTGGTGAGCTGGCAGCCGGACGGGACGCTGGAGTTCATCGGCCGGGCCGACCGGCAGGTCAAGGTGCGCGGCCAGCGGGTGGAGATCGGTGAGGTCGAGGCGGCCCTGCGCAGCCACCCGGACGTGGGTCACGCCGCGGTCACCGCGGTACCCGGACCGGCCGGGTTGGAGCTGGTCGCGTTCGTCACCGGCACGGCCGGCGCCGGGACGCTGCGGGAGCACTGCGCACAGCGGCTTCCGGCAGCCATGGTGCCGAGTCGCGTCCTGGTCGTCGCGGACCTGCCGTTGACCAGCAGCGGAAAGGTCGATCTCGCCCGGCTCGGGACGCTCGGGGGCACCGGCGAGCCCGGCGTGGCGCCGGCCCGCCTGGAAGAAGAGCCGGCCACCCCGGAGGAGCAGCAGGTCGCCGCCGCCTGGGCAGATGTGCTCGACGTGCGGCGGGTCGGCCGCGACGACGACTTCTTCGACCAGGGCGGTCACTCGATCACCGCGATGCGCCTGGTGACCGCGGTCCGGTCCCGGTCGGGCAAGGACGTGTCCATAGAGGACATTCTGGAAGGCCAGACCCTGCGGGCGATCGCCGCCCGCGTCGCCGCCGCCGCGCCGTTGGACGAGACCCCACCGGTACGCGGCCGGCCGGCCGCCCTGTCACCGTCGCAGCAACGGCTCTGGTTCTTGGACAGGTACAGTCCCGACGCCGCGGCGGCATACAACGTGGCGATCGCCGAGCGCCTGCGGGGGCCGCTCGACGTGGCCGCGTTGCGCGCCGCCCTCGACGCCGTGGCAGAGCGCCAGCAGGTGCTGCGCTGGCGGATCGACGAGGTGGACGGGGTGCCGCGGGCGATCCTGGACCGGCCCGGCCCGGTGCCCCTGCCCGTCGAGGACGTGACAGAGCGCGAGCTGGCCGACCGGCTGGCGGCCGGTGCGCGGCACCGGTTCGACCTGGCCACCGACGCGTTGTGGCGGCCGCACCTGTTCCGGCTCGGCCCCGACCACCACGTGCTCGCGGTGACCGCACACCACGCGGTCTTCGACGGGTGGTCGCAGTCGCTGCTCTACGCCGACCTGGCGGCGGCGTACGCGGCCGCCCGGGCCGGCCGGCCGGCGACTCTGCCCACCCTGCCCGCCACGTACGCCGACTACGTCGCCTACCGCGCGGAACGGCAGACACGCCGCGGCGGCGACGACCTCGCCTGGTGGGTGGCGCATCTGGACGGCGTACCCACGATCCTGGAGCTGCCGGGCGACCGGCCGCGCCCGGCCGAACAGACCTTTGCCGGTGGGTACGCCGGCCTGCACCTGGAGAGAGCGACCACCGCGGAGCTGGCGCGTCTGGCCCGCGAGCTGGGCGCGACACCGTCCGCGGTGCTGCTGGCCGCGCTCGGTGTGGTGGCGTCGCGGCTGACCGGCCTGGCAGACCTGGTCGTCGGGAGCCCGATGGTGGACCGCCGGCACGCCGACTTCGAGGACATGGTCGGCTTCTTCATCGACATCGCCCCGCTGCGGCTGCGGCCGGACGGGCGGGCCAGCTTCGCCGAGCATGTACGCCGGGCGCGCGACGAGCTGCTGGCCGCGCTCGCCCACCCGGAGGCGGCGCTCGACCGCATCGTGGCCGCGCTCGGCCTCGGCGGCGAGCTGAGCCGGACGCCGCTGGTGCAGGTGCTGTTCAACATGTTCAACTTCGCCGCGCCCCGGCTCGACCTCGCCGGTGTCGACAGCGAGCCGGTGCCGGCGCAGGTGCCCGGTTCGCCGTTCGACCTGACCGTCTACGGCATCGAGCGGGACGACCGGCTGCGCGTCGAGGTCGTCTACAACGCCGACCTGTACGACGAGAAGCGGATGGAGGCCCTGCTCGACGCGCTCCGGCAGGTCGTCGTGGCGGGCGTCGCCGCACCCGACGTCGAGGTGGACACGCTGGCCGCGGACGTCCTGCCGGTGGCCGCGGCGGACACCGGCAGGATCCCGCGGGCCCGCCCGCGACCGGCCGCCGCCCGGCCGGCCCTCGCGGCGATCGACCTGCCGGCCACGCCTACCGAGCGGGCCATCGCCGCGATCTGGCACGAGGTGCTGGCGGTCCCGGCCGTCGGCGCCAGCGACAGCTTCTTCGACGCCGGCGGCTCGTCGCTGGCGATCGTCGCGGTACAGCGGCGGCTGAACCGGGCGCTAGGGTGCGACCTGCAGGTGGTGGACCTGTTCCGCTACCCCACGATCCGCGCCCTGGCCGCTCACCTCGACGGCGGCGGCGGGCTCGATGCGGCGGTGGAGCGGGCCGCCGGCCGTGGCGCGGCCCGGCGCCAGCGACACCATCGTCGCCGGGCGCCGGGTGCCACCTAGGAGGGACGGGATGGACGACGAGACCGCGGCGGAGCCGATTGCGGTGATCGGCCTGGCCTGCCGGGTGCCTGGCGCCGCGGACGTCCGGCAGTTCTGGCGCAACCTGGTCAAGGGTGCGCTCGCCCGTACCGAGCTGGCTCGCGACCGGTTGCTCGCCGCCGGTGTGCCGGTGGACGAGATCGACGATCCGACCTTCGTACCGGTCGTCTACCAGGTCGACGACGTGGAGAGCTTCGACGCCGGGCTGTTCGGCATGACCGCGCGGGAGGCGGAGCTGGCCGACCCCCAGCACCGGCTCTTCCTCGAGCTGTGCCACGCCGCGCTGGAGGACGCCGGCTGGGACCCGGCCCGATTTCCGGGCGAGATCGGCGTCTACGGCGGCCGGGGCATGGAGACCTACCGGTGGATGAACGTGTACCGGAACCGGGCGGCGGCCGCCGTCACGGACGAGATGACGGTCGGCGTCGGCAACCATGCGGACGCGTTCACCGCGCTCGCGTCGTACCATCTTGATCTCCGCGGGCCCAGCGTCGGCATCTACACGGCGTGCTCGACCTCGCTCGTCGCGGTGCACGTCGCCGCCGAGGCGCTGCACGCCGGGGAGTGCGACATGGCGCTGGCCGGTGGGGTCACCATCGAGCTGCCCCTCGACCGCGGGTACCGGCACGTCGAGGGCGGCGTGGAGTCCGCCGACGGGTACTGCCGGCCGTTCGACGCGGCGGCCACGGGCACCGTCCGCGCCAGCGGCGGCGGGGTCGTGCTGCTCAAGCGGCGCTCCGACGCGCTCGCCGACGGCGACCACATCCGGGCCGTCATCCTGGGTAACGCCGTCAACAACGACGGCGCCGGCAAGGTGGGCTTCACCGCGCCCAGCGTCGAGGGCCAGGCCACGGTGATCGCCAACGCCTTGGGCGCGGGCGGGATCGATCCGCGGACGGTCAGCTACGTCGAGGCACACGGCACCGGTACCGCGCTCGGCGACCCGATCGAGGTGGCGGCGCTCGGGTCGGCGTACGGGCGGCGGGAGCGGGACGGAACGGACCGGCAGTGGTGCGCCCTCGGCTCGGTGAAGTCGAACGTCGGCCACCTCAGCCAGGGCGCGGGCGTGGTCGGCCTGATCAAGACGGTGCTCTCGCTCGAACACGGCCTGATCCCGGCGAGCCTGGGCTTCGCCGAGCCGAACCCGGCGATCGACTTTGCGGCCAGCCCGTTCTACGTCAACACGACGATCGCCACGTGGGACCGCGACGGCGGCCCGCGCCGGGCCGGGGTCAGCTCGTTCGGCATCGGCGGGACGAACGCACACGTCGTGCTCGAGGAGGCGCCCCCACCGGTGCCCACCCCCGGCCCCGGGCCGCGGCCCGCGCAGCTCCTCCAGCTCTCCGCCCGGTCCCCGGCCGCACTCGACGCCGCGGTGACGCGGCTCGCCGACCACCTGGCCGAGGCCGGCGACATCGACCTGGCCGACGTCGCGTTCACGCTGCGCGCCGGGCGGGTCGGGTACGCGCACCGGGCGGCGGTCGTGGCCACCAGCGCCGCCGACGCGGCAGCCGCGCTCCGCCAGCCGAAGCGTCGACTGTCCACTGTGGCCAGTGCCGCGCCCCGGGTGGTGTTCCTCTTCAGCGGGCAGGGCGCGCAGTACGCCGGAATGGGCGCACAGCTCTACGCGACCGAGCCGGCGTACGCGCATGCCGTTGACGAGTGCCTGGAACACCTCGACGGCCTGGAGCACCTCGACGGCAAGGAGCTGGCGGGCCTGCTGCGCACCGTGCCCGCGCCCGGCGAGCGGGCCGCGGCCGACGCCCGCCTGGCCCGGACGGCGGTCGCGCAGCCCGCGCTGTTCACCGTCGGGTACGCCCTGGCCCGGCTGTGGCAGTCGTGGGGGGTCAACGCCGCGACCATGATCGGTCACTCGGTCGGCGAGTACGTCGCGGCCACCCTCGCCGGCGTCTTCGCGCTACCCGACGCGCTGCGGCTGGTGGCCACCCGGGGTCGGCTCATGCAGTCGATGCCGGTCGGCTCGATGCTGGTCGTGTCGTTGCCCGCCGACCGGGTGGCCGGCGACCTGCCGGACGGGCTGTCCCTTGCCGCGGTCAACGGTCCGGACACCTGCGTGGTCTCGGGTCCGACCGAGCTGGTGGAGCACTTCGCCCGCGACCTTGTCCCGCGCAAGGCCGTCCGCCGGTTACGGACCTCGCACGCGTTCCACTCCGCGATGATGGACCCGATCCTGGCCGAGCTCGCCGATGCGGTCGCCGCCGCCAGGCCCGCCCCACCGAGGCTGCCGTACCTGTCCAACCGCACCGGCTCGGAGGTCACCGCCGCACAGGCCACCGACCCTGCCTACTGGGCGGCGCACCTGCGCGAGACCGTGCGCTTCGGCGACTGCGTGGCCGCCGCGCTGGCCGGCGGCGCCGGGCCGGCCCTGCTGCTCGAATGCGGGCCCGGGCGCCAGCTCGCCGGGCTGGCCCAGGCCCAGGTACCGCGCGGCGCGCCAGCGCCGGTGCACAGCCTGCCGGGACCGGGCGAACCGGCCGGCGACGTGGCGACGTGCTACACGGCGGCCGGCCGGCTGTGGACCCACGGCGTGCCGCTCGATCCGCTGGCGTGCGGCGGTTCCGGCCGGCGGGCGCCGCTGCCCGGGTACCCGTACGAGCGCTCCCGGCACTGGCTCGAGCCGGACGGGCCGGCGGCGGCTGGCGCGGCCGCGGCGCCGGCGGACGGGCCCGCGGCGCCGGCGGCCGCGGGCATGGCACCGGTACGGCTGCCACTCGACGACTGGTTCACCGTGCCCGGTTGGCGGCGGCTGCCGCCCGTGCAGGCACCCGAGATCGGCGGCCCGGTCGCGGTCTTCGCCGCCGGGCCGGGCGGTGAGGCGCTGGCCGCGCGGCTCCGCGACGCCGGCGCCGGGACGGTCGTCGTGGTCGAGCCCGGCGACGCGTACGCCCGCTGTGGACCGGACCGGTTCACCGTGCGCCCGGCCGAACCGGCCGACTACCTGTCACTGGTCCAGGATCTGGGATCACTTGTCCAGGAACTGGGAGCCCGGCCGGAGCGCTGGGTGCACGCCTGGAGCCTCGCCGGCACGCCGGCCGGCGGCGACCCGCAGGCCACCTGGCGAGCCGCGGACAGCGGCCTGTTCAGCGTGCTGTACCTGGTGCAGGCCCTCGCGGCCACCGGCAACGCGGACGGTACGCGCATCGACGTCGTGACCGCCGGCACCCAGGGCGTGCACGGCGCCGACCTGGTGCGCCCCGAGCACGCGATGGTCGCCGGGGTCATCCGCTGCGCACCGTACGACCTGCCGGGCCTGCGGTTCCGGCAGATCGACGTGTCCGTCGACGACATGACCGGGCTCGGCCAGCTCGCCGATGAGCGCCATCTCGCCGATGATCGCCAACTCGCCGACGAACTCGGCGCCCCGCCCGGCGCGCCCGAGCTCGTCGCGCTGCGCGACGGGAACCGCTGGGCGCCACAGCCGGAACCGGTACGGCTGCCGGAGCCGCCGCCGGCCGCGCGCCTGCGTACCGGTGGCGTCTACCTGGTCACCGGTGGCCTCGGCGCGCTGGGACTCGCGGTCGCCGAGGACCTGGCGCGTCGCGTACAGGCCCGCCTGGTTCTCCTCGGGCGCACCGCCCCGGCCGCCGGGGGGTCTGCGAGCGCGGTACGGCGGATCGAGTCCGCCGGTGGCCAGGCCCTTACCGTCGCCGCCGACGTCACCGACGTGGCGGCGCTGCGGGAGGTACGCGAGGAGATCCTCGCCCGGTACGGCCGGCTCGACGGCATCGTGCACGCCGCGGGCGTGGCCGGCGGCGGCCTCACCGAGACCCGGGCCCGGCCGGACATGCTCGCGGTGCTGGCCGCCAAGGTGACCGGCACGCTGGCCCTGGAGGAGGTGTTCGGCGACCTCGACCTGGACTTCGTCGCGCTGTTCTCGTCGGTGGTCGGCGCGCTGGGCGGGTTCGGGGAGGTGGACTACTGCGCGGCCAACGCCTACCTCGACGCGTACGCCCAGAGCGTCCACGGGTGGCGCGCGCCGGTCCGCTCGCTGGCCTGGACCGGTTGGCGCGGCCCCGGCATGCTGGCCGAAACGCTCACCAAGACAAAGTCCACAGTGGACGATAACCCGGTCTGGATCTCGCCGCCGGAGGGCGTGGCCGCGTTCCACCGGGCGATCACCGCGAACCTCGGCGGCTACGTGCTCATCAGCCCGCGGCCGGTCGAGGCGCTGCGGATCCGGGCCGGGGCACTGGCTACAGAGGCACCGCCGGCCACGGACGCACCGCCGGCGCCGGCGAGCGGGCCGACCCCGGGGCCGAACGACGTCGAGCAGGCCATGGCCCAGATCTGGTCGGCGGTGCTCGGCGTCGATGACATCGACATGGATGACGACTTCTTCGCCCTCGGTGGGAACTCGCTGCTGGCGGTACAGCTCGTCGCCCAGGTACGCAAGGCGTTCGCCGTCCGGCTGCTAATGCGATCGATCTTCGACGCGCCGACCGTCACCAGCATGGCCGCCCAGGTAACCAAACTGCTGAGCTAGCGCGGGTTTCCGCGCAGGAGGATCGGCGCATTGGGCAGCTCGCCATGGACCACGGCGACGAACTGCTGCCCACACGCGGTCGCCTCCGCGACCAGCCGGGCCAGTGGTCACGGTAGTTCGATTTGACCAGCAAAACCCAGCCTGTGGTCGGTGACCCACTACCCCAAGATCTCCGAGCGCAGTATAGCGGTCTGTTTGCGACAATGGGTTCAGAATTGCGTTTCGTGCTTGGGTGTCCAGGCTCGTCGCTAGCCAACAGGATGATGTTCGCGACGGGACTGTCCGGCGGTGCTTGGCAAGCGTCATGGGAGGGCGAGTTCTCCGTCATCACCGCGACGGCGGGCGGGCTAGAACGATCCGCGGTCCTGAACATCAACCCCGGCTCCCCACCCCCGCCCGGCAACACCGGCCTACGCAGCCCGGCGGCTGACGCGGCCGGCTCGGGCGGCGACGGCGACGGCTTCCAGGCCAGCCCGACCAACGCCTACGCCGACGACGGGCTTTTCGCTGTCGATACCGACAGCGGCTCGGGAACGAGCACCTCCTGCACCGGTTCGAGCAAGGACAAGCACGTCTTCCGCGACTATGGCCTGTCGATCCCGAACGGATCGACGGTCAGGGGGATCGAGGTGCGGCTCGACGCGAAGGCCGACTCGACCTCCGGCTCGCCCAAGCTCTGCGTCCAGCTCTCCTGGGACGGCGGCTCCTCCTGGACGTCTGCAAAGTCGACCTCGACATTGGGTACGACCGAGGCAACACGCATGCTGGGCAGCGCCACCGACACCTGGGGACGCACCTGGACTTCCGGTGATCTGTCGAACGCGAACTTCCGGGTCCGGGTCATCAGCGTCGCAAGCTCGACCTCACGCGACTTCTCACTCGACTGGGTCGCCGTTCGCGCCTACTAGTAGCGAGCGACCTCATACCGCCGAGAAGATCCCGGCTTCGCCGGGTGACACGAACGTGTGACGAGCGGGTCTCCGTGAGGAGGCCCGCTCGCTGTGTCGGGCATAGCCTCGTGGTTGCTGACCAGGGAGGCTGTCATGGC
>DASSUC010000194.1:0-14089 GCA_035707405.1 Micromonosporaceae bacterium | reverse complement strand
GCGTGGCGTCCAGGACGCTGTCGATGTCGGTCCGTAGCAGCGCAGGGTCGACAGCGGGAAGCTGGCGCCACCGCTGTAGCAGCAGGTGGGCGGGCAGCGGCCGGCGGGGCAGCGGCCGAAGCCCCGCGATGGGCTCGCCGTTGCGGGTAACGGTCGATGCCTCCCCGGCGGCGACGCGGTTGAGGATCTCGCCCCCGCGGTTGCGCAGGTCGCGGACTGCCACTTCGGTCATACGCCTGACTGTATTACGGGTGAGACACGGCATCGCCCAGCCGGCTCGACGCGAACTGCGGCATGAGCGGATACGGTGCGGGCATTGAACGACGGCAATAGCAGCGTCTAGTCAATCGCCGCCTTCGTGATCCAGGAGGTGACACGAGGGTGGCCGGGGAGTTCTACCCGCCCTGTGGACCAGAGAAGTACCTGGACCGGATCACCCGCCGGAGCGCCGGGGAAGACCCGGGCAAGCACGGCTCTGCAGAGAGGCTCCGGCGGGTGCCAGCCGATCCCGAGCCCTTCGGTGATGTCATATGTGTGCACCAGCGTCTCGTTCGCCCCCAGGGCCGCAAAGCCGCTCGGGTCGGTCGGTCCCCAATGCCACGCACGGGCCGTAGGCTCAGATGCGGCCAACGCGTTGCTCAGCAGCCGCCCACAGCCCGCAACTATCCGCAGCAGGTCGCGGGGTGACGCGTCCTCGCAGACGACGAGGTCGAGCGGTAGGTACGCACTGTCCGGTCGAGCAGCGACCTGCCCGGCGTACGCCAGAAGGTCATGTGCGACATGGGCGGCTGTCGTCCAGCAGCTCCAGACCAGCGTGCCGGCCCTGCATCGCCAGTCTGCGGACTCGTGAGGCGTGAGCAGCCGCACCATCTCCGCCACGGCTTGTTCGACATCGTGGCCGTCCATCGGACGCATACCAGGCAGCTTTCCACCGCCACCAACGCTGTCGCGAATCGTGATCCGAAAGATGCAGGCGCCAACCGCTGATAGCCGGGTCCTGGTTCGTCAGCTTCCTCCGGCACGACCTGGAAAAGCACCCGCCCACCACGGCCGATGCCGCTGTACGGATCCGTTGGGGGCTTGCGCCGTAGCCGTGTTCCCGCCGGGCGAGCGATCACCGACCGTCGTCAGATCCTTGTCGCCCACCATGCCGCGCTCGCGCAGCTGCCGGGTCAGCGCCAAGCTGTCCTCCACCGCACAGCCCCAGCGCATCGGACCAGCACGCTAGCGCGTGCCCCGGACATCTCCCTGGCGGTAGCGGGCCATCCGGGCGGCCAGAGCCGGGAGGTCGACCTTGACCGGCCACGGCAGCTCGGTGCGGAACACACCGGTGGTGTAGTGCGTGGCGTACCGGTAGGTGTGGGTCTGCCCGTCGAGCACCAGCTCCGCGAGCGCGATCGTCGCCGCGTCCCGGTCCGGCACCACAACCCAGTACGACGGCACGCCAGCGCGTGCGTACAGCGCCCGCTTTGTCTCGGTGTCCCGCAGCACCGAGCCGGGCGAGACCACCTCGCCCGCAAGCAGCAGGCTGCCGACCGGGCACGGCGTCTCCTCCAGAAACTCCGCCCGCCCCACCACGCGGAGTCGGCCATGGCAGGGACTGGTGAGCGGCAACGTTAGCGGGACCCTCCGACAGGACCAGGAACGACCAGGCGCAGCCGCCGCTCCGCCACGCCGATGCTGACCCGCTGCCCCCACGCCATCACCAGGTGGTCCGCCTCCACCCCGTCGGCGAACACCACCAGCCGCTCCGCCTCGCTGACCAGCTCCAGCCGCTCCCCGGCCGCCAGCCGGCCGGCGGTCAGCGACACCCCGGTCGCCGGCGACGGCCACGCCTCCCGGACGAACCAGCACACCGCCGCCTCCTCGGGCGCCGGCAGCGCCGGCGCGGCGGCCCGCTCCCGCACGATCGACGCGCACCAGCCGGTGGCGCCGGTGCCGGTGCCGGCCACGACGCCGGACGACGACTGCCGCTCCCGCCGGCCGCCGGCGGTGCCGATGGCGTACCGGGCCGACTGGTGGGACGGGTGGCCGACGTACACCTCGTTGAGGCCGACCAGCTCCTGGCCGTCGTCGAGGGCGGCCACCACCATGGTCCGGACCTGCTGGGCCGCCGCGCCCGCGGCCACCGCCGGCAGCAGCCGGCCCGCGGCGGCGGGAGAAAACCGCACGAGTACGCCGGCGTTGCGCGCCGGCTCGGGGTCGACGCCGACCACCGGCTGCCCGGACAGGTACTTCGCCACGTTGGCGACGAGCCCGTCCTGGCCCACCGCCACCACGACGTCCTCCGGCGCGAACAGGAACCGGGGCAGGTCCTCCCGGTCGACGTGCCCCCGGCGCCAGTCGGCCGGGACAGCGGCACCAAGCTCGGTCAGCGCGGCCTGCAGAGCGGCGTGCCGCGAGTCCACCTCGGCCAGGTCGCGTCCTCGCAGGCGCAGGAAGTACGCCGCGGCCGCCCGGGTGCCGTGCCGTGCCAGCAGCTCGTCCAGCTCGCTGCGGCGCGACACGAACACCACCCGCGGGGGCAGGCTCATTGACCAGCCCCGTTCGTCAGGCGGGTCACCAGGCCGGTGACCACGTCCGGGGTGACGGTCAGCTGGCCGATCTCCGGCAGCTGCCCGGCCAGCTCCTTGAGCGCCAGCGCCTGGAGCACGCCGGTGGGCAGGTCACGGTACGCGGCGAGCCGGGCGGCCTCCGCGTCGCCCTCGGCCAGCCCGACCGCCCGTACCCCGGCGGCCTTGGCCTCGGCGAGCGTGCGGTCCTTCTCGGCCTCGGCGGCGGCCAGCACCCGGGAGCGCCGCGCATCTCCCTCCGCGGCGGCGAGCTGGGCCGCGGCGTCCAGCTCGGCCCGGCGGTGGGCGTTGGCCCCGCGCTGCTCGACCAGCTGCTGCTCGCGCCGGGCCAGCTCGATCTTGTTCTGCAGCTCGTTCTCGGCGATCGCCCGCTCCTGCTCCACCGCCTGGGCGCGGCGGGAGTAGGTCGCCCGGTCTGCGGCCACCTGCACCGCCTCGCGCGTCGGAGTCTGCAACGCCCGCTCCAGCTCGGGCTCGGGCCGGATCGCGACCACCCGCGCGCTGACCACCCGTACGCCGATGTCGGCGAGCCGGGTGTCGGAGCCCAGCGCGGCGGAGACGGCCTCCCGCACCGGGGCGATGCCGGCGGTGAGCGCCTCGGTCAGCGGCAGCCGGGCCAGCAGGTCCAGCGCGGGCTGCTGGGCCAGCTCGGCGAGCAGGGTCGCGACCTGGTCCAGCGGCTGGGCCCGCCAGGTGCCCTGGTACGGGTCGATGGAGAAGTCCAGCCGGGACGCTGCCACCACCGGGTCGGCGACCCGGTAGGTCACCGTGGCCTGGACCGTCACGTCGACGAAGTCCGTGGTCCGGGCGTGGAACAGCAGCGGCAGCTCCCGGTCGTCGATCGGCACCTCGGACAGCACCGCGGTGAGCGGCCGGTACCAGAACGACTGGCCGACGCCCTCGTGCCGCACGGTGCCGCGCACGTGGTGGCGCACCCAGGTGGTCGGCGCCCCGCGCAGGTGCCGCAGGAACAGCCGGTTCGTCACATCCGCCATGACCCAACCCTCCGTAGATTTTCTCGTCACCGCGACGATAATCTTCATGCTAGGTTCTCGTCAAGGTGGTGATAAGTCAGATGGCGGATCCGCCGCGCTTTGCGGTCACCGTGGACCTGGTGGTGCTGACCATCCGCGGCTCCACCAGCGCGACGAGCCGGTCCGGCGGCCAGCTCTGCGCGCTGCTGGTCCGCCGGGGCATCCCGCCGTACCAGGGGTCGTGGGCGCTGCCCGGGGGCTTCGTGCACGCCACCGAGGACCTGTCGGACGCGGCCGAGCGGGAGCTGGCCGAGGAGACCGGCCTGCGCGGCCCGGCCGGGCACCTGGAGCAGCTTGCCAGCTACGGGGCGCCGGGGCGGGACCCGCGCGGCCGGGTGGTCACCGTGGCCTACCTGGCCCTGCTGCCCGACCTGCCCGCACCCGTGGCCGGCACGGACGCGGCGAACGCGCAGTGGCGTCCGGTCGCGGACGCGGGCTCGTTCAGCCTGGCCTTCGACCACGCGGCGATCCTGGCCGACGGGGTCGAGCGGGCCCGCGCCAAGCTGGAGTACAGCGCGCTGGCCACCGCGTTCTGCCCGGCCGAGTTCACCATCGCCCAGCTGCGGGAGGTGTACGAGGCGGTGTGGGGGACCACCCTCGACCCGCGCAACTTCCACCGGAAGGTCACCTCGACGCAGCGGTTCGTCGTACCCACGGGTCGGTGGACCACCGGGGAGCGGGGGCGTCCGGCGCAGCTCTACCGGCGCGGCACGGCGACCCTGCTGCACCCTCCGATGCTGCGGCCGTGAGCGGCCCCGCCGGGCGACCTGAGGCCGCGACAAAGCCCATGCTGTGGTAGCGGCTGCTCTCTGCAATATTGGACGCGGCGGCAGTTACCCGGCCCCGACCGGGGACGGGAACGGCCCGACGGAGGTCTGCGCCGGTGCCGGTCACCCCGCTGCCGGCGCACACACACAGGGAGAGACCAATGGCGAAGGGCGCAACCGGAGCCCGGCCGCTGAGGCAGGCGGAGAAGAGCGCGCGCGCCGGGAACGGCGCCATGGCCGAACCGGAGTTCGTGCAGCTGCTCACCCCAGACGGCGACCGGGTGGACCATCCGGACTACTCGGTGAGCTTCACCGATGAGGAGTACCGCCAGCTCTACCACGACCTGGTGATCGTGCGCCGGCTGGATGCCGAGGCGACGGCCCTGCAGCGCCAGGGCGAGCTGGGCATCTGGGCCAGCGTGCTGGGCCAGGAGGCGGCCCAGGTGGGCTCCGGCCGGGCGCTGCGCCCGCAGGACATGGCCTTCCCGACCTACCGCGAGCACGGCGTGCTCTACTGCCGGGGCATCGACCCGATCATGCCGCTCGGCCTGTTCCGCGGGGTGGACCACGGTGCCTGGGACCCGAGCGAGTTCAAGCTGGGCATGTACACGATCGTGATCGGCGCCCAGACCCTGCACGCCACCGGCTACGCCATGGGCATCGCCAAGGACGGCAAGGTCGGCACCGACGACGGGGAGGCCGTGGTCGCGTACTTCGGCGACGGGGCGAGCAGCGAGGGCGACGTGAACGAGGCCTTCATCTGGGCCAGCGTGTTCAACGCCCCGATCGTCTTCTTCTGCCAGAACAACCAGTACGCGATCTCCGAGCCGATCGAGAAGCAGACCCGGGTGCCTCTCTACCGGCGGGCCGCCGGCTTCGGCTTCCCCGGGCTGCGGGTGGACGGCAACGACGTGCTCGCCACCTTTGCGGTGACCCGGGCCGCGCTGGACAGCGCCCGGCACGGGGAGGGACCTACGTTCATCGAGGCGTACACGTACCGGATGGGCGCGCACACCACCTCCGACGACCCGACCCGCTACCGGATCGCGAGCGAGGTCGAGGCGTGGCAGGCCAAGGACCCGATCAAGCGGGTCCGGCTCTTCCTGGACAAGCAGCAGCTCGCCGACGAGGCCTTCTTCACCGGCGTCGACGAGCAGGCCCAGGCCGCAGCGGCCGACCTGCGGGAGCGGGTGCTGGACATGCCCAACCCCGAGCCGCTCACGCTCTTCGACCACGTCTACGCACACGGCTCACCGCTGGTGGACGCGCAGCAGCAGCAGTTCGCCCGCTATCTGGAGTCCTTCGAGGGGGGAGCCCACTGATGGCCACGCAGACACGGCCACCATCGGCCCAGGCGGCAGAGCCGTCGGCCCAGGCGGCGGCGGCCGGGACGGCACCGCCGGCGACGATGACGCTGGGCAAGGCGATCAACACCGGGCTGCGGCACTCGCTGGAGGAGGACCCCAAGGTCATCATCATGGGCGAGGACATCGGCCGGCTCGGCGGCGTCTTCCGGATCACCGACGGGCTGCAGAAGGACTTCGGCGAGGACCGGGTGATCGACACGCCGCTGGCCGAGTCCGGCATCGTCGGCACCGCGGTAGGGCTCGCGATGCGCGGGTACCGGCCGGTGTGCGAGATCCAGTTCGACGGCTTCGTCTACCCGGCGTTCGACCAGATCGTGAGCCAGGTGGCGAAGATGCACTACCGGTCGCGGGGCAGCCTGCGGCTGCCGATCGTGATCCGGATCCCGTGCGGCGGGGGGATCGGCGCGGTGGAGCACCACTCCGAGTCGCCCGAGGCGTACTTCGCCCACACCGCCGGGCTCAAGGTCGTCACGTGCGCCAGCCCGCAGGACGGGTACTGGATGATCCGCCAGGCCATCGCCTCCGACGACCCGATCATCTTCTTCGAGCCCAAGCGCAGGTACTGGGAGAAGGGCGAGGTCGACGTCGACTCGCCGCTGGAGTCGGCGTACCCGCTGCACGCCGCCCGGGTGGCCCGGCCGGGCACCGACGTGACCGTGCTGGCGTACGGCCCGATGATGCGTACCGCCCTCGACGCGGCCACCGCCGCCGAGGAGGAGGGCCGCTCGCTCGATGTGATCGACCTACGCTCGCTCTCCCCGCTCGACCTGCCCGCCGTGTACGAGTCGGTGCGGCGCACCGGCCGGTGCGTGGTGGTGCACGAGGCCCCGGGCAACGTGGGGCTCGGCGCCGAGCTGGCCGCACGGATCACGCAGGAGTGCTTCTACTCGCTGGAGGCGCCGGTGCTGCGGGTGACCGGGTTCGACACGCCGTACCCGGCGGCCCGGCTTGAGGAGGAGTACCTGCCCGACCTGGATCGGGTGCTCGACGCGGTCGACCGGACGTTCGGGTGGTGACGATGTCGCGGATCAAGCAGTTCAACCTGCCGGACCTGGGTGAGGGCCTGACCGAGGGCGAGATCCTCAAGTGGCTCGTGTCGGTCGGTGACACGGTCACGCTCAACCAGCCGATCGTCGAGGTGGAGACGGCGAAGGCGGCGGTCGAGATCCCGGCGAAGTGGGCCGGGCAGATCACCGAGATCTACTACCCGGAGGGCACGACGGTGGAGGTCGGTTCGCCGATCATCGCCATCGACACCGATCCGCAGGCGGGCCCCGAGTCCCAGGCTGTCCCCGAGTCCCAGGCTGTCCCCGAGTCCCAGGCTGGCCCGGCGCCCGGGGATGACGTCGACCTGCCGGCACCGTCGGCGGCGTCGCTCGCTGCGGTGGATGTCGCGCCCGCCGAGGGCGCCGTGGAGCCCGGCCTGATCGGCGGTCCAGCACCAGGCGGCCGGACCGCGGTCCTGGTGGGCTACGGCCCGCGGACCACCGCGGCAAAGCGCCGCCCGCGCAAGGGCGACCCGGGTACGGCGACCGCGCCCGCCCCGGCAAAGGCGGCCGCACCGGCAGAGGCGGCCACACCGGCAAAGGCGGCCACACCGACTACCGCGCCCGCACCGGCCGCTGCCCTCGCCACGGCACCCGCGCCCGCCGTCCCGACCCAGGGCGTAGGCGAACGCACCCCGGTCCTGGCCAAGCCTCCGGTGCGCAAGCTGGCCCGGGACCTGGGCGTGGACCTGACCCAGCTGACCGGCTCCGGGCCACAGGGCTCGATCACCCGGGAGGACGTGACGGCGGCGGCCGACGGCGCACGCACTGCCGCGCCTGCCGGCACCGAGGCCCCGGTCTTCGGCCCGGACCGGGAGCAGCGGGTTCCGGTCAAGGGGGTGCGGAAGCTGACCGCCGAGAACATGGTGGCCTCGGCGTTCACCGCACCGCACGTGACCGAGTTCCTCACCGTGGACGTCACCCGTTCCATGCGGGCCCTGGACCGGCTGCGCCAGCTGCCGGACTGGCGGGAGGTGAGGGTCTCCCCGCTGCTGCTGGTCGCCAAGGCGTGCCTCGTCGCCCTGCGGCGGCACCCGATGATCAACTCGACCTGGGCCGGCGACGAGATCATCGTCAAGGAGTACGTGAACCTGGGCATCGCCGCGGCCACCGAGCGCGGCCTGATCGTGCCGACGATCAAGGACGCCGGCCGGCTCACCCTGCGCGAGCTGGCCGACGCAATGACCGACCTGGTCCAGACGGCCAAGGCCGGCCGGACGGCACCGGCGGACATGACCGGCGGCACGTTCAGCATCACCAACGTGGGCGTCTTCGGGGTGGACACCGGCACCCCGATCCTCCCCCCCGGCGAGGCGGCGATCCTCGCGTTCGGGACCATCCGGGAGGCGCCGTGGGTCCACAAGGACAAGATCAAGATCCGCCGGGTGACGACGCTGGCGCTCTCGTTCGACCACCGGATCGTGGACGGCGAGCTGGGATCGCGGTTCCTCCGGGACGTGGGCGCCTTCCTCGAAGACCCTGAGGCGAGCCTGCTCGCCTGGACCTGACGCACGGCGAAGGCGGGCGCGCAACAAGCGTCCGCCTTCGTTATTCCCTAATGTTGTTCAGACGACACGCTTAGCCTTCTACGATCCTTCGGCCAGTGCCCCATATCACTGATGTATCGTTGGCAAGCTCGTCCCCGTCGCGCTCTAATAGATACATGAGCACCTTTCTAGACCGCATCCGTAGCCGCCGGGACGCCGCGCGCCGCAGCCGCGCGATCGCGCACGCCCTGCGCAGCAGCCCGTCCCAGGCTGTGCGCAACGAGATCATGGCGATCGCCAACCGTTACCAGTAACTCCTCTCTCCACGACGGCCCGCCAAGCCACGCTTGGCGGGCCGTCCGCGCTCAGGTTGTTGCGGGATGCCGGGAAGCGGGATTGGCGGGCGCCGGTGCGACCGGTACGGTGGGCCTCGCCGCTCGTCCGGCCAGGCCGCGCCGCCAGTGACGGGACACGGGGAGACGCCTTAGCTGACGGAGGTGGCACGGATGTCCTTCGAAGGCCAGCACGGTGGGCACGACCCCAGGGAAGGCGCCCTGGATCCCGACCACCCCGACGCCGGGCGACCCCCACCCCCACCGCCTCCGCCCGTGCGGGCCACCGCATCCGTGGTACGAGCCACCGCATCAGTCCCGGTCGCCTGGACCGCCCCACCGGACGACCCCGGTCCCGGCGCGGCTCCCAACCACTACCACCCCGACCCCTGGGCCGGGTACACCGAGCCGGCCAGCGAGGCGCCCCCGCAGCACCCCGACCCGACCTCGGCGCAACCGTCGTTCTTCCCGCAGCCAGCGGCGCCCTCGGGTGGGGCGCCCCACCCGGGCAGCTGGGAAAACCCGCACCCCGCCGCCGCGGAGGAGGATCGGGCCGCCGGCCCGGCCCACCCGCGCCCGGTCGCCCGCGCCAGCGTGCCCATCCCCGGCGCGCCGGCCGCCGGCCCACCCACCCCTGGTACGCCCGCCAGCGCACCCGCCGGCGGCCGGGCGACGGGATCGGCCTCGGTGCCGGGCGCCCCTCCGCAGATGCCGCAGTCCGGCCAGACGCCGCCGCTACCGGCGCCCGCCTCACGGGTCTACGGTCGTGCCGCCGCGCCCCAGCCGGCCCCGCCTGAGCAGCCGGCCAGGGCCGCGCCGGCAGAGTACGGCGGGTCCGCTGACTACCCGCAGCCGGACCGCTATGCCGAGCCGACGGAGTACGGCGAGCCGACCGGGGCCTACCCCGAGCCGATCGCGTCCCAGCTGCAGGCCGCGGGAACGCCCGCTCCACCACCCCTGCCCTCCAGGAAGCCCGGCGGCTCGGGCGCCGGCTTGTTCCCCTCCCCCGCCCCGAGCTGGCCCCCGCAGCCGGAAACGCCGGCCCTCGGGCACGGCAACGCCATCCCCGACCATGACGGGTTCGCAGTCGGGCGCAGCGCCGCCGGCGGGCAGACCGCACCCGCAGCCGGACCGGGCAGTAGGCACCCCGCTGAGCAGGACAGTTTCGGCGCAGGGCGAGACCCGTACGCCCGCCAGGAAACCACCCCCAGCGGGCGCGACGCCTTCGCCAACGAGCGCCACGCCTTCCCGGCCGGGCACGACGCCTTCGCTGGCGGACGCGACACCTACCCGGGCGGGCATGACGCCTTCCCGGGCGGACGCGACGCCTTCCCGGGCGGACGCGACGCCTTCCCCGGCGGGCACGACGCCTTCGCTGGCGGGCGCCAGCCGTTCGCCGGCGGGCAGGCACAGGCACCGGCCGGGACCAGCACGCTGCCCATCCCGGGCGGCGCTCGCGCCACTCCCGGAGCCGGCGATGGCCGGCCCGGACCCGGACTGACCGGCCGGTCCGGACCGGTTGGCGGCAGCGCACCTGCCCCAGGTCAGCAGCCACCGGGCTGGGCGGACCAGGCCGCCGCCCGCGGTGGTGGGCTGGTCGCCGGGCAGCGGCCCGGGCCGCCCAGCACGCCAGGCGGCTTCTCGCTGATGGAGCCCGACTTCGGCGCCCGCCCACCCGGGCAGCCGGACCGCCCGCCGTCGGGCCATCCCCGGCCGCAGCAGCACCAGGGCACGCTGCTCGCCATCGCCGGGGTGGTGCTCCTGGCACTGCTCGGCGGCGGCGCCTATCTCGCGTTCAGCAGGCTTGGCAGCGACTCCGGCGAGTTTCCGGTGCGCTCCTGCGTGAAGGAGTCCGACCGCCGGACGGGCGTGCCTGCCCGGTGCACCGACGCGGGCGCTTTCGTCATCGTCTCCAAGGTCGCCCGGTCCCAGGACTGCCCCGACGCCAACCAGCCCTACCTGGAGCTCACCGTGGACGGCCGTACGCAGGTGCTGTGCCTGGCACCGGCCGGTGCGGGCGACGGGGCGCCAACGGTGGTGCCGAGTGCTGGCCCAAGTTGATCGTGAGGCACCATGGAGAACGTGACGGTACGCGTACGCGCCCCCGAGCTGACCGGTCGCGGCTGGCTGAACACAGGCGGCCGGGACATCTCCCTGCGGGAGCTCCGCGGCAAGATCGTGCTGATCGACTTCTGGACGTTCTGCTGTGTCAACTGCCTGCACGTCCTGGACGAGCTGCGACCGCTCGAGGAGAAGTACGCCGACGTGCTGGTCGTCGTCGGCGTGCACTCCCCGAAGTTCGCCCATGAGCGCGACCCGCAGGCCCTCGCCGCCGCGGTCGAGCGCTACGGCGTGGCCCATCCGGTGCTCGACGACCCGGAGCTGACCACCTGGCAGCAGTACGCGGCCAAGGCCTGGCCCACCCTCGCCCTCGTGGACCCGGAGGGCTACCTGGTGGCGAGCATGGCCGGCGAGGGCCACGCCGAGGGGTTGGCGCGGCTCGTCGACGAGCTGGTGCAGCGGCACGACGCCAGCGGGACGCTACACCGGGGCAGCGGTCCCTACGTGCCCGCCGAGCCACCCGACACGGTGCTGCGCTTCCCCGGCAAGGCGGTCGCCACCGCGGCCCGTACCTTCCTCGTCTCCGACTCGGCCCGGCACTCCATTGTGGAGCTTGCGGCGGACGGTGCATCAGTGGTCCGGCGGATCGGTTCGGGCAGCCGGGGGCGGGCCGACGGGCCGGCAGCCGCCTCCTCGTTCTCCGAGCCGCAGGGCCTGTGCCTGCTGCCCTCGTACGTCGCCGAGGTGGCCGGCTACGACCTCGTCGTCGCCGACACCGTCAACCACCTGCTGCGCGGGGTACGCCTGTCCGACGGCGCGGTCACCACCGTCGCCGGCACCGGCCGGCCCTGGCGCTCCACCGTGGACGACCACTCGCACGACGCCCGCGCCATCGACCTCTCCTCCCCTTGGGATGTGGCCTGGTACGACGGCCGGGTCATCGTGGCCATGGCCGGCATACACCAGCTCTGGTGGTTCGACCCGGTGCAGCGCACCACCGGCGTGTACGCCGGCACGACCGTGGAGGCGCTGCGCGACGGCGAGCTGCCGGACGTCTGGCTGGCCCAGCCGTCCGGGCTGTCCGTGTCGCCGGACGGCGGGACGCTCTGGCTGGTCGACGCGGAGACCTCGGCGCTGCGCTGGGTCGCGGACGGCCAGCTACACACCGCCGTCGGGCAGGGGCTGTTCGACTTCGGCCACGTGGACGGCCCCGCCGGCAGCGCCCTGCTACAGCACCCGCTCGGGGTGTGTGCGCTGCCGGACGGGTCCGTGCTCGTGGCGGACACGTACAACGGCGCGGTCCGCCGCTTCGACCCGGTCGCCGGGGCGGTGTCGACGGTCGCCGCGGACCTCGCGGAGCCGAGCGACGTGGTGGTTACCGGCGATGGCGCCATCGTGGTCGTCGAGTCCGCCGGGCACCGGCTCACCCAGCTCGCGGCCAGCGCGTCCACCATGGCCGGCGCCACGGTGGACGGGGCCCGGCAGCGCACCGAGCGCCGCCCCACGGACCTGTCGTCCGGCGAGGTCACGCTCGAGGTGGTGTTCACCCCGCCGCCAGGGCACAAGCTGGACAGCTCGTTCGGCCCCCCGATCAGGCTCGAGATCTCCTCGTCCCCGCCCGAGCTGCTCGCCAGCGGCGCCGGCGAGGGCACCGAGCTGGTCCGCGACCTGGTCGTCGCACCCGGCATCCCCGCCGGGGTGCTCCAGGTCGTCGCGCAGGTGGCAACCTGCGACGAGGCCACCGAGCACAGCGCCTGCCACATCAGCCGGCAGGACTGGGGCGTGCCGGTACGCATCGCCGACGGCGGGCCGCGGCGGCTGGCGCTGGTGCTGCGCGGCCTCGACAAGGGCTGACTGCCCAACAAGGACCAAGCTGGTCCGGGCAAGATTCCATAGATCATTCTCGGTACGGGTTGCCAGTCGCCGGTCCGCGTGGCTCCAGCAGCCACGCCATCGGGCATCCAGCGCGTCCGTAGCTTGGTGCCGGCGCTGCTCCGATCCTGGAATCGCCCGGGACCAGCTGGAGAACCGCGTACGGCCAAGGGTGCGAGCGCGGTGGTCCGCCTGACGGATCGTGTGGTCAGGCAACGGTCCCGTACGCAAGAGCTGATGGCAAAACCTCAATTACGAACCGAGGTCTTCTGGTGGCGCTACGCTGATCCAATCGTCTAAGCGGGGGCGGTCATGCCACGGCAACGGTCCTCCAGCAGGCGACGGGTCACAGTCGCCGCGCTTGCCACGCTCATGGTGCTCGCCTTCGGGTCCGCCGTGGTTCCTGGTGTCCTGTCTATAGGCGGATCGCCCGTGAGCCGACAGTCTTCGCCTGAGCCGTCGCCATCGGTCCGGCAGCCGTGGCGGACCAGTCGCCCGCCCCAACAGCGAGCCCCACAGTCTCGCCAGCACCAGCTGCTACCCACTGCAGCGTCGCCGGGCTGAAGTATGTGGCCGAGCTGAGACAGTATGCGGCCGTACTGGCAGCACAGGGGGATGCCGCGCGGGCCCGGGGCGAGGCGGAGGTCGCAGGGCAGTACTACAAAGAAGCGCTCAAGGCTGACCGCGGCAACGCGACGGCGGCGAAGGGCCTCCAGACCCTGACGGGGCAACCGGCCAGTCGACCATAGGTCCTCGAAAGCCGGCTCCGCAACACCGAGACGACGGTGCTGACCCCACTCGGGCGAGTCGCGCTATGGGTGCTCGCGCTCGCAGTCGCGGTCTATCTGCTGTTCTTACTGACGAAAGTCCTCGCCCGGATACCGCTGCTGCCGCTGTTCAAGCAGCCATGGACACGACAGGTGCTGCTCGGGATCGCCACCGTGGCGGCCACCGTGGCCCGGAGTCGCGGCGCATGGCCCGGACTGATCCGTCCTTCGTGGAGCTGCATGACCCAGAGAAAGTGCGCGACCCGAAGGACGCAGCCACTGCCGACAAGCCCACGTCCCAGCAGGTCGAGAGGTTCTACAGTCTCGTGGGCCAACCGGCGCCGAGCCGCTTCACGATGCTGGGCCCGTTCGCCGCGCACGAGGAGAAGCTGCCGGCGGTAGGCGTGTACACGGCCGATGATCTGCTACGGCAGCTCAAGAGCGCCTGGGGACGCCGCCGGCTAAGGAATGCGCTGGGGATCTCCACCCTCATGGTCAAACGCTGGCGCCGCATCGCCGAGCTGGGCGCCCGCCTGCTCAGGCTGACCGACCAGGACGTGGCGCACCTGGACCTCCTGCTGTCCCTCGGCATCGACTCCCCCGATGAGCTGACGCGGCGGACGAAGGGGTCAGAACTCAAATCGCTGAGACGAAACTCGTACCTCAGCCACGTGTGCGGCAGCGTCCCGGCGCAGCCGGGACTTGTTTGGTGGTGGGCATGGTGATGGGCTTGCCGGCGGTGGGCGGTTGCGGCAAGCTGACGTGTCGGCGGGAAGGGTGACC
>DASSUC010000193.1:0-2464 GCA_035707405.1 Micromonosporaceae bacterium | reverse complement strand
CGGCGTGCCCACTCCCGGCAGGTGAGGTAGTAGTTGTGCCGGTCGTCGACCAGGCTCAGCAGCTCGAACGGCGAGCGCGCCACGTGCCGCAGGTACTGGTGCAGCAGCAGCGGCGAGGACGCGCCGGGGTAGACGTAGCGGCGCATGAACGTGGAGACCGAGTGCTTGGTGCGCATCGCCAGGGCGTCGAGGTAGACCGTGCCGCCGGGGCGCAGCAGCTCGGCGTACTTGCGCAGGGTGGTCCGGTAGTCGGGCAGGTGCTCGGTGACGCCCATGTTGACGATCGCGTCGTAGCGGTGCGGGCTGGTGTAGCTGAGCACGTGCTCGCGGACCACGCGCACCGGAAGGGACTCGCGCGCCACCAGGTCCAGCAGGAAGCGCTCGGACTCCCGGGAGAGGGTCAGCGTGGTGACCTCGATGCCGTGCCGGCCGGCGTACTCGGCGAAGGCGCCCCAGCCACCCCCGACCTCCAGCACCCGGTCGCCGGGCTTGACCCCGATAGCCTCGATGGCAAGGTCCATCTTGCGGGTCATCGCCTCCTCGAGCGGCTCGTCGTCGCGGGCGAACACGCCCTCGGTGTAGCAGCGGTGGCGGCTGTCCAGGAAGGTCAGGAAGAAGTCGGAGTCCTCGTCGTAGTGGTGCGACATCGAGCGCCGGTCGTCCTCGCGCCGCCCGTGCAGCAGCGCCGAGGCGAGCTGGCCGAGCCGGGCCGCCGGGTGGAAGTCGCGGAAGAACTGCCGCATGCGCAGCGCCGCCGCCAGGTCACCCTCGACGTCGAGGGAGCCTTGCAGGTACGCCACGGCGACCGCGAACTGGTCGAGGGCGGCGAGCGCCCGGGCGCCGCGCCGGTCGCGTACCTGGATGGTGAACGCGGGCTCGCCGGGGCCGAAGGTGTGCGCCGGCCGGTCGTCCACGGCCACCGCGAACGGCACCGGCGTGCGGCCGGCGAAGAAGGTCTGGTACCGGCGCTGCACCGCCGCGATCACGTCCGGGCCTGTCACGGCGCCAATGTAACGCGTGGCCCCGCCGTCGGCAGGAGGAGCCCACGGGCCGGTTAGCATTTCAGGACCGACCGGTGGTCGTACGTATCGAAGGAGAACAGCGTGTCCGGTTCCCGTACCCCTGCCGTGGCCGACCCCGTCGTGGTCGCGGCCGGGACGACGGCGGCGGACGCGGTGGCCGCCGCCGGGCTGCCCGCGACCGGCCCGAAGGCGGTCGTGGTGGTGCGCGACCCGGGCGGGCGCCTGCGCGACCTGGACTGGGCGCCGGAGGTCGACACGCCGGTGGAGCCGGTGGCGATGGACTCCGCCGACGGCCTCGCCGTGCTGCGCCACTCGACCGCGCACGTGCTGGCCCAGGCGGTGCAGGACCTCTTCCCGGAGGCGAAGCTCGGCATCGGCCCGCCGGTCGAGAACGGCTTCTACTACGACTTCGACGTGGCCCGCCCGTTCCACCCGGACGACCTGGAGCAGCTGGAACGGCGCATGCAGGAGATCGTCAAGGCCGGGCAGCTGTTCCGGCGGCGGCGTTTCGCCAGCGTTGAGGAGGCCCGGCAGGAGCTGGCGGCCGAGCCGTACAAGCTGGAGCTGGTGGATCTCAAGGGCGACGTGGACGCCAGCGAGGTGATGGAGGTGGGCGGCGGCGAGCTGACCAGCTACGACAACATCGACCCGAAGACCGGGCAGCGGTGCTGGAGCGACCTGTGCCGCGGGCCGCACCTGCCGTCCACCCGGCTCATCCCGGCGTTCAAGCTGATGCGCACGGCCGCGGCCTACTGGCGCGGCTCCGAGCGCAACCCGCAGCTCCAGCGGGTGTACGGCACGGCCTGGCCGACCCGGGACGCGCTCAAGGCGTACCAGACGCTGCTCGCCGAGGCGGCCCGGCGCGACCACCGCAAGCTCGGCGTGGACCTGGACCTGTTCAGCTTCCCCGAGGAGATCGGCTCGGGCCTTGCCGTGTTCCACCCCAAGGGCGGCATCATCCGCCGGGAGCTGGAGAGCTACTCGCGCCGGCGGCACGAGGAGGCCGGGTACGCGTTCGTCAACACCCCGCACATCACCAAGGCGCAGCTCTTCGAGACCTCCGGACACCTCCAGTGGTACGCCGACGGCATGTACCCGCCGATGGCGATGGAGGGCGCGGAGTATTACCTCAAGCCGATGAACTGCCCGTTCCACAACCTGGTCTACCGCTCCCGCGGGCGCTCCTACAGGGAGCTCCCGCTGCGGCTGTTCGAGTTCGGCACGGTCTACCGGTTCGAGAAGTCCGGGGTGGTGCACGGGCTGACCCGGGTGCGCGGGATGACCCAGGACGACGCGCACATCTACTGCACCAGGGAGCAGATGGGGGCCGAGCTCACCTCGCTGCTGACCTTCGTGCTCGACCTGCTGCGCGACTACGGCCTGGACGACTTCTACCTCGAGCTGTCCACGAAGAACCCGGAGAAGTACGTCGGCGCGGACGC
>DASSUC010000192.1:0-14150 GCA_035707405.1 Micromonosporaceae bacterium | reverse complement strand
CGGTCGGCCGGCACCGCGCCGAACGCGTTGCGCAGCACCAGGACCACGAACGGCAGCCCGAAGCCCACGTGTACGACGCCGAGCAGCACCGCGGTGCCGTACCCGTGCAGCGGCGACACGACGTCGTACAGCCGGCCGGCGACCACCTGGAGCGGCATGACGGCCGCGCCCAGCAGGCCGACGGTCATCGCCTGGTCGCCGGGCAGGTCGAACCAGGCCATGGCGTAGGCGGCCAGCGCCGCGAGCACCACCACGATCGCGGTGACCAGCAGGGCCATCGCCGCGGTAGGCGCCAGCGCCGCCCACACCTCCGCTTCAGCCAGCTCGCCGAAGGACGCCCACGAGAGCGGCGCCCACCAGCCGCGCACCGCGGCATCGGTCGGCTGGTGCAGGGCGGTGAGGCACAGCAGCAGGAGCGGGAACGTGAACACCACCAGCGTGGCGCCCAGGATGCCCCGGCGCACCAGCCGCGCGGCCGGCCGGATCCGGCCCAGCCGGCCAGGCGAGACAGCCGTAGTGACCAGCGGACGGCGGCCACCGGCCGGCCACGGCCACTCGTGCCGGGTCCAGCGCACCGCGAGCAGCACACCGACCACGACCACCAGCAACCAGACCACCGACACCGCGGCCGCCTCACCGGGCTGCTGCACCGCCGACTGGCGCAACACGTAGAGCGAGAGCACCTCGGCCTCGTCCTGGACCGACCCGGGCACCATCACCAGCACCAGGTCGAACGTGCGGCTGGCGGCGACGGCGAGCAGCAGCACTAGGACGCCGGCCACCCGGCGCAGGAACGGCCACTGCACGTCGATGAGCAGGCGCACCCGGCTGGCGCCGGCAGCGCGGGCCCCGTCCTCGATCTCGTGCGGGATCGCGTCCAGCGCCGCCCGGAACATGATCACCGCGATGCCCATCCAGGTCCACACGAATGCCGACACCAGCGAGGCCAGCACCAGGCTCGGGCCGAGCAGGTGCGGCACGTCCACCGATTTGACGCCGACCATCCCGGCCGCGGCGTGCAGCAGCGCGGTCGCCGGCCCGAGCTCCGGCGACGGGTCGTAGAGCAGCCGGAATGCGACCCCGATGACGACCAGCGGCAACGCCATGGGGGCCAGCACCAGCGTGCGTACCCGGGCGAGCCGGATGTCGCGGGACAGCACGGCGATCGCATAGCCGAGCACGACGACCAGCAACGGCACCCCGAGCGCCCAGACGCTGGTGTTGCGCAGCGTCACCCACAGCTGGGGGTCGCGCAGCACGCTGCGGTAGTTGCCGACGCCGGCCAGCCCGCCGGCGGTGGACAGCGCGCTCGCATAGAGCGTCTGCACCGCCGGCCAGGCGATCAGCCCGCCCACCAGCGCCAGGGTGGGCAGCAGCCAGAGCCAGGCCAGGCCCGCGGGCCGGTGGGCCCGGCTGCGGCGGGGCGGGCCGATGTCGTCGATAACGAGGAGTTCGGTGGCCAGGCGGCCTGGCGCACTGGTCATGACTGTCCCCGGCTGGCCGCGTCGAGCTGCTTCTGGGCGAGCCGCACGGCCGCGTTTTGGTTCTGCCCGGCGGCGACCGCGCCGAAGAAGTCCTGCAGGATCCGCCACATCCCGCGCCCCTGGCCGCCGCCCAGCCGGCCGGTGAGCTGGTCGGACAGGTCGAAGCGGACCTCGTTGGCGTCGTACAGCTGGACGGCGAGCTTGCGGGTGAGTTCGTTGGGGTACCAATCGAGCGGCACCTGTTTGTTGGGCGAGAGGAACCCGCCCTGGCTGATCCACGGCCTCATCGAGCCCGCCTCGGCCAGCCACCTGATTAGCTCCTCCGCCTTCCGGCTGTCGGTGAACCTGGCGGCCACGTCGCCGCCGACCACCGGTGGCAGCGGTTGGTCGGTGGACAGCGGCGGGAAGAAGAACGTCTTCGCGGGCTTCCGGGTGAAGCGGCTGACCACGCTGCCGACGAAGTCACCCTCGAAGACGAGGTCTGCCCGGCAGGTGGCGAAGACCTGTGCCACCGACTCCTCGTACTGGGTGAGCAGCGCCCGCTCGGCACCGCCCGGGAACGCGTCCGGCACCGACCACAGCCTGGCCAGCTCCTCCAGCGCCGTGGTCACGTGCGGCGACTTCCAAGCGCGCTGGCCGCGGGCGAGCTGGTCGTACGTCTCGCCGCCGCCGACAGCTATCAGCATGTTCTCGAACCAGTCACTGACCACCCAGCCGTCCGCGGCGCCGATGGCCAGCGGTGTTCGTCCTTCGAACGCCCGCTGAGTCACCAGGCCCACCAGCTCGGCCCAGTTTTTCGGCGGGCTGATGTCGCCGCGATGCCAGAACAGCGACTTGTGCGCGGCCTTGACCCACAGGCCGGCAACCATGCCGTCGTCCATGGTGACCAGCTCCCGCAGGCCCTCCGGCGTGTCCTTGCCCAGCTCGGAGCCGAGATCCCGGACATGGCCGCGCTTGGCGTAGTCCCGGATCAGGCCGGGCAGCGGCACGATCGCGAGGTCTGGCGGGTTGTCGGTGTCGATGCGCGCCTGGAGCAGCTCGTTGACCTGCTCCCCGACCGGCACCACGCGGACCTGCAAGCCGCTCTCCCGGTGGAAGTGCTGCAACGTCTCGCGGAAGGCGGCCAGCTCCCCACCGCTCCACATCACAAAGACCTCAACCCCAGCGGTACGGCCTCCGCAGGACGCCAGCGCCGAGGTGACCGTCACCCCGCCGGTGGCGCGCAGCAGGAGCGGACCGGTCGCGGCGGCGAGGACCTGGCGCCGGGTGATCACCGGTCACCTCGCTGGATCCGGCCACCGGCCATGGTCACCGTCATGTCGGCCGCTGCGGCCAGCTCGGCGTGGCTGGTGCAGAGCAGGACCGCCGGGCCGTCCTCGCGGCGCAGCCGCTGCACCATCGGCCCGAGCTCGTCGGCGGGTGCGGCTCCGGCGGTGCCGTCGACCAGCAGCACGCGCGGGGCGGTGACCACGGCCCGGGCCAGCGCCGTGCGCAGCCGCTGGCCCGCGGACAGCTCATGCGGGCGCAGCTGGAGCGATGACCGTAGCTCCAGCAGCTCGGTGGCGTCGGCCAGCCGGGTCCGGACCAGCACCGAGGCCTCGTCGCGCAGGCGTAGCCCGTACCCGATGTTCTCCTCGGCGGTGAGCTGCGGCAGCAACCCGCCGCCGGCGGGCACCAGACCGACCCCGCGCCCGGCCGGTGGGTGCGTGGTGACGTCGTGGTCGCTGACGTAGACGCGGCCGCTGTCCGGCACGACCAGGCCGGCGGCCACGCGGAGCAGCGTGGTGCCGCCGAACCCGGGCGGCCCGGCCACGGCCACCACCGAGCCGGTGGGCACGTCGATGCTTACCTCGTCGAGCACCCTGCGCCTGGCGTCGCGCCAGGGGGCACCCGGCCCATAGACCACGATCTCGCATAGACGCAGCAGGGCTGGCTGCGACGGGGCAGGGTGCCGGGCAGGGGGCTGCACGGGTTCCATCATGGTCGACGTATCCAAAGGACCGGCGCCTGGCCTGCCGATGGCAGCCGACCGGGGGACACGATCGAATACATGTTCGACGTTGTGCGTAACGCAGCTGTCACTTCTAATGGAGGCCCGGGTCGGAGTCGCCATTCTGGCCGGCACTCATGGGCGACTGCGGCCATCCGGCCCGTCCACCCGTGGCGAGGGGGCGAGCCGGTGACACCGATGGTGATGGCGTCCAACCGAGGACCGTTCGAGTTCGTCCGTACCGTGGACGGGTGCCTGGAGCGGCGCGCAAGCGGCGGCGGCCTGGCCGCGATCCTCTCGGCGGCGACCGAGGGCGTCGACTGCTGCTGGGTCGCAGCGGCGGTGAGCGACGCCGACCGCGCAGCGACCAGGCCTGCCGGGCCGGCGGGGGCGGTCACCCCGCTGCCCGGTGACGCGGGTGTGACGCAGCTTGCCTGGCTGGCCTTTGACCCGACCACCTACCGGTTGTTCTACCAGGACCTCTCCGTCCGGCTGCTGTGGTTCCTGCACCACCACATGGCCACCCCCGTCCTCACCGCGCAGCCGGCCGCCCTGCACCGGGCCTGGCTGGCCTACCGGCAGGTCAACCGGCGTTTCGCGCAGGAGTGCGCGCGGCGGGCGGCGCCCGGCGGGCAGGTCATGGTGCATGACTACCACCTGTTTCTCGCTCCCCGGCTCCTCCGCCGGCTGCGCCCTGACCTGGAGATCGCGCACCTCACCGCGTGTCCGTGGGCTTCACCGCCGTACCTGGCCCGGTTGCCGGGACCGCTCGCGAGGGCGGTCCTCGACGGGATGCTCGGTGCCGACCTCGTCGCCTTCCTGGCCGACCGGTGGGCGCAGAACTTCCTCGACTGCTGCGCCGCCGCCGGATATCCGGTCTGCCGGGACAAGCGAACTGTGCTTGCCCGCGGCGGCCGGCCGGTCCGGGTGCGGGCGTTCCCCGTCGGCGTGCCGGACCGCGCCCTACGCGCCCTGCTCGGCACGGCGCAGGCGGCCCGCTACCGCGACGAGGTCCTCGCCGCGGCTGCCGGGCGGCGCATCGTGGTGCGCATCGACCGGATGGAGCCAACCAAGAACATCGTGCGCGGTGTCCTCGCATACCGCAGGTTCCTGGAGCGGGTCCCGAGCGCGCGGGGCGCGGTCGTGCACTACATCCTCGCCTACGGTTCCCGGCAGGAGATCGCGGAGTACCGCGGCTACGAGGCGGTGGTGCGGCAGGTGGTCGCCGAGGTGAACCGGGTGTACGGCAACCCGGGCTGGCGCCCGGTGGTTCTGGAGACGCGCAACGACCGGGTACGCGGCCTGGTGGCCGCGGCACTCGCCGACGTGCTCGTGGTCAACCCGTTGCGTGACGGCATGAACCTCGTGGCCAAGGAGGGACCGGTCGTCAGCGAGAAGGCGCTGGCCCTGATCCTGTCCACCGAGGCGGGCGCCGCACCCGACCTTGCCGGCGGCGCGACCCTGGTCGACCCGACCGACGTGGCCCAGCTCGCCGACGAGCTGGGCCGGGCCCTGCGCCTACCGATGGCCGAGCGGCTACGGCGGCTAGCCCGGCTGCGAGCTGGCGCGACCGCCCAGCCGCCCTCGGAGTGGCTCGCCGGCATCCGGAGGGACCTGGCAGCGGCGGCCGGTGCATGCTCACCTGTGGACCATCCTGTCCCGCGCGCCCGGCCACCCATGCCAGCAGCGGCTGGCGGGACGGGTGGCAGCCACCACGACGGGCCCGGCGGTCATCTCCGGCTCGGGTAACCATCAGCTCCCCGCGGTCGACGCGTCCGGGCTGGGGGGCGTGGCCGTGGCCGGCGCGGCGGGAGCGGTCTTCGACAGCCGTTGGAGGACTGCCCGCATGACCGTCCCGTACGAGCCGGGCAGCAGCCGTACCACCAGGTCCGGGACCCTGGCGGACCAGCCGACCAGGACCCGCGGGCGGCGCCGCTCGATGCCGGCCACGATGATGCCGGCGGCCTGGCGCGGGTCCATCCGCAGCAGCCGGGCGGAGAGCTCGCGGGCGGCCTTCGCCTCCTCCGCGGAGACGCCGCGGCCGACCCGGGCGGACAGGCCGATGCGGGTACGCACGCCGCCCGGGTGCACCACGGTCACCCCGATCCGGTGGTCGAAGAGCTCGTGGCGCAGCGCCTCGGTGAACCCGCGGACGGCGAACTTGCTGGTTGCGTACGCCACCTGGCCGGCGGGGGCGATCAGGCCGAAGACGCTGGAGATGTTGACCAGGTGCGAGCCCGGCTCGGCCTTCAGCGCCGGGAGCAGGGTGTGGGTGAGCCGTACCGCGGCCTTCAGGTTGACGTCGACGACCCAGTCGAACTCCTCCAGCGCCACCTGGTCGAACCGGCCGTCCAGCGCCACCCCGGCGTTGTTGACCAGCAGCCGGATCCGCGGGTGCTCGGCCAGCACCGCGCCCGCGACCCGCAGGGTGGCCTCGGCGTCGGCGAGGTCGACCGGGTGGGCGCGCACCGCGACCGCGGGGTGCCCGCCGCGGATCGCGTCGGCCACGGCGGCCAGCCGCGGCTGGTCGCGGTCCAGCAGGACCAGGTGGCAACCGCGCCGGGCCAGCGCGTGCGACAGGGCCTCGCCGATGCCGCTGGCGGCACCGGTGACCACAGCGGTGCCGCCGGCGAAGGTGAACCTACGCATGAGGGGCCTGGGCAGCGGGCTGAGGGGCGGGAGCGCGGCTGAACCGGACGCCTTCGTCCTCGACCGCCCCGTGCCGCAGCAGCCGCACGTCCCGCGGGTAGTTCTGGTAGAGCCGCCACGGCGCCCGGGGGCCCTGCTTGGGCAGCTTGTCGAGGCCGCGCAGCACGTAGCCGGACTGGAGGTCGATCAAGGGATCGAGCTGCGAGGACTCCGGGGCGACCGGCGTGCAGACCTGGTAGCCGTGCCGGTCCATGTGGTTCAGCACGCGGCAGGCGTACTCGCTGGTCAGGTCGCACTTGAGGGTCCAGGCGGCGTTGGTGTAGCCCAGGGCCAGCATGAGGTTGGGCACGCCGGAGAGCATCATCCCCTTGTAGGCGACGGTTTTGGCGAGGTCGATGTCGGCGCCGTCGACGGCCAGGCGCATGCCGCCCAGCGGCTGCAGGTTCAGGCCGGTCGCGGTGACCACGATGTCCGCGTCCAGCTGCGTCCCTGAGACGAGCCTGATGCCGTGCTCGGTGAACGTGTCGATGTGGTCGGTCACCACCGACGCCTTGCCGCTGCTGATCGCGGTGAACAGGTCGCCGTCGGGGACGAAGCACATCCGCTGGTCCCACGGGTCGTACCCGGGGTTGAAGTGGGTCTGCACGTCGTAGCCCTCGGGCAGCCGGGCCTGCGCGGCCCGGTGGTGCAGGCGGCGCATCACCTGGGGAGCGCGCCGGCTGAGCTGGAAGATGGCCATGGTGAGCAGCACGTTCTTCCACCGGACGAGCCAGAGGGCGAGCTTGCGGGGCAGCATCCGGCGCAGCGCGTTGGCGACCACGTCGACCTCGGGCAGGGACAGCACGTAGCTCGGCGAGCGCTGGAGCATCGTCACGTGGGCGGCCCGCTCGGCCATGGCCGGCACCACGGTCACCGCGGTGGCGCCGCTGCCGATGACCACGACCCGCTTGCCGGTGTAGTCGAGGTCCTCGGGCCAGTGCTGGGGGTGCACGACCGGCCCGGCGAAGCGGTCCACGCCCGCGAACTGGGGCGTGTACCCCTCGTCGTAGCGGTAGTAGCCGGTGCACATGAACAGCAGGGAGCAGCGCAGCCGCACGGTCTGCGCGGTGTCGGTGCGGTGCGCCGTCACCGTCCACTGTGCATCCGCGCTGGACCAGCTCGCCTCCGTCACCCGGTGGTGGAAGCGGATCTTGTCGTCCACACCGTACTCTCGCGCGGTGTCGCAGATGTAGCTGCGGATGGCGGTGCCGCCGGCGATGGACTTCTCCTCGGGCCACGGCCGGAACGGGTAGCCGAGGGTGAACATGTCGGAGTCCGAGCGGATGCCGGGGTAGCGGAACAGGTCCCAGGTGCCGCCGATGGCGCCCCGCGACTCCAGGATGGCGAAGGTCTTCTCCGGGCACCTGCGCCGCAGGTGGCAGGCTGCGCCGACGCCGGAGAGCCCGGCCCCGATGATCAGTACATCGACCTGGTCCACTGCCATCTGATCACTCCAAACGCCGGCCCAGCGGTTCCCGCGCCCCGCCGGGCTTCCCGTGCCGGTCGGGCGGCCGGCGAGGCCCCTCTACGGTAGCCACCCGGTCTCGAGCCGGGATGGGCGAAGGCGGCCGGGGCCGCAGGCCCCGGCCGCCCAGCTGGTCAGGAGGAGACCAGGTCGTCAATCTGGTTGATCGCCGATGTGGCGCCCTCCACGACACCCATGTCCAGCACGTGCTTCAGCGCCTCGGCGGAGGCGTACCTGCCCACGTAGGTGGCGCGCGTGCCGCCGTCGTGCTCGGTGAACGTGTAGACGTTCTTGGAGACCGGCAGCTCCGGCCTCGGGTTGAAGTCCAGGTCGGCGAAGCCGTCGTCGAAGGAGAGGCTCCTTGGCTCGTCCACGGCGGTGACCAGCCAGTATCCGGCGTGCTTGTCGCCGGACGGACCGGTCATGTAGTAGTTCACGCGGCCGCCGGGCGTGAGGTCGTGGTCGACCACCGTCGCCGGGTAGGTCGGCGGTCCCCACACCTTCTCCAGCTGGCGGGGGTCGGCGTAGACCTGCCAGATCCGCTCCACCGGCGCGGCGAAGTCTGCGGTGATGGTCAGGGTCAGGTTGTCAAGGTCCTGCTGGACGTCGGTCACGGGCATGGTGGGTCCTCCTGGTCGAGATCGGATGCGATGAGTACGTCGATGCGTGCGATGCGGCCACGCCAGACCTGCTCGAGCTCGGTGAGCATGGACGCCACCGACCGCACCGCCTCCACGTCGCCGCTGGCCAGCTGCTCGCGACCGCTGCGTCGCTTGGTCAGCAGGCCGGCCTTCTCCAGCACGGCCACGTGCTTCTGCACCGCGGCGAAGCTCATGTCGTACTTTGCCGCGAGCGCCGAGACGGAGTGCTCCCCGGCCAGCACGCGGCGCAGGATGTCGCGCCGGGTGCGGTCGGCGAGTGCGTGGAACAGGGCGTCCGCCCGGTCCTCGCTCGCCTCCGCCACAGGACAAATATACAACCAATCAGTTGTACGTTGTCAAGGGCTTCGCTCAAGGCCCAGCAGCCCGGGCAGGTCGAGGCGGCGGACCTTGCCGGTGGCGGTGGTCGGCAGCTGACCGACCTTGTAGTACGCCTTGGGACGCTTCGCCGCTGACAGGCTGCGGCGGGCGAAGTCGGCCAGCGCCTGTTCGGTCGCGTCGCCGACGACCGCGGCGCACAGCCGCTGGCCCCACTGCTCGTCCGCGACCCCGAACGCGGCCACCTGCTCCACCCCCTCGCAGGTGGCGAGCACCCGCTCCACCTCGCCCGGGTAGACGTTGACGCCGCCGCTGATGACCAGGTCCTCCCGCCGGCCGTCCAGGTAGAGGTAGCCATCGGCGTCGAGGCGGCCGAGGTCGCCGACGGTGAGCTCGTCGCCGCGCCAGGCCGCGGCGGTCTTGGCCGCGTCGCCCCAGTAGCAGAAGCGGGCGTACGGGGGCAGCCGGCACCAGACGAGCCGGTCGCCGCAGACCCGTAGCCGGCGTCCGGGTCGCGCCCGGCCGACGGTGCCGGGGCGGTCCAGCCATTCCTGGCTGCCGCAGACCGTGAACTGGGCCTCCGTGGAGCCGTAGAACTCGGACACGCTGCCGGGCGGAAGCTCGTCGATGAGCCGGCGCTTCAGGCCCGGCGGGCAGGCCTCGGCGGCGTGGGCGAGCAGCCGCAGCTGCCGCAGCGGCGGCAGCCCGCCGCCCGCGTCGGCGGCGGCCATGAGGCGCCGCAGCTGCGTGGGTACGCAGAAGATCGTGGTCGGCCGGAAGGTGGCGAGCAGGTCAAGGGTCCGGGCCGCGTCGAACGGGCCGCCCAGCGCGACGGTGCCGCCGGCCAGCAGCGTGCCGGCCGCGAACCGCAGCGGCGCCGAGTGGTGCAGCGGCGAGACGACCAGGTGCCGGTCGCCGGGGTGGAACCCCCACAGCTCGGTCTCCTCGGCCAGCAGGGCCTTTGCCGCGTCCTCGGCGAGCACCCCTGACCAGACGCCCTTGCGCCGCCCGGTCGTCCCCGAGGTGTAGTGCATCGGCCTCGCCAGCGGTACGGCCGCCAGCTCGGCCGGGGCGGCGTCGAGCAGGCCGGCGAGTGTGGCGTCGTCGGCCACGGTGAGCGCTGGACGGGCGTCGGCGAGCAGCTCCGCCCGTTCTGCGGGCGGTGCGGCCGGGTCGAGCAATACCGGGACGATGCCGGTGCGCAGTGCGCCCAGCACCAGGGCGAGCAGGCCGGGTGACGGGCGGGCCAGCACGGCGACCCGGTCTCCGGCGCGCAGGCCGGCCGCCTCCAGGCCACCGGCGGCCCGGCGCTGCTGCCGCACGCTCTCCGCGGCGCCGACCACATCCACCATCCACGACCCTCCTGACCGGCCGGAGCATCCAGGCCCAGGCTAGCCAGGGGCGGCGCAGCCGACCCTCTCCGATTCCCTCGGCCAGTTCGCCGGAACCCCGCACCCACACCTGATGGTCTTGCTATGTTATTGATCAACATTGATACTATCTAGACCATTTTCGGGAAGGCGACATTGACCTACACCGGTGATGGAACTTCCCATGACAGCTCACGGGGAAATGATCCACCCATCTGGTCCTACCACTCCTTGAGGAGGAGACAGTGAGGATCAAGCACACCCTTTCCCGCAGCAGATCCGCCCGGCTGCTCGCCGCAACCGTCGGTATGGTCGCCGTCGGTGCGTTCACCCTGCCGGCCACCGCCGCGGCGTCGCCGCAGGCGTACGGCGCCGGGCAGCTCGCCGCGGTGAACGACGCGGTGCTCCAGTCCGGCGTCGAGGGCATCGCCTGGTACGTGGACAGCGCATCCGACCGCGTCGTGGTCACCGCCGACAGCAGCGTGTCCCGGGCCGAGATCGCGACGATCAGGAGGGCCGCCGGCAGCAACGCCGGGGCGATCAGGATCGAGCAGGCGGCCGGCGTATTCGCCCCGCTGCTCTCCGGCGGCGACGCCATCTACGGCGGCGGCTACCGTTGCTCGCTCGGTTTCAACGTCGTCAAGGGCGGCACCTACTACTTCCTCACCGCGGGACACTGCGGCGACGTGGCGAACACCTGGTACACCAACTCCAGCCACACGACGCTGATCGGCCCGACCATCGGCTCCAGCTTCCCGGGCAACGACTACGCGCTGGTCCGCTACGACAACCTCTCGCTCAGCCACCCCGGTGGGTTCGCCGCGGCGAACGCCTTCGTCGGGGAGTCGGTCAAGCGCACCGGGTCGACCACCGGCACGCACAGCGGGACCGTCACCGCGCTGAACGTCACGGTTCGCTACGTCGGCAGCGGCACCGTGCGGGGCATGATCCAGACCAACGTGTGCGCGGAGCCGGGCGACTCCGGCGGCCCGCTCTACGACGGCAGCAGGGCGCTCGGCATCACCTCCGGCGGCAGCGGCAACTGCAGGACCGGTGGGACGACCTTCTACCAGCCCGTCCCCGAAGCGGCCAGTGCCTATGGCGTGACCGTCTACTGATGCACTGAACTACCCGATCCAGCTCCGGTGGCCCGGCCGACAGGCTCAGCGCCTGCGGCCGGGCCACCGTACGTCCGGACTACGGCACGACCGAGCGGATCGCGGCATGAGCGATCAATGCTCGTGCTGATCCATTGCAAGCTCGACGGCGAGGAAGCTGCCAAGCCGTGCCGCACGGGGCCACGGCGGAGCTTCCGGTTTCGCCGTCCAGACGAGGTGAACAACGGCGAACGTGTCATCAGACGCGCGGAACACAACGTCGTCGCAGCCAGAGCACCTGGCGATAAAAGGTGGTTACGATCTGGGATACCGTGCGGAAGCAGAGAAACGGTCAGCAAGCCGGCGTTCGGGAAATCGTAAGCTGATTCCGAGCTTTGCATGACTATTCGGTGATAACTGCAAGAGTATAGCGTCACAACTTCGGGTGACGACGGACAGGCTGTCCGTTGCCATGAGTACCTACGACCATTACAGTGCGGTGTCGAGCGCCACCAATTTGACATACAGGAGGCGGCATGGATGCCGCAGCCGTAAAGGATCGAGCAAAGGCGCTCGGTGCGGACCTGGTGGGAGTGGTCGACTGCGCCACGCTCGAGGCCCACCCGCCGGACCCGACCGCGCCTCAGCTACCCAGCCGGTTGCTCCCGAGCGCGCGCAGCTGCGTGGTCGTGGCCAAGCGGATGCCCACCGGAGAGTTCCTCTCCGACCACCGCCGGGCCATCGCGTACACCAACGCGGCCATCTGCCGCCAGCTGGAGCGGCTGGCGTACCGGCTGTCGTTCTGGCTCGAGGAGCACGGCCACGCCAGCCTCCAGGTGGTGATGGACGAGACCGACCCGGAGCTGAAGCGGGGCAGCTACGGCTACCTGTCGTTCCGGCACGTGGCGGTCGAGGCGGGGCTCGGCACGTTCGGGCTGGAGGCGAACCTGCTCACCCCGGAGTACGGCCCCCGGGTCTACTTCTCCGCGGTCCTCACCGAGCTCGCGCTGGAGCCCGACCGGCGGATCACCGAGCAGCTCTGCATCGGCCCGGGCTGTAGCCGGTGCCTGCTGTGCTGCCCCACCGACGCGGTGCACCAGTGGACGCTGGACAAGCGGCTGTGCGGCCTCGCCGCGATGGTCAACGGGGTCTCGAAGATCCTGCGCGGGCCGGTGCGGCGGCTCATCGACTCGCCATCCGATGTGGACAAGGTGATGGCGGCGCCGGAGACCCGGGCGCAGTGGCAGGCCGTGGTGGGGGTTGCCGAGTCCTTCGGCGTCTGCCCCCGATGCCTGGAGGTCTGCCCGGTGGGTGGGGAGTACCAGCAGCACCTCGCCGCCGAGCACCGCCACATCGAGGAGTCCACTGTGGAGAAGAAGCAGCGGATGGCCGGGATGAAGGCGGCGGAGAAGCAGGGGTGCGCGGTGGCCGGCAACCCGCCCTTCGACCGCCGGTTCATCGGGCCGTTGGGCTACCGGCGGCTGCGCCGTGGCGACGCCCCGGAGATCGCGAGGACCGACCATTGAGGACAGACCTGGTTGTGGCCCAGGCGCGCCAGCTCGGCGCGCAGCTGGCCGGCGTGGCCGCCGCCGGGGCGCTGGCCGACCTGCCGCACCCGCCGGAGGCGGTGCTGCACGGTGCCCGCAGCGTGGTGGTGCTGGCCCGCCGGTTCGTCTACGGCGGGGTGCTCCAACGTGACGGGGCCAACCGCAGCCACCACTACACCATGGAGCTGGGCCTGACCGAGCTGGAGGAGATCTCGCTCAAGCTCATGTACTGGCTGGAGGACGCCGGCTTCCCGGCGCTGCTGGTGCCCGCCTCGGCCAGCCGCAGCAAGCAGGAGGAGCTGGCCGCCGAGGGCCCGCTGTCGCTCACCCACGCCGCGGTCGCCGCCGGCCTGGGCACGCTGGGGCTCAACGGCATGCTGCTGACCCCGGAGTACGGCCCGCGCGTGCTGCTCGCGGCCGTGGTGACCCACGCGCCGCTTGCACCGACCCCGGGGCCGGCCCAGGAGCCGGACCGGCGGGGGCTGTGCCTGGGCGAGGCGTGCGGGCGGTGCCTGCTCGCCTGCCCCGGCTCGGCGGTGCGGCACTGGGGACTGGACGTCGACGCGTGCCGCCCGCACTCGGCGCCGTACGACTATCCGGCGTTCGCCGGGCACGTCGCCGCAGTCGTCGCCGAGCCCGACCCGGAACGCAAATGGCAGCTCGCCTCCAGCACCCGGTCGCTGATGTTCTGGCAGAGCCTGCTGCGCGGCGTGGGCGTGGAGACCGGCTGCACCCGGTGCCAGGACGTGTGCCCGGTGGGCGAGGACTACGCGCAGCGGCTCGCCCCGGCGCTGGACGAGATCCCCGAGGAGACGGCGCAGAAGCGCTCGGCCCTTGCCGAGCTGCGCACGGCCGCGGTCACCGGTGACCGCGGGCCAGGATTCGACACCCGATGGCACGGCACGATAGAGACCCCGAAGGAGTAGCCGTGGCGTACCCCCGTACCACCGAAGAGGTGGAGTCGGCGCGGAGCGCGCGCCTCCCCGCGGCGCTGGACCACGCATGGCGCTCGCCCTTCTTTCGCCGGCGCCTGGAGAAGGCCGGCATCGCCCAGGGCGAGACCCCGACCGGCGACGCCTGGCAGCGCATCGAACCGACCACAAAGGACGAGCTGCGCCAGCTGTCGTCCGACGAGTTCCGCGACGAGCTGGTCGTCGCCGAGCCGGCCGACATCGCCATGGTCTGGCGCAGCGGCGGGGTGACCGGCCGGCCGCTGTTCTACCCTAAGCATCGCGACGACCTGCCCGCGCTCATCGAGTCCTTTACCCGCATCCTGGAGCTCGCCGGCATCGGCCGCGGGTCGCTGGTGCACAACTCGTTCCCGTTCCTGGGCGCGCACCCGATCGGCCACATGTTCGGCCACGCCCTGCGGGACCGGGGATGCGGAAACGTCTTCGCCGGCTCGGGCGCGAACACCCCGAGCGAGACGCAGGTGCGGCTGCTCTTCGAGCTGCGGCCGACGGCGTGGCTGGGCATCGGCTCGTACCTGAACATCCTGGGCCACCGGGCCGAGGCGATGGGGTACGACCCGG
>DASSUC010000191.1:0-2593 GCA_035707405.1 Micromonosporaceae bacterium | reverse complement strand
CGACGCGCAGGCGCGCAAGACCGGCCACGCCGACCTGTCGTCGTACCGTTCGGCCCTGGAGGCGGGCGGGCCGGTGGAGTTCACCGGGTACGCCGAGGCGGCCCGCGAGTCGCGGGTGCGCGCGCTGCTGGCCGGCGACGGTTCGACGCTTTCCGTGGCCGGCGAGGGCGACGAGGTCGAGCTGGTGCTCGACGCCACCCCGTTCTACGCCGAGGGCGGCGGCCAGCAGCCCGACTGGGGCGTGGTGACCGTCGGCGGCGGCCAGGTCGAGGTGCGCGACGTGCAGCAGCCCCTGCCCGGCCTGGTGGTGCACCGCGGCCGGGTGGTGCGCGGCGAGGTGCGCGCCGGGGAGACCGGCTACGCCGAGATCGACGCCTACCGGCGCCGGGCGATCTCCCGGTCGCACACCGCGACCCACCTGGTGCACCAGACGATGCGCACCTTCCTGGGCGAGTCGGCGACGCAGGCCGGGTCGCTGAACGCGCCGGGCCGGCTGCGGTTCGACTTCAACACCCCGTCAGCCGTCCCGCCGAGCGTCCTGCACGACGTCGAGCAGCAGGTCAACGAGGTGCTGCTGGGCGACCTCGAGGTACGTGCGTTCGTCACCTCGCTGGCCGAGGCGCGCCGGCTCGGCGCGGTCGCGCTGTTCGGCGAGAAGTACGGCGACCAGGTGCGCGTCGTCGAGGTCGGCGACTACGCCCGGGAGCTGTGCGGCGGCACCCACGTGGCCCGCTCCGGCCAGCTCGGCCTGGTGAAGATCCTGCACGAGGCGTCGATCGGGGCCGGCGTGCGGCGCGTGGAGGCCCTGGTGGGCATGGACGCGTTCGGCTTCCTCGCCCGCGAGCACCTGCTCGTCACCCGGCTGGCCGAGCTCTACCGGGTGCCGGCCGACCAGGTCGCCGACCGGGTGGAGCAGACCGTGGCGCAGCTGCGCGACGCCGAGCGGGAGCTGGAGAAGCTGCGCGCCCAGCTGGTGCTCGCCGGAGCCGGCTCGCTCGCCGACTCGGCGCGCGACGTGGCGGGTGTGGCGCTGGTGGCGACTGAGGCGCCGGAGGGGGCCGGCGGCAACGACGTGCGTACCCTCGCCCAGGAGATCCGCGGCAAGATCCCGGCGTCCCGGCCGGCGGTGGTGGCCGTGGCGGCCCGTGGCGGCAGCAAGGCCTCGCTCGTGGTCGCGGTGAACGGCGCGGCGCGCGAGCGCGGCCTCGACGCGGCGGCGCTGGTCAAGGGCGCGCTCTCGGGCCGCGGCGGCGGCAACGCCGACCTGGCCCAGGGCGGGGGGGTCCCGGCCGCGCAGGCGCCGGCCCTGCTGGCCGCGGTGGAGCGGCTGGTCGCCTCGGCGTGACTGGCCAGACCGGCGGCGTGGCCGGCGAGACGAGCGAAGCCGGCTGGGTCCCGGGGGTCCGGCTGGCGGTGGACGTCGGCACGGTCCGGGTGGGCGTGGCCCGCTCGGACCCGGCCGGCATCCTCGCGACGCCGCTGGTCACGCTCGCCCGCGACCAGGGCGCGACCAAGGGTAGGGTGCCGTCTGATATGTCCGAGCTGGCCCGGCTGGTCCATGACCATCAGGTGGTAGAGGTGGTGGTGGGGTTACCGGTGACACTGGCGGGGGTAGAGGGACCGGCGGCGGCCCACGCCCGTGCCTACGCACAGCGGTTGGCGCAGGTCGTCACCCCGGTGCCGGTCCAGCTGGCGGACGAGCGGATGTCGACAGCGGCGGCTGCGCGTAGGCTGTCCGAGCGTGGCGTCAGGGGGAGGCGCCAGCGCGCGGTCGTAGACCAGGCGGCCGCCGTGGAGATCCTGCAAAGCTGGCTCGACCTGCAGCGGAGGCGGACGTGATGATCGACGATCTCGACCTCGCGTTTGACGAGTATTCCGATCGTGGCCGGCACAGACACCGCCGCGGCGCGGTAGGCAACGGCAAGAACGGCAAGAAGAAGAAAAAGAAGCGGCGCCGCCGGGGCCGTACCTTCGCGGCGCTCTTCCTGACCCTGGTCCTGCTCGCCACGCTCGGCCTCGGCGCCTGGTGGGGCCTTGACAAGGTGCAGGGCTTCTTCAAGGCGCCGGACTTCAGCTCCGCCGGCAGCGGCGAGGCCACGGTCGAGGTGAAGAAGGGCGACACCGCCGCGGACATCGGCAACACGCTCTACAGCAAGGGCGTGGTCAAGAGCGCCCTCGCCTTCGTGGAGGCGGCCCAGGCGGACCCGCGCAGCCAGAACATCCAGCCCGGGGTCTACAAGCTGCGCCAGCGTATGCGCGCCTCGGCGGCCCTGGACATGCTGCTCGACCTCAAGAACAAGCAGGTGACCCGGGTGACCATCCCGGAGGGACGGACCGCGAAACAGACCTACGAGCTGCTCGCCAAGGCCACCGGCCTGAAGGCGGCCGACTTCGCCGCCGCCGCCAAGGACCCGATCAAGCTGGGCATCCCGGACTTCTGGTTCACCCGTACCGACAAGAAGCCGGTCACCCGGTCGATCGAGGGCTTCCTCTTCCCGTCAACCTACGAGCTGGACCCCGGCGCCACCGCGGCGCAGGTCCTGCAGCGTATGGTGGGCCAGTTCCTCGCGGTCGCCGAGGAGACCAAGTTCGT
>DASSUC010000190.1:0-10999 GCA_035707405.1 Micromonosporaceae bacterium | reverse complement strand
CGCCACGACAGCCAGCCAGCGGGTTGGCCGTCGTGGCGACCGCCGCTAAGGTGAGAGCCGTGGCGCGTGCGTACTTCTTCTACGGCTCCGGGAGTCCCGCAGCCGTAGGTCGCGCCTGATCTTCGACCTACCCCGCCCCGGGCCTCTCGATAGCCCGGGGCCGTTCACGCTCCCCGGGCCCCTCGAAAGACCCGCGGTGAACCCCGAGGAGTTTCCGATGACCACACCCACCGCAACCGCGACCCCGGCTGGCACGGACGCGGCGGACACCGATACGGCGGCGCACATCGCCGCCCTGCGGGCCCGCATCGACGAGATCGACGCGACCCTGATCGCCCTGTGGCAGGAGCGAGCGGCGCTCTCCAAGCAGGTTGGCGCGACCCGGGTAGCCACCGGCGGCACCCGGCTCGTCCTCTCCCGGGAACGGGAGATCCTGGACCGGTTCCGGGCCCAGCTGGGGGCTGACGGCACCCAGCTGGCCCTGCTGCTGCTGCGAGCCGGTCGCGGGCCGCTCTAGCCCATCCGCCCGGAAGCCGCTGGCGCGCCGGTGGCCGGGTCGGCGCTGGACCGCCCAGTAGGCCGGTCGGCGCTGGCGCGCCCAGTAGGCTTGGTCAACGTGAGCTTCCCGCCCTCCGCGCCGCCGCTGGCGGACGTGGCGCGTGTGCTCTGTGTCTTCGCGCACCCCGACGACGTGGACTTCAGCTCCGCCGGCACCGTTGCCCAATGGGTCGCCGACGGGCTGGACGTAGCGTACCTGCTGGTCACCCGGGGTGAGGCCGGCGGCTTCGACGACACGCCCCGCGAGCAGGTCCCGATCATCCGGGAGGCTGAGCAGCGTGCTGCCGCTGCGGCCGTCGGCGTCGAGCAGGTGCAGTTCCTCGACGGGTACGCCGACGGCACGCTCGCGCCGACCCTGACGCTGCGCCGGGACATCACCGGGGCGATCCGCCGGTTCCGGCCGGACCGGGTGCTCACCAACTCGCCGCTGCGCCGGTGGGAGCGCCTGGCCGGCCCGAGCCACCCGGACCACCTCGCGGTCGGCGAGGCCACCACGTGCGCGGTCTACCCCGACTCGCGCAACCCGTTCGCCTTCCCCGAGCTCGTCGCGGCTGGCCTGGCCCCGTGGAAGGTACGGGAAGTCTGGTTCTCCGGCGGGCCCAGCCCGGACCACGCGGTCGACGTCACCGGCACCTATCCGTACAAGCTGGCCGCCCTGCGTGCGCACGCCTCCCAGACCTCGCACTTCGACCTCGAAGGCGTGCTGCGCCCCCGGATGGAGGAGGCCGCTGAGGCGGCCCGCCTGCCCGCCGGCCGGGTGGCCGAGGCGTTCACGGTGATCCGTACCGGGTGACGGTGACCCGGCCGAGCCCGGGTCACCGGCCCGGCGGGTCAGACCGGCCCGCCGGGTCAGACCGGCCCGCCGGGTCAGACCAGGCGGCGGTCGGCGGCCCAGCGAGAGAGCTCGTACCGGTTGGACATCTGGAGCTTGCGCAGCACGTTGGACACGTGCGTCTCGACCGTCTTGATCGAGATGAACAGCTCCTTGGCGATCTCCTTGTACGCGTACCCGCGGGCCAGCAGCCGCAGCACCTCCCGTTCCCGGTTGGTGAGCTGGTCCAGCTCGGGATCGGTGACCGGCGCGTCCGGGCGGGCCGCGAACGCGTCCAGCACGAACCCGGCCAGCCTCGGGCTGAACACGGCGTCCCCGTCGGCCACCCGGCGGATCGCCTCCACCAGGTCGTCCGGGGAGATGGTCTTGGTCACGTAGCCCCGGGCACCGGCGCGGATCAGCCCGATCACGTCCTCGGCGGCGTCGGAGACGGACAGCGCGAGGAACCGGACGTGGGGATGGGTACGCCGGACCGCGTCCAGCACCGCGCGCCCGCCGCCGTCCGGCATGTGCACGTCCAGCAGCACCACGTCCGGCTCGCGCAAGGCGATCTGGGTTACCGCCTCGGCGACGGTGCTCGCCTCGCCGACCACGTCGACCTGCGCGCCCGGCGCATCCGTACCGGACGCCTGCGTGCCGGGCGCCTGCGTACCAGGCGCATCCGTGCCGGGCGCGGGCGCGCCACGGCGGGACAGCTCGGCCCGCACGCCGGCCCGGAACATCGCGTGGTCATCGACGAGGAAGACCCGCAGGCGGCGCTCGTCACTCATGTCGTTCCTCCATCCCCGAGCCGTTCCTCGGCACCGGCGCGGATCGGCAGCGACAGCCGGACCTCCGTACCGGCGCCCGGCTCGCTGCGGATCTCCGCGCTGCCTCCGTGCCGGCGCATCCGGCCAAGTATCGAGCCCCGGACACCGTGCCGGTGCCCGTCCACAGTAGACGGATCGAACCCCGCGCCGCGGTCGCGTACGAAGACGCTGATCTGTTCCAGCTCGACCTCGGCGTAGAGCGACACCGTACGCACCTTCGCGTGCCGGGCGGCGTTCACCATGGCCTCCCGGGCCGCCGCCACCAGCGCCGCGACGCGCGCGTCGACCGCGTGGTCGCCGACCATCACGGTCTCCACCGTGATGGCGTACGTGTCCTCGACCTCTGCCGCGGCCTCCTCGAGCGCGGCGGTGAGCTGCTCGGTCGGCGACCCGGTCGGCTTGTAGAGCCAGTTCCGCAGGCTGCGCTCCTGGCCGCGGGCCAGCCGCTGCACCGCCTTGGCGTCGGCCGCGTTGCGCTGGATCAGCGCGAGCGTGTGCAGCACCTGGTCGTGCACCATGGCGGCGAGCTCGGCCCGCTCCTGCTCCCGGATCCGCGCCTCCCGCTCTGTGCGCAGCTGGCCGAAGATCCGCCAGAGCATCGGCGAGACGACCAGGCCGACGCCGGTCAGCGCGGCGAGCGCGACCAGCGCGCCGGTCAGGATCGCCGGGACCCCGGCGTCGCGGACCGGTGAGAAGACGACGATCAGCCCGATGGTGCCGACCGCGACCAGCAGCCCGCCGCCGATGAAGCGCAGCAGGTAACCGCGCCGGTCACTCTCTGCGAGCACCCGCCCCAGCCAGGGGGGCTGCGGAAGCACCTCGCTCCACCGCTGCCGGCGCGCCGGGTGGGCCTGGTGCCAGATGACGCCGGCGCCGGCCGCAATGAGCGCGACCAGCCAGCCCAGCACCGCGTTGAACCCGCCCCAGCCGGCCAGCGACTGGACCAGCAGGACCCCGGCGCCGATGGCGAGGAACGGCAGCAGCTCGGCCAGGTCCCGCCGAGGCGGCTTGGCCAGCAGGCCCGGTGGCTGCTGCACCGGTAGTACCGCCCAGAACACCGCGTAGAGCAGCGCGCCCAGCCCGTTGAGCCCCAACAGCACGACGAACCCGATCCGCACCGCGACCGTGGACAGGTCGAGGTGCACCGCGATGCCGGAGGCTACGCCGGCGAGAAACCGGTCGTCGAGCTTGCGGTAGAGGCGGCGGGGCGGGGCCAGCGGCGTGGTGATGGTCTCTCCTGACGTCCGGGACGCCCGTACGGCAGGCGGCCAACCCGATCGTCACACGCTGCCGGCGCCAGCGGCCACGGGGACGACCCGGAGTTTGCGGGACGGAATATCAGGGGCCGGTCAGGGTGCCGGCCTGAGGCAGATTGCGCAGCTCAGGGCGAGGATTTTGGCATGACGAACAATACCGGGCAGGGCGACGACGCCAGGCGGGACCCGGCCGGCGCTGACCGGGACGACCCCACCCGGGACGCGGCGACCCGGCCCGAGGAGACCGCGGTGCAGCCCACCGGACCGCCCCCGGACGACGAGCCACCCACCGAGCCGCTCGCCACCACACCGCCGCCGGTCACGGCGCCACCGGCTACTGAGCCACGGAGTACGGAACCACCGGGTACGGCGCCACCAGGTACGGCGCCACCAGGTACGGCGCCGCCGTTCGCAGCTGGCGGCCAGCCGCCGTGGACAGAGCCGGCGGCCACTCCCCTCAGCGCGTTCACCGCCCGGTACAGCCTGGTACGCCCGACAACCGGCCGCCAGCTCGCCGGGGTGTGCGCTGCGATCGGGCGGGCCACGAACACCGACCCCGTGCTGTGGCGGGTGCTGTTCGCCGTGCTCACCCTCGCCGGCGGCATCGGCCTGCTCGCCTACCTGGTCGGCTGGCTGGTGATCCCGGCCGAGGGGGACAGCGCCGCCCCGGTGGAGGCGCTCGCCGGGCGAGGCCGGTCGGGCACCTCTCCGGTGACGGTGGTCCTGGTCGGGCTGCTCGCGGTCGTGGTGCTGGCCTTCATCGCCTCCGACGGCTTCCGCGTCGCGGTGCTGGCGGCGGCTGTGCTGCTGGGGGGTGCGCTGCTGCTCAACCGCGGCGGGCGGGCACCGGCCGGGCCGTACCCCCCTGAGGGGTACGCGCCCTTCCCGGGCGCCCCAGGCGCCGGCCCACCCGCCGCCGGCATGCACCCCTCCGGCGCGGACCCCTTCGGCTCCCCGACCCCGGCCCCGACCGCCTTCACCGCCCCGGCGCCAGGGACCTTCGTCGCGCCCACCCCGGGCACACCTGCCTGGGGCACCACCGCCTTCGCCGGCCCCGCAGCGGCCGGCGGCTACCCCGGATCCGCGTCCACCCCGTACCCCCCGTACCCCCCGGGCCCCTACCGGGCTCCCGGGCCGGCCGGACCGGTGCCGCCCGGCGCCGCGGCCACCGGCCCCCCGCCACCGGCGGGCGCCCCGATCCTCCCGCCGCCGCCCGGCCCCCCGCCGGAGGGTGACCCGACGCAGGCAGCCGGTGCCCCGGCACCACCGGTCCCGCCCGGTGGCTACCGGCCGCCCTTCGCACCGCGCGGGCCGTACGCCGGCGGTGGCGCGTACCCACCAGGGCCGCCGCCCCCCGCGCCGGCCGTATCGGAGCCGCCGCGATCGCCGCGGCCGCCCCGCGAGCCGTCCCGCCTGGTCCGGGTCGTGCTGTCGCTGGCGTGCGTGGCGCTCGGCGTCCTCGCCGCCGCGGACCTGACCGGCGCCAGGGTCCGCCCGTCGGCCTACTTCGCGACCGGGCTCGGCATCATCGGTCTCGGCCTGCTCGCCGGTGCGTGGGTCGGCCGGGCACGCTGGCTCATCCCGCTCGGCCTCGCGACAACCGTGGCGCTCGGCATCAGCAGCGGAGCCGAAGGCTTCGACCACATCCGGCCCAGCGCCGGCGACGTCGAGTGGCGCCCCCGGACGTTCGAGCAGCTGGACGCGCGTTACGAGCTGGGCACCGGCGAGGCCACCCTGGACCTGCGCGAGCTCGACTTCACCGGGCGGGACGAGACGGTCGTGGCCACGGTCCGCTTCGGCACGCTCCGGGTGATCCTGCCGCCAGACGTGGACGTGGACGTGCGAGCGGACATCAACGCCGGCGACGCGCGGGTCTTCGGCGTCAGCTGGGGCGGCATCAACCAGGCGGCGCGGCAGCTCAGCGACGACGGCGACGACGGGCCCGGCGGCGGCCAGCTGCACCTGACCGTGCATGTCAACGCGGGTGACCTGGAGGTGGACCGATGAAGGCGCACCGTACCGACGGGCTCGCGCTCACCTTCGGCGTGGTCTTCCTGGTGATCGTGGCGTGGTGGGCGGTGGCGGTGACGGTCGACCTGACCCTGCCCCACATCGGCTGGTTCGTCGCTGCCGCGCTGATCCTGCTCGGCGTGCTCGGCCTGGTCGGCGTGCTGCGCTCGGGCCGGCCGGCGGCGCACCACCCACCCGCATCCGAACCCGCCGCTGACCTGACCAGCCCCGCCAACGACCTGACCAGCCCCGCCGACCTGACCGGCCCTGACCTGACTCCGGGCGCACAGCCCCGGGCACCCGGTCCCGACCCGACCTGAGTGTCCGAATAAGCTGGCCGGCGATGGGGTAGTCAGCCATCACCGGCCAGCGCCGTGCAAGGAGCGTGCTCCCGATGACCCAGTCCCCCGCAGTGCCTGCCGGCGTGCCCGGGCAGCTGACCGTCGGCGACCGGGTGGCCCGCGCTCTCACCGCCGACCTCACCCGGCAGCGCGGCCCCAAGACCGCGCTCATCGTGGGGGCCGAGCCCGGGTCCGCGGTGCTCACCGCCGTGCTGGACGCGCTGCTCCCGGACGACAAGATCTTTCTCGTGGGTACGGCCACACCGCTGCGCGCCCACCTCACCGCGCTCGGCCCCTGGGTCGCCGACCGGGTACGGGTGCTCGACTCGGTCTCCGAGGCCGACCCGGTCGACTTCGTGGTCGTCGCCACACCGGTGCATGGCAGCGCCGAGGAGGTCCGGGCGGTCCTCGACGACCTCGGCAAGCGGCTCGACCAGGGCGGCCTGCTGAGCGTGTCCGCCCCGGCGGCGCTGCCGGGGCTGCCCGACGCCGGTGCCGAGGAGCTGGAGCGGCAGGCCACCCTCTTCGGCGTGGGCAGCGACCTGGTGCTGCGCAACCGGCCACCGCTGCGGGTGCACCGGCTGCGTTTCACGCCGGCCGAGCTGGCGACCACGGCCCGGCTGGCCCCGGCCTACCGGCCGTCGAGCGTGCCGGTGACCAGCCGCATGCACATCGACTCCAACGGCGTGGCCGCGGCCGGGATCGCGCTGGGGCTCGCCGCCCTCGCCCGGGTGGCCCGCCCGTCGTCGCGGCTGTGGCTGCTGCCGGCGCTCGCCGCAGCCCCCGTCGCGGCGTTCTTCCGCGACCCGGAGCGGGACATCCCGGACGACGAGACCGCGGTCGTCGCGGCCAGCGACGGGGTGGTGCTCTCCGTCGAGCGGCTGCGGGACGAGCGCTTCGGCGACGACGAGCTGCTGCGCGTCGCGGTCTTCCTGTCAGTGCTGGACGTGCACGTCAACCGGGCACCGGTCGCAGGCAAGGTGGTGGACTTCTTCGTCGCCGACGGCGGGTCCGCGGCGGCCATGCGGCCCGCGGCCGAGCACAACGTCGCCGCCTACACGGTCCTGGAGACGGTACGCGGCGTCGTGGTGGTTGCGCAGCGCACCGGCCTGCTGGCCCGCCGGATCGTGCACCGGGCGCCGATCGGCGCCCTGCTGGCCAAGGGTGAGCGGTTCGGCCTGATCCGGTTCGGCTCGCGCACCGATGTCTACCTGCCCGCTGACCGGGCCCAGCCGACCGTCGCCCCGGGCGACCGGGTGCTCGGCGGCACCACCGTGATCGCCACCTGGGACTGACGGACCCTCACGCCCCTGGCCGCAGCGCGCCGCGCTGGCGCAGCCAGAGCAGCGGCCCGCTGGCGAGGTACGCCGCGACGATCAGGCCGAAGGTGAGCCGGATGTCGACCAGCGCCCCGAGCACGGGCACGGCCAGCAGCCACGGCGGCAGCTTGACCAGCCGGGCCAGCTTCGCATACGGGAAGCTGGACACCATCGCGAACGCCAGCAGGGCCACCCCGGCCAGCTGCCACGCGCCCGAGACGGGCAGGCCGATCAGCACGGCGAGGGCGAGCACGGCCGCCGCCATGGTGGTCGGCACCCCGCAGAAGAACCGGCCGTCCTTGGGCGAGACGTTGAACCGGGCGAGCCGGATCGCCGCGCATCCGGCGACCAGCGCGCACGCCACGCCGGCCGCGCCCGCGGGGACCGTGCCGGCGAGGGATGCGTAGACGACCACCGGCGCGGCAAGGCCGAACGAGCACATGTCGGCGAGCGAGTCCATCTGGGCGCCGAAGGGGCTGGCCACGCCGAGCCGGCGGGCGAGCGCCCCGTCGAGCCCGTCAAACACCACGCAGGCGATCAGGCACACCGCAGCCCACCGGACGTCGGCCTGCATGGCCAGGAAGATCGCGGTGATGCCGAGCGTAAGGCTGCCCAGCGTGCAGGCGTTGACCACGGAGAACTTCAGCTGGCGGACGGCCGTACGCTCGCCGGGTAGCAGCGGGATGGTCAGCGGGCCGGTCGGCGCCGGCCCCGGTGGGGCCGGTACCGCCGGGCTGACCGGCACGATCCCGTCCACTGTGGTCAACGCGACCAGGCCGGCGAGATCGGGCCGCGCCTCGGGCAGCAGGGTGGTGGTCCCGAGCGGGCCGCGGCGGTGGCGGATGATCCGGCCGCCGAGCCGCCGGGCCGCCGAGCCGCCACGTCGCAGCCGGCCGGTCCACCGGTATGCAGGGCGAGGACTCTCCGTCGTACGGCGCCGACGCCAGGGGGCTCTCGGCACGGTGTCCCTCCATCACCGGATCGGTTGCTCCGCCGCCTCGGCGGCCCGTCCGGCCCTCTCGTCTCGCGGCCTACACCATCGCATACCCGCGCTCGGCTTGGCGATAGCCCGCGAGGTACTTTCTTCGCAAGCAGGAACACGCACGGGCAGAACAAGCAAATCGCCGATCACCTGGAGTGATCGGCTGCGTTGGCTCCCGCCATTCTACTCGGCCGGTCCATACGCAGGTATCGGCCACCCACGGTTACCGCGGGTAACCGGCGTGGTAGCCGTCCAGCGCGATGACCGCCACCTCGCTGAGCGCCAGACCGGCCGCCTCCTCAGCGGTGAACCAGGCGGCGTCCGCCGTCGATCCGCTCGCCTCGGTGACCTGCGGCCTGGTGGGTGTGTCGACCGTGATCCGGTAGAGGATGCGCACCGTGTGCCAGTCGATCGGGTGCCCTTCCGGCCCCCGGGCCGCCGGGTTGTGCCGGTGCGAGACGCCGAGCAGGCCGGTCACCCGGCCGATCTGGTCGGTCTCCTCGGCCAGCTCGCGCAGGACCGCGGCGGCCGGCTGCTCGCCGAAGTCGGTGCCCCCGCCGGGCAGGTGCCACCGGCCGGCGCCCGGGTAGCCGGGCGCTATCCGGGCCAGCAGGACCCGCCCGTCCGGGTCGGTGGCGAGGGCGTAGGCGGAGAACCGCTGGCCCCGCGGGCCGACCCGCCGCTGCGGCCCGCGCGCGGTGGGCGTCGTCCCACCCCAGGCGGCGGAGCCTACGGCGAGGTGGCCCGGGTGCGGCAGCCACGGCAGCCCGAACACCTCCGCGGTGAACGGCATCAGCGGCAGCTCGGCCAGCTCCTCCTCGGGCACCCAGCGGGCCAGGTCCGTGCTGCCCCCCAGCTCGTCACGCAGCGTGCCGCCGACCGCCATCACGTCGTAGATCACGCGGTCATGGTGCAGGTCTACCGCGCGGTCCCGGAGCCGGGACACGTCGGCCACGACATCACGCAGAGCGATGACCTCGACCGCCAGCCCGGTCTCCTCGGCGACCTCGCGCACCACCGCGGCGGCCGGGTGCTCGCCGTGCTCGATGCCTCCGCCCGGGACCAGCCAGAGCCCGGGCGTGTTGGACACCGCCGACGCACGGACGAGCAGGACCCGCCCCGCGGCGTCACGGCACACGCCGTACGCCGCGATGCGCCGCCGCCGCTGCCTCACCAGCCCAACCCTACGACCCGGTACGCAGGCCGGCGGCGCGCAGCGCCTCGGTGGTCACCTCCGTCAGCGGTATCGCGTCGAGCTGCCCCGGGGTGAACCACCCGGCCTCGTCGGTGGAGCCGCTGGCGTCCACGACGTCGGGGTCGGACGGCCGGTCCACGGTGACCCGGTAGAAGGCGCGTACGCCGTGCCAGTCGATCGGGTAGCCCTCCGGGCCGAGCGAGGCCGCGTCCCGGTGGCTGGCCACCCCGAGCAGCTCACCGAGGCGTCCCCGCTGGGCGGTCTCCTCGGCCAGCTCCCGGATCAGCGCGGGGCCGGGCTGCTCACCGTACTCGGTGCCGCCGCCGGGCAGGTGCCAGGAGCCGCCGCCGGGGTAGCCGGCGGCGACGCGGGTGAGCAGGACCCGCCCGGCCGGGTCGGTGGCGACGGCGTACGCGGCGAACCGCTGCGCCCGGTGCAGGCCGTCCGGTCCGGGCACCGCGTAGAAGGACGGGAACTCGACCGGCTCGTCCGGGCGCAGGTCGACGCTGTCCGCGGGCAGGCCCAGGGCGGAGGCCGTGAACGGCCGCAGCGGCAGGCCCTTGGCCTCGTCTGCGGTGTACCACCGGCACAGGTCGGTGGGCTGCCCGATCCGGTCGACCAGGGTGCCGCCGCGCACGGTCACGTCGTACACCAGGCGGTCGGTGTGCAGGGTGATGCCGCGGTGCGGCAGGGCCCGCATGTCGGCCAGCACGTCGCGCAGCCGGGTCACCGCCACCGACAGCCCGGTCTCGGCGGCCGTCTCGCGGACCACCGTGTCGTTGGGGTTCTCTCCGTGGTCCACCGCACCGCCGGGCAGGGACCAGACACCGGGCGTCCCGGACCGCGGCGAGGCACGGACCAGCAGGAAACGGCCGGCGGAGTCAGTACAAAAGGCATACGCCGCGATCCGGCGGAGCGGCTCAAGGGCGGGGGTCACGTGCGGCATTCTGCCGGAATCTGTCCTCTTGTCCAGAGCGGACTGTCAATTTCCTGACAGTCTGGCCGGATGAGAGAAACGCTTCACGATGAGAGAACGGTCTTCACGCGCCCGGCGTGATATTGGGCGATACGGCCGGGCCCGTAAGGGAGCCGTGACGCCGGGCATCGGGGGCGCCTCATGGGCTGGATCCGGGCGGTCACCGAGGCCGGCTGGGGCTTGCGGCGCGCACCGTTGCGGTATGGACCAGATGCGCTATCGACGCCTTTACCGCAGCCGGACCGAACGCATGCTGACCGGGGTGTGCGGCGGTGTGGCCCGCTACCTCAACGCCGACCCCACCGCGGTACGGGTCGGCTTCGTCCTCCTCGCCGTGCTGACCGGCGGCCTGGCACTGCTCGCGTACCCGCTGATGTGGGTCGTCATGCCGGAGGAGCCGGCGCTGCCGCCGGTGCCTGCGCCGCCGGCGGCCCCGCCGGCCCAGGTGTAGTCATTCCCACTCGATCGTGCCCGGCGGCTTGCTGGTCACGTCCAGCACCACCCGGTTGACCTCGGGCACCTCGTTGGTGATGCGGGTGGAGATCCGGGCCAGCACGTCGTAGGGCAGCCGCGACCAGTCCGCGGTCATGGCGTCCTCACTGGACACCGGGCGCAGCACCACGGGGTGCCCGTAGCTGCGCCCGTCGCCCTGCACGCCCACGCTGCGCACGTCCGCGAGCAGCACCACCGGGAACTGCCACACCTGGCGGTCCAGGCCGGC
>DASSUC010000189.1:0-37028 GCA_035707405.1 Micromonosporaceae bacterium | reverse complement strand
CCGTAGAGGTACGGCGAGTTCGCCCCGACCGCCACCTGGACCCCGGCGATGGCCTGGGCGGCGTTCCAGTAGTTGGCGAACGTCTCCGGCGAGACCTGGAGGTGGAACTGGAGGCTGGTGCAGGCCGCCTCCGGCGCGATCGACTCGGTGTACGTCTGCAGCCGCCCCTCCCCGCCGCGGATGTCGATCCCGATGTCATCGCCGCGGGCGTCGATGATCTGCTCGTTGAGCAGCCGGTAGCGGGGGTTGGCGGAGAGGTTCTCGAGCACCGTGTGGCCGAGCCTGAGCGTGGGCAGGATGCCGATCGCCAGCAGGGTGGCGTCCGACTTGCGGGCCCGCTCGTCCGCCCGGCCCAGGCTGTCGATGAGGTCCTGCTCGTAGTCGTCGAAGCCGTGGCCCTCGATGAGCCGGGGCCGGGAGTTCAGCTCCAGGTTGAACTGGCCGAGCTCGGTCTGGAAGGTCGGGTCCGCCAGGTTCGCGAGGACCTCCGCGTTGCGCATCACCGGTTCAGCATCGACGTCGACCAGGTTCAGCTCGATCTCCAGGCCGGTAGTGGGCCGGTCGGTGTCGAACACGAAGTCGTCGAGCATCAGGGCGAAGACATCGAGACACCGGCGAACCTTCCGGCGGTACCGCACCCGGTCCTCCCGTGAGAACGAGGCCTGTGCAACGTCCTTACCCATGAAGCCTCCCGCGCGAGGGACCTGCGGTGAACCTCCTACGTTAGGAGCGGCTGCTACGTCCGGCCAGAGACAAAGCAGACAGATGTTGAGCGCAGCGTGACGGTATGAACACAAAAAGTACGGCGATCGATCAGAAACGATCGATCGCCGTATGTTGCGTGGGGTAATGTGGCTTTAGTCCTACTCGGCCGGCGGGACCTGCCGGACCGCCTCGGCCTCGATCTCGATGGCCACCTTCCTGCCCACGAGCACGCCGCCGGTCTCCAGCGCCTGGTTCCAGGTGATGCCGAACTCCTCGCGGTCGATCTCGGTACGTGCGCTGAAGCCGATGACCTCCTGGCCCCAGGGGCTGCGGGCGACGCCCTCGAAGTCGACCGTGAGAGTGACCTCGCGGGTCACGTCCTTGATGGTCAGGTCGCCCAGCAGGGTGAACGAGCCGCCCTCCAGGCTGGTGACCGCCTTGCTGCGGAAGGTCATGGCCGGATGGACCGCCACGTCGAGGAAGTCGGCGCCGCGCAGGTGGGCGTCGCGGTCGGGGGCACCGGTGGTGATCGTCGCGGTGTCGATGCTCGCCGTGACCGTGGACTGCGCCGGGTCCTCGGCGATCGTGACCTCACCCGCCACGCCCGTGAACGCGCCCCGGACCTTGCTCACCATCAGGTGGCGCGCGACAAACCCGACCCGGGTGTGAGCGGGGTCGATGACGAAGGTGCCCGGCGCGGGGATGGCGACGCCGTTGAAGCTACGGGTGGCGAGCGTCGGTGCGGTCATGGGTATCTGTCCTCCAGGTACTCGGTGTGTTGACCTGAGCTGTTGTTTGACACAGCAAATATATCTGTAGCAACATTCCCCATGTCAACAGTTGATAGACTGTGACCCGTGACTCCTGACCTGCTCGACGACCCCCGCATCACCGCGACCGGGCTCTTCGCCGAGGCCTTCACCGGGCTGACCGCGCGGATGTCCGAGCAGTTCGCCGAGCACGGCGTCTCGCTCATCGAGTTCGAGGTGCTGATCCGGCTCGCCCGCTCGCCAGGGCAGCAGCTGCGGATGACGGACCTCGCGGCACAGACCTCGCTCTCCACGAGCGGGGTCACCCGGGTGGTCGACCGGCTGGAGCGCTCCGGCCTGGTCTGCCGGTCCGCCTGCCCGACCGACCGGCGCAGCTCGTTCGCGGTGCTCACCGCGGCGGGCCAGGCCCGGCTCGCCGACGTGCTGCCGGGTCACCTCGCGTTGATCGACCGCTGGTTCACCGGGCTGCTGCGCCCCGAGCAGCTCGCGGCGCTGCTGGACGGCTTGCGTACGGTGCGGGACGCGGTGCGGCCGGGCGCGACCGCCGGGGCGGTCGGCGACAACACCCCGACCCGGCGCTGAGCCGCCCCGACCAGGCGCTGTCGGGCCCAGCTGCGTAGAACGGCCGCGAACGGCGGCGAACGGCGGCCAGGCGGCAGGGCCTGGCCAGGTAACGGCATCCAACCGCGCCCGTTTTGCCACCTTCGGCCACTCGACGCCCCCAAGATCGCGATCTCAGGCACCAAATGTGCAGTCCAGCTGCACAAATCGTGTTCAGATCGCGATCTTGGCGAGAGGCGATCATGAAAGCGGAGGGAAAATCCCGGAAATTACCACCCGCTGACGCGAACGTACGGCCACCGCATGGTCTTCGCTCCCGCGGCCCCGCACCCGGAACCCCTCAGCCCGATGCCACATTCCGGAAGCACACCCCAGATGCCATATTCCGGGAAGCCACATTCCGGGCTGCCCGCTGCCCGCATACGGCCCGTGTGAGCCCAGCCCAGCCCGGGCCAGGCCGGGGCCGTCACGTGGTCGATAATCTAGGCCGTTGCCTGGCCGAGCCCACCTAGCTAGAGGCCGAGCTCGCGGGCGATGACCATGCGTTGGATCTCGGATGTGCCCTCGCCGATCTCCAGCACCTTGGCGTCCCGCCAGAACCGGCCCACCGGGAACTCGTTCATGAAGCCATAACCGCCGTGCACCTGGGTCGCCTCCCGGGCGTTGGCCACCGCGGCCTCGCTGGCGTGCAGCTTGGCGATGGCGGCCTGGCGCTTGAACGGCTCCCCGCCCAGCAGCCGGGCGGCCGCGTCGTAGTACGCCAGCCGCGCGGTGTGCGCCCGGGTCTCCATGTCCGCGATCATGAACTGGATCGCCTGGAAGTTGGCGATCGGCTGGCCGAACGCATGCCGCTCCTTGGCGTAGCGCAGGGACTCGTCCACGCAGCCCTGGGCCAGGCCCACCGCGAGCGCCGCGATCGCGATCCGCCCCTCGTCCAGGATCCGCAGGAACTGGGCGAAGCCCCGGCCGCGCTCGCCGAGCAGGTTGCCGGCGGGCACCCGTACGTCGTCGAAGTTGAGCTCGTGGGTGTCCGAGGCGCACCAGCCGACCTTCGAGTAGCCGGGCTGCACCGTGAAGCCGGGCGTGCCGGACGGCACGATGATCGTGGAGATCTCCTTGGTTCCGTCCGGGTTGGTGCCGGTGACCGCGGTGACCGTGACCAGGACCGTGATGTCCGTGCCGGAGTTGGTGATGAACGCCTTGGACCCGTTGACCACCCAGCTGTCCCCATCCAGCACCGCCCGGGTCTGGGTGCCCCCGGCGTCCGAGCCGAAGCCCGGCTCGGTGAGGCCGAACGCGGCCAGCGCCTCGCCCGAGACCAGCCGCGGCAGCCACTGCCGCTTCTGCTCGTCCGTGCCGTACTTGTAGATCGGCATCGCGCCGAGCGAGATCGCCGCCTCCAGCGTGATCGCCACCGAGGAGTCGACCCGGGCCAGCTCCTCCAGGGCCAGGCAGAGCGTGAAGTAGTCGCCGCCCATGCCGCCGTACTCCTCGCCGAAGGGCAGGCCGAACAGGCCCATCTTGCCCATCTGGCGGACGATCTCGTACGGGAACGCGTGCCGCTCGTAGTAGTCCCCGATCACCGGGGCGACCACCTCGCGGGCGAACTCGGCGACGGTCTGCCGCAGCGCCTCGTGCTCGGCGTCGAGCCGGAAGTTGAGCATGTTGATCCCGTTCCCCTAGTCAGACCGGCGTCACACCGTGGCGGCGCCGGGAGAAGTGCCGGTCCTTGCCGCGGGCGAGGGCGAACCGGCGGACCAGCTCGGCGCGCAGCTCGCCCGGCAGGACGATGGTGTCGACCACGAGCTCGCTCGCGAGCCGGACGATATCGATGTCGCGCTCGTACTCCTCCCGCCGGGCGGCCACGAACGCGGCCTGCTCCGCCGGGTCCCGCAGCGCGGCGATCTTGTTGGCGTAGACCGCGTTCACCGCAGCCTCCGCGCCCATCACCGCGATCTTCGCGGTGGGCAGGGCGATCGTGGCGTCCGGCTCGAAGCCCGGCCCGGCCATGGCGTAGAGACCCGCGCCGTACGCCTTGCGCACCACAACGCAGATCTTCGGTACGGTCGCCTCCGAGATCGCGGTGATCATCTTGGCGCCGTGGCGGATGATGCCCTGCTTCTCCACTGCCGTGCCGACCATGAACCCGGGCACGTCGGAGAGGAAGAGCAGGGGCACGTTGAACGCGTCGCACAGCTGCACGAACCGGGTGGCCTTGTCCGCCGAGTCGACGAAGAGCACACCACCCTTGAACATCGAGTTGTTCGCGACGACCCCGACGACCTCGCCGGCCAAGCGGCCGAAGCCGACGGTGACCTCGCGCGCCCACAGCGGCTGGATCTCGAAGTAGCTGTCCTCGTCGAGCAGGCCCCGCACGTAGCGACGCATGTCAAAGGCCTGGCGCTCGCTCGCCGGCACCAGCGCGGCGAGGTCCACGGTGGACGGCGCCGCCACCGGCGTCGCCGCCGGTGGCGCCTGCTGCCAGTTGGACGGCAGGTAGGAAAGGTAGCGCCGGACCACCGCCAGCGCCTCGTCCTCGTCCTTGCAGAGGAAGTGGCCGCAGCCGGACTCCACGCAGTGCACCCGGGCGCCGCCCATCTGCTCCAGCGTGGTCTTCTCCCCGGTGACCATCTCGACCATCCGGTCCGAGCCAAGGTACATCGACGCGTTGCCGTCGACCATGGCGACCACGTCGCAGAACGCCGGGATATAGGCCCCGCCCGCGGCCGACGGGCCGAACAGCGCGCACGCCTGCGGCACCGAGCCGGAGGCGCGGACCTGGTTCCAGAAGATGCGCCCGGCCCCGCGCCGGCCCGGGAACAGGTCGACCTGGTCGGTGATCCGGGCGCCGGCCGAGTCCACCAGGTAGACCATTGGCACGCCGGAACCGTACGCGGTCTCGATGGTCCTGATGATCTTCTCGACGGTACGCGCGCCCCACGAGCCGGCCTTGACGGTCGAGTCGTTGGCCATCAGGCAGACCGGGCGGCCGTCCACCGTCGCCGACCCGGTGACCACCCCGTCCGCCGGCAGCCCGTCGGCGAGCGCGTTGGCGAAGGCGCCGTCCTCGGTGAACGAGCCCTCGTCCACCAGGCGGGCGATGCGCTCGCGGGCGAACAGCTTGCCCCGCGCGGCGTTGGCGGCGTGGTACCGGTCCGCCCCGCCGGCCCGGGTGCGCTTGCGTAGCTGCTCGAGTGCTTCCGCGTCCACCGTCACGCCGCCGTCCCTCCCGCTCTCCTGAACGATCGTTAGGGTATCGCACAGTGACCGCCCGCGGCGACCGGGCGGCACCCGGGGCGACCGGCGCTACGGCGCGACCGTGCGGGTGCGGGGACCGGCCCGCAGCACTCCCGAGGGCAGCTCCCGGCCGACCATCCGCTCGGCCAGCCGGGCCGCGTCCAGCAGCGCCTCCAGGTCGATCCCGGTGTCGATGCCCATGTCGTGCAGCATGTGCACGACCTCCTCGGTGGCCACGTTGCCGGTGGCGCCGGGTGCGTACGGGCACCCGCCCAGGCCGCCGACGCTCGCGTCGTACTCGGTGATGCCCAGCTCCAGGGCGGTGAGCACGTTGGCGAGCGCCGTACCCCTGGTGTTGTGGAAGTGCAGCAGCACCGGGACCTGCGGGTGGCGCTCGCGCACGGCGGTGACCACCTCGCGCACCCGGCGCGGGGTGGCCATGCCGGTGGTGTCGCCGAAGGCGACCCGGTCGGCGCCGTCGGCGACCGCCCGGTCCACGATGCCGGCCACCCGCGCCGGGTCGATGTCCCCCTCGTACGGGCAGCCGAAGCTCGTCGCGATGGTCATCTCGACGGTCGCGCCCGCCTCGTGCACCAGCCCGACCAGCGCGGCGATGTCGTCGAGCGACTCGGCGGTGCTGCGGTTGATGTTCTTGCGGTTGTGCGTGTCGGAGGCGGAGACCACCACCTCGATCTCGGTGAAGCCGGCCGCCAGCGCCCGCCGCGCACCGTGCAGGTTGGGCACCAGGGCGCTGTAGCGCACCGCGTCGCTCTTCTCCGCCTGCCGCCACACCTCGTCCGCGTCGGCCATCTGCGGGATCGCCTTGGGATGCACGAACGAGACGGCCTCAATCCGCCGTACCCCGGTGCGCGCCAGCGCGGCGAGCAGCGCGACCTTGGCCGCGGTAGGCACCGGCGCCTCGTTCTGGAGCCCGTCGCGCGGCCCGACCTCGCGGATCTCCACCCGTCCCGGCAGCTCACCCATGGTCACTCCCGTGTACGCGCGCCGGCGCGCTGGTCAGCGCAGCCGGCTGACTATGCCGGTGTCGTAGTCACCGGAGACAAACTCATCGTGCACCAGCAGCTCGGCGAAGAACGGCAGGTTGCACTTTGGCCCGGCGATCTCGAACGCGGCGACCGCGGCCCGGGCCCGCTCCAGCGCCTGGGCCCGGTCGGCCCCGTGCACGACGAGCTTGGCCAGCAGCGAGTCGTAGAACGGCGTGACCGTGTTACCCGCCGTATACCCCGAGTCGACCCGCACGCCGGGCCCGGCCGGCTCGACCCAGCTGGTGATGGCCCCGGGGCCGGGCAGGAACCGCTTCGGGTCCTCCGCGTTCACCCGCAGCTCGATCGCGTGCCCGGCCGGCGCCAGCGCATCCGGGTCGAAGCCCGGGTCCAGGCCGGCGGCGACGCGCAGCTGCGCCTCGACCAGGTCCACGCCGTAGACCAGCTCGGTCACCGGGTGCTCCACCTGCAACCGGGTGTTCATCTCCAGGAAGAAGAACTCGCCCGTGCCCGGGTCGAGCAGGCACTCGACCGTGCCCGCGTTGCGGTAGCCGACCGCCTCGCCGGCCCGCACCGCCGCCGAGCGCAGCCGCTCCCGCAGCTGCGCGGAGACCGCCGGGGACGGGGACTCCTCGACCAGCTTCTGGTTGCGCCGCTGCACCGAGCACTCCCGCTCGCCGAGCGCCACCACCCGGCCGTCGGCCAGGCCGAGGATCTGCACCTCCACGTGGCGCACCCGGGGGAAGAACCGCTCGATCAGCACCGACCCGTCGCCGAACATGCGCTCGGCAAAGGCGCGCACCTTCTCGTACTCGGTGCGCAGCGCCGCCGGGTCGGTCACGGCGGCCATGCCCATGCCGCCACCTCCCGCCGCGGCCTTGACCATCACCGGGTAGCCGATCTCCGCCGCCGCGGCGGCTGCCGCGTCCACATCCGTCGCCGGGTCGGTGGTCCCGGGCGCGACCGGCACCCCGGCCGCCGCCATCAGGTTGCGCGCATTGATCTTGTCGCCCATCGCCGCGATCGCGTCCGCGCCGGGCCCGACCCACACCAGGCCAAAATCAGCAACGGTACGGGCGAAGTCGGCGTTCTCGGAGAGGAAGCCGTAGCCGGGGTGCACCGCCTGGGCCCCGGTCGCCTTGACGGCGGCCAGGATCGCGTCCACGTTGCGGTAGGACTGCGCCGGGTTGGCCGGCCCGAGCAGCACCGCCTCGTCGGCCTCTGCCACGAACGGCAGCTCCGCGTCCGCCTCCGAGTAGACGGCTACCGTGCGGACCCCGAGCCGCCGCGCGGTCCGGATGACCCGCCGCGCGATCTCGCCCCGGTTCGCCACCAGTAGCGACTCAATCACTTCTCGACTCCTCCCAGCAGGGCCGCCAGGGCGGCCTCTCGCAGCAGTGTGGCCCGGCGGGAGCGGTCGAGCTCGCCGCCGAGGAACGGCGTCGAGTTCATCAGACCGAACGCCGCGTGCGCCAGCACCCGGGCCTCGCCGGCCACCAGCTCGCCGCGCAGCGCCGTCAGCACGCCGACCCACTCTTCAACGTAGAGGCGCTGGAGCTGGCGCACCCGCCGCCGCGGCCCCTCCGGCAGCCGGTCCAGCTCGTGCAGGTGCAGCGCGATCACCGCCGGCTGGGCCAGGGCGAACTCGACGTGGAAGTCGACCAGCGCTGAAAGCGCCGCCCGGGCATCCTCGGGATGCGCCCGCACCCGCGCCCGGCCGCCCGCGAGCAGGCCCTCGCTGACCGGTATGAGCGCGGCGACGAGCATCGCCTCCTTGCCGGCGAAGTGATGGTAGAGGGCCGGCCCGGTCACCCCGGCCGCCGCCCCGATGTCATCCATCGACACGCCGTGGTAGCCGCGCTGCGCGAACAGGGCCATCGCGATCTCTAAGATCTCGTCCCGGCGGGTACGCCGCCGCGCCGCCGCCCCGGCCACCTGCTGGTCCACCTGGTCCACCTGGTCCACCGTCACCCGGTCAGCGTAGCCGGGGGCCACGCCAGAACTGAACGAACGTTAAATGCTCGCCACGCCGGGAACGGGGCACCCGCCTGGCGCCTCTGACCGGCATGACCGCCAGACGTTCGCTCCTGGGTTACGCCGTCGGTGCCGTCGGCGCCGCCCTGCTCGGTGGCTGCACCCCGCGCACCGGCGACCGGGTGTACGTCGGGCCGGACGGCGCGGTCGCGGCATACGAGCTGGCCCGCGGGCGGGAGGTGGGCCGGATCAGCGTGCCCGGTCTGGTGGAAGTCCGGCTCGCCCGCCGCGCCTGACCCGCAGCTCAACGTCTCCTCGCCGGCCGCCCGCGGCGACTTCTCATCCCTTCCCGGCTTTGCGAACAGCAGCCACCGCCCACCCTCAGTATTACTAATGGGCAACCATGAATCATGCGCCAACCCATTGGCGGTACTGGATATTTAGCCACCGTTATGGGCTGCTGCTTGGCCAAGATCGCGATCCGGAGCACCGAATGTGCAGTCGCGCTGCACATTCCCTGCCAAAATCGCGATCTTGGGGAGGTGGAGAATGGAGAATGGTGGAGAGGGGCCGCGCAGGCGCCCGGGGTCAGCCGGACGGCTGACGGCGCGGTCGATCCGCGTCCGCCGGAGGCGGACTGATCCCCCGCCGGTCCGCCGGAGGCGGACTGATCCCATCTAGCACGAGGCGGGCCGCCTGCACCGGGTCTGCCCGCACCGCACACTCCCAGACCCGTACCACGGTCCAGCCAGCCTCCGCCGCCAGCGCGCTGGACCTGCGGTCGCGGGCGGCGTTGCGAGCCATCTTCTCCACCCACAGCTGCGCGTTCGGGCCGGTGAACGGGGTGCTGCGGCGATGGACCGGGCACGAGTGCCAGTAGTCCCCGTCCACGAACACCGCGATCCGGCGGGCCGGCAGCACCAGGTCCGGCGTGCACCCGGCGGCCAGCCGCCGGTGCAGCCGGAACCGGGCACCGAGCGCGTGCAGAGCCTTTCTGAGCAGCATCTCCGGCTCGGTATGGACCTTGGTACGCCCGCGCAGGTGCCGGCCTTCCGCCGTCGCCGCCCAACGGGTCACCCGTGCACTGTATGAGGCACTGAAGTAGGCGCTCGCCCGGGGTTGGATGATCACCGTGGCGGATGCGGCGGTGACACGGGACCTAACAGAGGTAGTTTCCGCAGAACTGCCGGATGATGGCGGTGGCGGACCTGGTGGCGCTCTGTCCGCCCTGGCTGTAGGTGACCGTCACGGAGCGCCGTTGGCGACCGCGAGGCCACAGCCGCTGGCGTCCGGCGTGCAGCCAGACACGACGTAGAGGACCGGCCCGCTGTAGGTCCACGAGAAGGTGTAGTCGTCGCCGGAGAGGTTGAGCACGTTGAAACCGGCGGTGTAGACCGACGCCGGCCGGTTGTTGTAGCACGGGTTCTGCCATGTCAGGACGGTTCCGGGAGAGACCCGGCAGCCGAACGTCTCCCCGCCGAAGGCCTGCGCCGACGACGCGCCGAAGATGGCGTTCGTTGTCGCCGCGAGGACGCAGACGGCCAGGTACGAAATGGTCCGCCGAATGCTTGACGCCATAGCCTTTCCCTTCTGCCGGCGTGGATCGGGCCGTGACATTATATTGATGCTAGTAAATAAATTTCCAGCTCTCCATGCCGATCGCGCTCCACCGCAGCGGGATCGCGACCAGGGTCACCGGTGATGACGCGCCAGGCCCAGCCGGACCTCACGGTGGGGTCACGGTGGGGCTCACACCAGCGGCAGCGATGTCGCGATCGGCCACGCGACCAGGAAGCCACCCGCGACCGCGCCGGCCCAGGGCGGGGCGCCCTGCCGCCGCAGGACGGCCGCCCACGCCGCCTGCCAGGCCAGCAGGATGGCCAGCAACGACAGCACGAGCAGCAGGAAGCCGGGCGCCAGGCCGATGACCGTGGCGACCAGCAGCGCGGCCACCGCGGCGGCCAGGACCGTGGCGTGCCGCCAGCCGCGCCCGGCCGAGACCAGCTCCGCCGTCCACAGCAGGGCGACATTGGCCGCCGCGACCACCGCGAGCAACCACCACCGCTGGCCGGCGGGTGTCGCATGGGCCAGCCCCAGGTGCAGGGGTACGGCGACCGCCGCGACGGCGTACCCGGTGAACAGCGTGGTGGCGGTCACCATGCGGGCCCGGTCGCCCTGCGGCGTGGCCGGCGAGCCGGCCGCGGGCCGGCGGGCGAGCCGCCACGCGACGAGCAACCCGGCACCGGTGATCGCAAAGAACCCGGCAAGGTAGCCGCCCACGGCCAGCGGCAGCCGAGCGGTGGGTGCCACCTCCGCCAGCGCGACCGCCAGCCCGAGCGCGGCGGCGAGGCCACCGGCGAAGGCGGCTGGCCGCACATCGGGCAGGCTGGCAACGTCACGGGGGTGCCGGCCGAACAGGACCACGGCGAGCGGGTAGCCGCCGAGCAGGAACGCGAGCAGCAGCAACGCGGCGGGCACCAGCCGGCGACGCGGTTCGATCGGGTGCGAAAGGGGCTGTCCGGGACGGAGCACCGCGTCCAGCCAGCCGATCGCCTCGGCGTGGGTGGGGGTCATGTAGAGCACCGAGATGTGCTCCGCACCCGGCACCGCGACGGCACGGCGGGCGGTCCCGCTGGCCGGGTCGCCGTAGGTGCGGGCGAGGTGCCCGTCGGGGTAACCCAACCGCAGCGCCTGCCCCGCCGCCTCGGGAAACTGCGAGAACTCGGCCGCACCGTAGAGCAGCAGCAGGTTACGCGGCCGGCCGGCGCCGGAGGGCAGGGACCCGGCGTCGCGGAGCGAGATGGCCACCGTGGCCGGCACGCCGTCGTGCTCGGTGGCGTACCTCGTCACGGCCGCCGCACCCATGGAGTGTCCGAGCAGCGCGACGCGGTCGGCCGCCACCGACGGGAGCGACCGCAGGTGTCTCAGGGCGACGTCCAGATCCTGTTGCAGGAGGTCCAGTGTGGACATCCGGCGCAGGTTAGCGGCGTGGCCGGTCAGGTCGGGCAGGACCACGACGTAGCCGCTGCGGGCGAGCGTGTCCGCGAAGGGGTACATCAGCCGGGCCGAGCTGGCGTAGCCGTGCACCACGACCACGCCCGGCATCGGGCCGGACGCATCGACCGGGCGGACCTCGTGCAGCGGTACGCCGTCGACGACCACGATGCGCCGTACCAGGCCGTTGTCGGCCCGCGACAACCCGACCGCACCGGCGGCCGCGAGCAGCACCGCGACCACCGCCGCCGCGACCACCGGCCACCGCCGGCCCCACGCCGTCACCACGCCCGCGAGCATAGGGGAGGTGAACCGATGACGATCCCCCTCAGCGTCGCGCGGTCCAGTGGCGGATCTGGTGCGGGTCGGTGTTGATGATGTTGGCCAGCTCGTCGATGGCGGAGACCGGGGCTCTCCCGCCGGAGGGCAGCGGCGACACCGTCGGGCGCGGCTCGGGGCCGGACAGCCAGCGGTGGAGCCGCCGGCGCTCCTCGGACAACGGCTTGAGCTGGCGGAGTAGGCGGGTGCCCAGCGCCGGGTCGAGGATGGCGGCGACCTGCTGTCCCCGCTCATCCGGCACGCCCGCCAAAGCCTGCGCGGCGATCCCGACGGGCACCGTGCCGAGGAGCGCGGCAGCGTCCCGGGCATCCAGCACCGCCAGCGCGTGTACCAGCCGGCGCATGTTCTCGGACTGGTCCGGCCGGTAGTCGTTGACCAGGCGGGCCAGGGTCTCGTTGCTGAGCGCCGGCCGGTGTGACGGCGACCCGCTGGCGGGGCCGGTCGTCCTGTTGACGACGTCATGGTTGGTCAGCCACTGCCCGACGGTGGCGGCGGCCCGGGCCCGGGCCCTGGACGATCCGGCCTGCCGGTGAAGCGTGCTCAAGGCGGCGAGCAGCCCCTCCGCCGCTTCGGGCCTCAGTGGTGATCGACGACTGTCGGTTGCCATCACTCGCACCCCCGCTATCCGGTCCTCACAGAAGGTCGCTGAGCCGGCGCCTGTTCGCGGGTGCCATGTGCGGCTCCAACCCGCTCAGGATCTCCCGCCGCGTCCTGGTGTCCAGCCCACCGGTCGGGTGAGGAGTGTCCTGGTCGGCGGTGTCGAGGACCATGTCCAGCACCTGCGCGGTGGTCACCGGGTCGAGGTCGACCATCCGGCGCACGGTCGTCCCGGGTGGTACGGCCGCGTCCGGGAACGAGGTACGGAACCAGGTCTCCAGCAGCGTGGCCGGCACACGCAGGTCCCGTCCTGCCATGACGAGCATGAGCGCACCGGCCACATCGGCATGTCGCAGCGCGATCTGGGCCGTGATGCGCATCGTGGTCAGCGGGCGCAGCGCTCCCATTGTCGTGGCGATCCGGGCGGCCAGGTTGAGATTCTCCTCGGCGAGGTCGAGGAACAGCCGGCAGAGGAGGTCGACCCGGTCCTTGAGCGGCTGGTCGGGCTGTTCCGTGAGTGCGTACGCCAGGATCATCACCACGCAGAGCCGGCTGCACCGCGCGGCGATGCCCAGCATCGTGTGGTGGTCCGCGTCGCGGAAGCTCTGCCGGGCGCCGGTGTCGTAGACCGAGTGGAGGAAGACCCGACCCGCCACCGGCTGGTCGGCGGTGACGAGGTGGTCGAGGAAGCCCCCGACGTCGGCGCGGGCCCCGGCCTCGTGCAGGGCCGCCGCCACCACCCGGCCCAGGACGGGGGCGTCGCGGAGGTCCTTGCGGACCCGGGTGACCAGCTCCGCGGTCGTCTCCTCGAGGTCACCCCGCTGCAGGCAGGTGACCAGGACCCGCCCCGCCAGCGCCGCGTACCCGGTGGACCGGCACAGCTCGAACGCGGGAGGCAGCAGGCACTGGGGATGGATGTCCACGTCGCCGACCAGGCTCCCGATGATCGCGGCGGCGTGCCTCGGCTGGCCGATCGCCATGTCCTGCAACAGGTAGCAGGCGTACGACTGCTCGTCCTTTGCCAGGCTCGCGACCAGGTCGACCGCGCCGTCGAGGTCCTTCTCGGCGATGAACGCGACCATGGGGGAGCTGCCCACCGGGTCGTTGAACACCACGTCGATGAGCAGGCGGTTGAGATCCCGGCCGTCCCGGGCGGCGGCGCGGAGCAGCTGGATCACGGGTGGTCCGTCCGGGCCGGTGTAGCGGAAGGCCAGCGTGTCCCGTCCGGCCAGCACGCCGCCACGGCCGGACCGGGGCAGGAGGCTGGTGCCCACCGGGCCGGGGTCCTTCTCCGGCGCTCCGTCCCGGACCGGGGCGCCGGGACCGAGGTGCGGCGGAAGCTCCTGAGGGCTCTCGCCCGCGCCGGCGTCCGGCTGGGCGGTGGGGAAGACAGCCGGGGTGGTGATGTAGCTCGCCGCGGCGTGCCACAGGTCCCGGAAGTACTCCTCGTCGCCCTTGAGCAGGGTGACGAGGACGCGGACCACCGGCCAGCGTGGCAGGCGGTGCCCGGTCAGGGCGTCCTGGATGGCGGTGTGCGTGACCGCCGACCCGAGATCCCGCCGGGCGACCTGGGCAAGCTCCCGGGTGCTGGGCCGGTCCGCGCGGATATGCAGGTCGCGCAGCGCCTCGAGAAACGTTGACACGGGGTTCGTGGCGTCCTTCCGGCCGGTCATGCCACGCTCCTTTCGGTGCCGCACCGGGAGCGGTTTCCCGCCGCTGGTGTCAATTCTGTACGCCCCCGTCAAGCCCGGGGACCGGCCGTACGGGCGAACCAAATAGCAGGTCCACCCGAATGGCACGGCGGGCCGAATGACGGGCGGGCCGAATGACGCGAAGGGGAGCCCGACGACGAAGCTCAGACGCCCCTCCCGTCGCCGCGCCCCCCTGCGTACCTCAAGATCACGACCATGGCAGGGAATGTGCAGTGCCACTGCACATTTGGTGTTCCAGATCGCGATCTTGGTAAGACTACGGCTATACCGACGGCGGACAACGGCCGGAAATGGGGTCCATGGCTCCGGCGCTCCGGCGATCATCTGTGCGTAAGGTGCGAAATGCGGCGGTGTCGATTACTTGACCGACGCTCTGGGAATACGGCGTTTTCGCCGCTCGGCGTGGCCGTCATTGAGGGGCGGATCGCCAGTTAGTCGCGCTTTGTCGGGATATCTCTCTCAGCGCAGGGAGGCGCACACTCCCTGGACCGCCGGAGCGGTCCTCACCGGTCGCGGCCGAGCATCGCCAGCGCCATGCGGGCACCGAAGACTCTGCCCCACCTTCCGTACCCGTACCCGTTTTCGAAGCTGGGCCGGCGGGTAAGCGGACCGCGGCGCCGCCCTGGTCGGACAAGGACCGGGGCGGGGCTGACCGTCATGCGGCGGCCGCCGCCGCAGGGCGCGGCCAGCTCCGGTTTCTCCCCGACCCAGGAGGGCAGCGATGCGGTACAGGTGCACGGACCCGGCCATCCGCCGGACGCCGCTCGACTCGGCCGGCCCTGACCTCGGCTCGACTGGCGCTGACCTCGGCTCGACCGGCGCTGACCTCGGCTCGACCGGCGCTGAGGCCGGCGCGGCACCGTGGCCGACCACTCCGGCGACCCGCACCCGGGTCCTGCGCGAAGGTGGGCCGGACCGATGACGGTGATCAGTGCGCCGCGCCGGCGCTGGCAACCGAGCCGGGTCCTGGGCTGGTACGCCCGCTGGATGGTCCAGCTGCGCTGGTTGGTCGTGGCGTTCTGGGCGGCGGCGGTCGGCGCCACGGTGCTGTTCCTGCCGGCCGTCGGGCACTCGGGCAGCGACCTCAACGAGCTCGTCTCCTCGGACAACCCTGCGGTGCAGAGCGAAGTGCGCTCGCTCGACAAGTTCGGCTTCCCGCTGCTGAGCCGGGTGGCGGTGGTGCAGCGCAACCCGGAGGGGCTGCCGCTGACCACGCAGGCGGAGGCGGTGGAGCGGGCCAGGGCGGTGAGCCGGGGCGAGTTTCCGGACGCCGCGCCCATCGTCGCGGCGGTGCCGGTGCCGAACACGCTCGCGCTGTTCCCCGGGTCGCAGGAGAGCGGCACCACCGTCATCACGCTGCTCTTCACCCCCGCGGACGTGAGCTTCGCCGACCAGCTCGCCGCCGCCGAGCAGTTCGTGGCGAAACACTTCGACGCCAACGACCACGTGGTCGGGGTGACCGGCTCGGTGCCGGCCCGGGTCGAGCAGGGCCGGATCATCCTCTCGTCCCTGCCCGTACTGGAGCTGGTGACCGTCGCGGCGGTGCTCCTGATCGTCGCCGTCTCCTTCCGGTCGGTGGTCGCGCCGCTGGTCACGCTGGCGGTGGCCGGTGTCGCCATCCTGCTCACGCTGCACCTCGCCGGGGCCGCGGCCGAACGGTTCGGGCTGGTGGTGCCGCAGGAGACACAGCCGCTCCTGGTGGCGTTGCTGCTCGGCGTCGTGACCGACTACGTGATCTTCTACCTGTCCGCGATGCGGGGCCGGCTGGCGTCCGGAGCCGGGCGGCTGGCCGCGGCGGAGTGGGCGACCGCGCGGTTCACCCCGATCATCGCCACGGCCGGGGCCACCGCCGCGGCCGGCACCGCTGCCCTGATCGTGGCCAAGTCACCGGCTTTCCAGGCGTTCGGACCCGGGATGGGGCTGGCGGTGCTCACCGGCATGGTGGTGGCCGTCACGCTGGTCCCCGCACTGCTGGCCATCCTCGGATCCGTCGCCCTCTGGCCTGGCCGCCCCCGGAAGGCCCCATCCTCGTCCCGCCCGGTGTCCCGGTCCCGCGCGGTGCCCCAGCCCGTCGCGGCGGCCCAGTCCGGTCCGGCAGCGGAGCCGGACAGCCACCCCAGCGGGTCGGCCGCGCGCTGGGCGCAGCGGCTCACCCGGCCCGGGTACGCGGTGGTCGTGCTCGTGCTGTGCGTGGGTGGCCTGGTGGCGGCCGCGCTGCCCGTACGCGACCTCAGCCTGGGCCTGTCGTTCATCCCGGGGCTTCCCCCGGGCGAGCCGGCCCGGCAGGCGGCGGAGCACGCCGAGACCGGCTTCGCCGACGGCATCCTGTCGCCGACAGAGCTCCTCATCCAGGGGTCTGGTGTGGCGACGCAGCCGGCGGCGCTGTCCCGGCTGAAGCAGTCGCTCTCCGGGGAGCCGGGCGTGGCCGGAGTGGTCGGCCCGGGGGACGACATCCTGCCGGAGGCGCGCAAGCTGTTCCACGCCGCCGACGGGACAGCCGTCCGGTACCTGCTGATCCTCTCCGACGAGCCGCTCGGCGCACGGGCGATCGCCACCGCGTCCCGCCTGGAGGACCGCCTGCCGGAGCTGCTCAGCGGGGCCGGCCTGACCGGGGCGCAGGCCAGCCTGGGCGGTGACACCGCCATCGCCAAGGTCATCGTGGACCAGACGGTGCGGGACCTGGGCCGGATCGTGGTCGCCGCGCTCGCCGCGAACCTGCTGTTCCTGATCCTGTTCCTACGCGCTCTCGTGGCACCGGTGCTGCTGCTCGCCTGTAGCGTGCTCGCGATCGGGGCCACCCTGGGCCTGACCACCCAGCTGTTCCAGGGGGTGCTCGGCGCCGACGGGCTGACCTTCTACGTGCCGTTCGCGGCGGCCGTCCTGCTGGCCGCACTCGGCTCGGACTACAACATATTCGGGATCGGGCATGCCTGGGAGGAGGCCCGGGTCCGGCCACTGCGCGAGGCGCTGGCGATCACCATCCCGCAGTCGGCGCGGGCCATCCGTACTGCGGGCTTCACCCTCGCGATCAGCTTCGGCCTGCTGGCCATCGTGCCGCTGCGCCCGTTCCGGGAGCTCGCCTTCGCGCTGACCGTCGGCATCCTGATCGACTCACTCATCGTCCGCTCGCTGCTCGCCCCGGCAGTGCTCACCCTGGCCGGGTCCGCCAGCGGATGGCCAGGCCGCCAGCTGTTCCGCCGCAAGGTGGTGTACGTGCTCAGCAACGAGGAGCCGGTCAAGCTCAAGTGACGAACGCGTCCACCACCTGCTGGGCCAGCAGCGGGGGCACCGAGTTGCCGAGCTGGGCCTGCACCGAGGACCGGCGGCCGGCCAGCTCGAAGCCGTCCGGGAAGGTGAACAGGCGCTTGAGCTCGCCGACCCGCAGCCGCCGGTTCTCCCAGTGGAACGGCCCGACATAGGGACCGGGCTGGGCCTGGATGGTCGGTGAGGGGCGGTCCGGGTCCAGCTTCAGCAGGAAGGACCAGTAGCGGCTGCGCCAGCCGAAGACGGGGTCCGGGTGGCCGCGCTCCGCGGTGAAGTGCAGGTAGTTCCCGCCAGGGGGTACGGACGGGAGCAGGTGCCCCCACCGCCCGCCGACGACCTCCTGCGGCTCGGGGTCGCACACCAGCCCGGCCAGCGCCTCCCCCACGCTGACGTGCCGCCTGGCGGCGTTGCCGGTCTCCCGCCGTTCCCACCTGCCGCCGTGGGTGGGTGGCGGGAGCGCCGGTCGTGGCTCGCCCCGGCGCGCGCCGATGACGAACAGCCGCGGCCGGGACTGCGGGACCCCGTAGTCGGCGGCGTTGAGCACGCCGGTGTCGAACGTGTAGCCGGCGCCCGCGACCTCCCGGAGCAGCCGTTCGTACGCGGGCCGGCTGGCCTGGTTGCGGTAGGTCAGCGCGTAGACGTTCTCCAGCACGAAGTGGCGCGGCTGCGCCTCCGCCAGCACCCGGGTGTACACCTGGAGCAGCGACGCGTCCGGGTCCATGCCGGCGCGCTTCCAGTCCAGCCAGAAGCCGGACTTGGAGAACGGCGTGCACGGCGGCCCGCCGACCAGCAGCTCCGGCCGGGCACCGCGGCGCAGGCCGGCGGCCCGCAGGATCTCGCGGGTCGGCACGTCCAGGATGTCCCGGCGGATCACCGGCGCGGCCAGGTGGCGGAAGTTCTTCTCCATGGTGTCCGCGGCGTCGCCGTCCCGCTCGACGGCCGCCCGCACCAGGTAGCCCGCCGCCTCCACGCCCAGGTCCAGCCCGCCGGCGCCGGAGAACAGCGAGACCGCCACCCCGCGCGCCGCCACTGCCCGCGCCGCCATCCCCCGCGCGGTCACGACCGCGGCCGATCGGGCCGGGGCGGTTCGGTCGGCACCCGGACAGGCTAGCCCAGCCGCGCCCCCCGCCGTCCCGGCCGGGCCGGCGCGTCCAGGGTCCGTACCAGGGCAATACCATCACCGCAGGCGGCAAGGCAGTCGAGGTCGGGAGTACACAGTGGAGCTGCTGCACTCGGGCAAGGTGCGCGACGTGTACGCCGACCGTGGCGACCTCATCCTCGTCGCCTCGGACCGGGTCTCGGTCTACGACGTGGTGCTGCCGACCCCGGTCCCGGACAAGGGACGCCTGCTCACCGCGCTGTCGCTGTGGTGGTTCGCGCAGCTGGTCGACGTCGTGCCCAACCATGTCATCTCGGCCACCGACGTGCCGGCCGGGCTCGCCGGCCGGGCCATCCGGTGCCGGCGGCTGGACATGGTGCCGGTCGAGTGCGTCGCCCGCGGCTACCTCGCCGGCTCGGGCCTGGTCGAATACCTCGAGCGTGGCTCGATCTGCGGCGTGCCCCTGCCGGAGGGCCTGGTCGAGGGGGCACGGCTGGCCGAGCCGATCTTCACGCCGAGCACCAAGGCGCCCCTCGGCGAGCACGACGAGCCCATCACGTACGACGATGTGGTGGCCCTCACCGGCGCGGAGCGGGCGGCCGAGCTGCGCCGCCTCACGCTCGCGGTCTACCGGCGCGGCGCCGAGGTCGCGGCCCGGCGGGGAGTCGTCATCGCCGACACCAAGCTCGAGTTCGGGGTGGCCGCCGACGGCTCGCTGCTCCTCGCCGACGAGGTGCTCACCCCCGACTCGTCCCGGTTCTGGCCGGCCAACCAGTGGCGGCCCGGCGGGCCGCAGGTCTCCTACGACAAGCAGTTCGTCCGCGACTGGGCGGCCGGCACCGGCTGGGACCGGCGACCCCCGGCGCCCGAGGTGCCGCCGGATGTGGTCGAGGCCACCCGGGCCCGCTACATCGAGGTCTACGAACGCCTGACCGGGCACCACTGGCCGCCGGCCACGTAACACCGCCGGGCGCGTAACCGAGGGATCACAACCCCGTCCGCACGGCGGTACCGCACCCGGTCATGCGGCGCTACCGTACGCCCAGGCTTGCAACGGCGCAGGGAAGGACGGACCACATGGCCAGGACCGCGTACCTCCCGCGGAGGCGGATGACCTGCTTGGCGGTGGTCGCCTTCATGGCGGCCAGTCTCGGGCTCTTCGCCGCACCCGTGCAGGCGGAGGCCGGCGCGAAGGTCACCGTGATGACCCGCAACGTCTTCCTGGGCGGCAACCTCCTCCCGTCCGTCGCGGCCCCGACCCTGCCGGCCTTTCTCGCCGCCAACGCGGCCCTGCTCAGCCACGTCGACCTGGTCAACTTCCCGGCCCGGGCCGAGCTGATCGCGGACGAGATCACCGAGCACGCGCCGGACCTGGTCGGCCTCCAGGAGGTCGCGCTGTGGCGCACCGGCCCGTTCGGCAGCCCGGCCCCGGCCACCGAGGTCCGCTACGACTACCTCGCCCTGCTCATGGCCGAGCTGGCCCGGTCGGGGCACCCGTACGACATCGCGGTGGCGCAGACCGAGGCCGACCTGGAGGGCCCGGCCGGTGCCCCGCACAACATGGACGTGCGGATCACCATGCGCGACGTGATCCTGGTCCGCCACGGCGGCCGGGTGAAGGTGACCAGCGCGTGGTCGTCCAGCTTCGTCAACAACCTGGTCTTCCCGCTGCCCTCGGTCGGCGGCACCGCGACCAGCACCCGCGGCTGGACCGCGGTCGACGCCGTGCACGGGCGGCGGACGTTCCGCTTCGTCAACACCCACCTGGAGGCCTTCCACTTCGGCATCCGGGTGCTCCAGGCGCGGGAGCTGCTGAGCGGGCCGCTCAACACGAGCCGGGACGTGATCCTCGTCGGCGACCTGAACACCGGCCCGGCCGTGCCCGACCCGAACAACCGGCTGGCCTACTTCACGCTCATCGCCGGTGGCATGGTCGACACCTGGCCGATCCTGCACCCGGACGACCCGGGCAACACCGCCGGCCTCGGTGACGACCTGGTACAGCCGCCGGACAGCCTGGAGAACCGCATCGACATGGTGCTGTTCCGCGGCGTCGTGGTGCCGGTGTCCGGCGAGCTCTTCGGCAACGAGCGGCAGACCCCGGACGGCCGGTGGCCCTCGGACCACCTCGGGTACGTGGCGACGCTGGCCCTGCCGTAACCACAGCCCCAACGCCGGGGGCGCGTCACTCGGTGACCGGGCCGAGCGCCGGCCGCTTCGCGTCGATGCCGTCGCCGGAGGAGCGGCCGGTCAGCCGGCGCCGCAGCCAGGGCGCAAAGTGCTGGCCGGCCCAGTGGATGTCGGCGCGGCGGGCGGCCGCCCAGGAGCGGGGCGCAGGCGGGGGCGGCGGCGCCCACCACTCCGGGTCCGCGGCCAGGCCCAGGGCCGCCAGGACGTGCGCCGCGACCCGCTGGTGGCCGGCGGTCGACAGGTGCAGCCGGTCCACGCTCCACAGCAGAGGGTTGGCGAACTCGTCGTCCGACCACAGGTCCACGAGCATCGCGCCGTACTTCTCCGCCACCTCGCCGACCGCCTTGTTCATGATCTCCACGCGGGGCAGGATCACCCGCCGGCCGGGCAGCCGCACGGTGAGGTCGGCGAAGCGGAACACGACCAGGTCCGCCCCGCTCGCCCGCAGCTGGCGGACCAGGCTGTCGAAGCGGGCGATCGCCGTAACCGGGTCGAAGCCGCGGCGCAGCACGTCGTTGCCGCCACCGGCGAAGCTGAGCAGGTCGGGCTTCATGGCCAGCGCCGCCGGCACCTGCTCCGACACGATCCGGTTGAACAGCCGGCCGCGTACGGCCAGGTTCGCGTACCCGAAGTCGCCGTCCCGCTCCTGGGCCAGCCGCGCCGCCACCAGGTCGGCCCAGCCCCGGTACCCGTTGCCGGCCGGGTGCGGGTCATCCATCCCCTCGGTGAAACTGTCGCCGACAGCCACGTAGCTGCGCCACCGCACGCGAAGGCTCCTCCCGCTCTAGCGCCGCCCGAAGTGGACCGGAGCAGTCTGACATCGCCGCGTCGCCGGCCACCGGCCACCCGGCCCCTTATGCCCTAATAGCTTGCGACCACCCGCGGCACACCGCATAGGCTGCCCGGATGCTGCTGCGGATGTCGACGCTGTTCCTGCGGACCCTGCGGGAGGACCCGGCCGAGGCCGAGGTGCCGAGCCACCGGCTGCTGCTGCGCGCCGGCTACGTCCGCCGGGCCGCCCCGGGCGGCTTCACCTGGCTTCCGCTGGGCCTGCTGGTGCTGGACCGGATCACCGCGGTGGTACGCGAGGAGATGGCGGCGATCGGCGCCCAGGAGGTCGCGTTCCCGGCGCTGCTGCCGCGCGAGCCCTACGACGCGAGCGGCCGGTGGACCGAGTACGGCGCCGACATCTTCACGCTCTCCGACCGCCGGGGCGCGGACTACCTGCTCGCCCCGACCCACGAGGAGCTGTTCACCACGCTGGTCCGGGACACGCTGTCCTCGTACCGGGACTACCCGCTGGTCCTGTTCCAGGTGCAGACGAAGTTCCGGGACGAGCGGCGGCCGCGGGCCGGGCTGCTGCGGGCCCGGGAGTTCCTGATGAAGGACTCCTACTCGTTCGACCTGGACGATGCCGGCCTGGCCGCCTCCTACGCCGCACACCGGGTGGCGTACCAACGGATCTTCGACCGGCTGGGCCTGCGCTACCTCGCCGTTTCGGCGATGTCCGGGGCGATGGGCGGCAGCGCGTCCGAGGAGTTCCTGGCCGAGGCGCAGGTGGGCGAGGACACCTACGTGGCCTGCCCCGGCTGCGGCTACGCCGCCAACACCGAGGCGGTCACCACCCCCGCGCCGCCCGCCACCGACCCGGCCGCGCACCCGGCCGCGCAGGTGCTGGACACGCCCGACACGCCGACCATCGAGACCCTCGTCGCACTGCTCAACACCCAGGCCGCGGGCGGGCGCACCGACTGGGCCGCCGCGGACACCCTCAAGAACGTCGTGGTCAAGGTCTCCCCGCCGGGTACGGCCGAAGCGCAGCTGCTCGTCATCGGCGTACCCGGGGATCGTGAGGTGGACCTGAGACGGGTGGAGGCGGCGCTGCACCCGGCGGGGGTGGCCCTGTTCGAGGCGGCCGACTTCGCCGCCCACCCGGACCTGGTGCGCGGCTACATCGGGCCGCAGGTGCTACCCAAGCTCGGCGTGCGCTATCTGGTCGACCCGCGGGTGGTGCCCGGCACGGCGTGGGCGACCGGCGCCAACGAGGCGGGCCGGCACGCGGTCAACGTGGCCTGCGGGCGCGACTTCACCCCCGACGGCACCATCGAGGCGGCCGACGTACGCCCCGGCGACCCCTGCCCGGCCTGCCCCGGCGGCCGGCTGGAGCTGCGCCGCGGCATCGAGATCGGGCACATCTTCCAGCTCGGCCGGCGCTTCGCCGAGGCGCTCGGGCTGACCGCGCTGGGTCGCGACGGCCGGCCGGTCACGGTCACCATGGGCTCGTACGGCATCGGCATCTCCCGGCTGGTGGCGACCATCGCCGAGCAGCACCACGACGAGCGGGGCCTGTGCTGGCCGGCGGCCGTCGCCCCGGCCGACGTGCACCTGGTGGCGACCGGCACCGGTGGGCAGGTCGCGGCGGCGCTGGATCTCGGCGCCCGGCTGGCCGGGCGGGGCCGGCGGGTGCTCGTGGACGACCGGGACGGCGTCTCGGCCGGGGTGAAGTTCACCGACGCCGAGCTGGTCGGCGTCCCGCGCGCCGTCGTGGTCGGCCGCCGCCTGGCGCAGGGGTACGTCGAGCTGCGTGACCGGCACACCGGCGACCGCCGGGACGTGCCGCTGGACGAGGTGGTCGACCTGCTCACACCGGGGGTGTAGGCGGGTAGGGGCCTGGGTACGGATCCCAAATAGGACATGTGACGTGTCGAAGGATCCGGGAGGCACTATGCAGGACCACATGGTCAGCGAGGTGATGACCAAGGAGGTCGTCTACCTGCCGGCCGAGACGACGATCAACGAGGCCGCCCAGGCGATGCGCGAGCGGGACATCGGCGACGTGGTCGTCACTGAGGGCCCGACGCTCGCCGGGGTCGTCACCGACCGCGACATCGTGGTGCGGGCGGTGGCGGAGAGCCGCGACCCGGCCTCGACGCGCATCGGCGAGATCGCCAGCCGTGACCTGGTGATGATCGACCAGCAGGCGTCCACCGGACAGGCGGCCGACCTGATGCGGGAGCGGGGCGTGCGGCGGCTGCTGGTGTGCGACAGCGACCGGCAGCTGGTCGGCATCGTGACGCTCGGCGACCTGGCCGAGCGGCTGGACCCGCACTCCGCGCTCGGCGACATCAGCCGCCAGGCTCCCAACAACTGACCCGACCCTCGATCATGCGATGGCCGCCGGCTTCCGGCGGCCATCGCAGCTTCACCCGACCGGCTGGGCCAGGTCCTCGATGACCTCGGCGCCGGGCAGCTCAGCCAGTGCGGCTCCGGGCACCGCCAGCTTGCTGTGGCGGACGCCGGAACCGATGATCACGTAGTCGGTCGCGGCCACCCGCGCGTCGACGAGCACCGGCCACTGGCCGGGCAGGCCGACCGGGGTGATGCCGCCGTACTCCATGGTGGTCAGCTCCACCGCCTCCGCCGTGGCCACGAAGCTCGCCTTGCGCACGTCGAGCCGCCGGCGGACGACGCCGTTCACGTCGGCGCGGGTGGTGGCGAGCACCAGGCACGCGGCCCGGCGCACGTCGCCCTCCCGCTTGCCGGCGACCACCACGCAGTTGGCCGAGACCTCCAGGCCCACCTCGTACGCGGCGCAGAAGGCGGCGGTGTCGGCCAGCTCCGGGTCGATCGCGGCGACGAGCACCTCTGCCCCGCGGGACCAGTGCTCCAGCGCGCGCCGCACCGGCGCGGCGAGCAGGTCGGGGCGGCCGAGAGCGGGCTCGGTCTTCAGCGTTCCCAGCACGCCTGCCATCGTGCCATGCGGCAGGTGGCCCCAGGCGACCGCGCGCCTGGGGCCACCACCCCCCGGTCGGGCCGGGCTACATCGGCACCATGCCGCTGAAGAGCAGCAGGTTCGGTGAGCCGAGGCCCGGGTTGATGACCACGCCCGGGGTGGCGTTGTTGGTCAGGGCCGCGTTCACGGCAACCGCGTTGTCGGCGGGGAAGCGCTCCCGCCACAGGGCGGCCACGCCAGCCGCGTGCGGCGCCGCCATGGACGTACCGCTGATCGTGTTGTACGCGTTCACCGCGGTGCTCCAGGCCGAGTAGATGCTCTGGCCGGGCGCGAACAGGTCCACGCACGGACCGAAGTTGGAGAAGGCCGCGCGGTTGTCGGTGTTGGTGGTGGCGCCCACCGTGGTCGCCAGCGGCGTACGGGCCGGCGAGAAGCTGCAGGCGTTGAAGTTGGAGTTGCCGGCCGCGATCGAGTAGTGCACGTTCGCGTTGATCGAGTTGGTGACCGCGTCGTCGACCGGCTGGAACGCCCCGCCGCCGAGGCTCATGTTCGCCACGCTGCGGATCGCGGGGTTGAGCTGCTGGGCCAGCGTCACGTAGTTGACGCCGGCGATGACGACCGCCCAGGTGGTGGAGCCGGAGCAGCCGAACACCCGTACCGAGACGATCTGGACGCGCTTGGCGACCCCGACGGTGCTGCCGCCGATGGTGCCCGCGACGTGCGTGCCGTGGCCCTGGTTGCAGGGCGCGCAGCCGCCGCCGAACGGGTCGAAGCCGCACACCGCCCGGCCGCCGAACTCCTGGTGGCCGAGCAGGATGCCGGTGTCGATGACGTACGCCCGCACGGACGGGGCGAGGTTGGCGTAGTGGTACTTGGCGTCCAGCGGAAGCGACCGCTCGTCGATGCGGTCGATGCCCCATGATGGCGGGTTGGGCTGGACGAAGACGTTGAGGTCGACGGTCTGGTCCTGGGCGACGTACTTGACCTGCGGGTCGCCGGCCATCAGGGCCGCCTGCTCGTCGGTCGCGTCCACCGAGAAGCCCTGCAGTGCCGCGGTGTAGGTGAAGCGGACGCTCCCGCCGTACTTGGCGACGAGCTCGCCGGTGACCCGCTCGGTGTCCTCGGGCTTGGTGTTGTCGGCAAGCACCACGACGAAGCTGCCTTCAACGGCGGTCGGCAGGTCGGCGTAGCGGACGGTGCCGGGGGTGACCGCCGCGGGCTCCGCGGAGGCGGCCGGGCCGATGCCGAGCACGCCGCCGGTCACCGCGAGCGCTACCGCGACGGCGAACGGGCGGGACAGTTTAGTGGTCACGCAGTACCTCCTCCTGCTTGGTTGGCTGCCCTCGAGGTGTGGCGTGCGCGCAGGCATAGCTCAGCGGTGCCGCGTTGTGTTTCGGTTGCGGTCCGGTTGGAGGTCGCCCCGGGCCCGGCCGGCCGCCATCCTCACCTATGACGGTTAAGCACTCGCTTAATCGTTGCCGGGGCTCATGTTCCTCCGTACGGTCCTGTTACCACGGGGGAATACGGGGGGAGGTGAGAGTGTGAAGAAGTTCCGGGAGACAATGCGTCGGATCGCCCGGCGGGGTCCGCTTGTCGGCCGTATCTGGCCCCACATGTACCCCGACTAAACAACGGGGTCAGGGGTTCTTGGGCGGGTGGACCACCGTCCGCCCAAGAACCCGGCATTCGATATTCCAGAGATGACACCCGTCGAAGGACGTGCACTGATGGCGTGGTACCGAAAAGGCCTGTGGGGCCGGACTGCGCGCTGGCAGGAGAAGACGCGCGCCGGCGCGCGGATCTTCCGTACGGCGAGCGGGGTCTGGGTCGTCACAACGCCCGACCTGGCCCGCCAGGTCCTCGTCGAGGACACCCCGACCTACCCGGTCAAGCCGGCGTTCCTGCGGGTCGACCAGGTCCGGCCGCTGCCACCCGCGATGCGCGCAGCGACCACGCGGCGCCTGTTGCACCTGCTGTCCGCCGCACCGCAGGCAATGGATCCAGGTGCCGCCGCACAGCTGCTCGCCGCACGGCCCTGCCCGCGCTTCCAGTCCTGGGGCATCTGGTTCATGCGGGAGCTTTACCGGCCGGTGCTGTCCGCCCACCGGTCGCCGGCCGTGGACGATATTGTCGACCATTTTGTCGAGTCGCTCCTTGTCGACGCAATGACCCGCGGCGACCGGTTGACGCCGGCCGGAAAGGTGTTCGCCTCCTTGCAGCAGCGGCTCGCCGCCGAGTTTTCGGTCCGCCCCGACATCCCTGCGCGCACGGACGAGGACCTGCTCGACACTGTCGCCCGGCTCCGCCCGGCGCTCACCGCCTCCGAATGTGCAGAGGTCTACCTGCGCCTGGTGACCGCGCTGCTGGGCGCGACCGGGGTGGCGCTGGAGTGGACCGTCGCCATGACCGCCGTGCACCCGCCGACCGGCCACCTGGCGGCCGGGCAGCTGCGCCGCGCGGTGCTCGAGACGCAGCGGCTGCGGCCCAGCTCGTGGCGCATCTATCGTGAGTCGAGCCGGGACCACACCCTCGGCGGCCGCCACATCCGGGCAGGCGACCACGTCATCGTCGCGTCCTCGGTCATCCACCGGGACCCGAGGTGGTGGCCGGACGCGGAGAGCTTCCTGCCTGACCGGTGGCGGGGTGCGCCGCAGCCGCCGCAGGGAACGTACCTACCCTTCTCCGACGGTCCTGGCGCCTGCCCGGCGCGCGGCCCCGCGGTCGAGGCGATCCGACGCGGTGCGGCGGCGATCTTCGACCGGTACGCCGTCACGCCCCGGTTCACGCCAGGGTCGGGCCCTCGGGCGTTGGCGGTGCTCGCACCCCCTATGGGAGAGCTGCGGCTGGCGGCGCGGCAGCCGGACTCCTGCCCGGCGGGCCGGTCACCCTGACCCGCCCGGCCGGCTCGCCTCCACCACGCTCGTGGCTAGCGCCGTGCGCTGGTAGAGCACGCTGCGCCCCACCCGCCAGGAGGTCACCAGCCCGCTGCGCCGGAGCACGGACAGGTGCTGGCTCACCGCGGGCGGGCTCTGCCCCAGCTTCGCCGCCAGCTCAGTGGTCGAGTAGGGAAGTTCCAGCGCCGCGAGGATCGCCGCCCGGCTGCGACCGAGCAGCGCCGCCAGCGCTCCGTCGTACGCCTGCGTCCCGGTCGCTTCCCACAGGTCCCCGACGCCGCGCGCCGGATAGACAAGGTTCGGCGGGTTGGCGTCGTACCGGGGGGAGAGCACGACGTGCGGCCAGGCGAACGCGGACGGCACGAGCAGCAGCCCCGCCCCGGCGAGATCTTCCCCGCCGACCGTCCCACCGCCGACCCGCAGCCCCTTGTCGTCCATGCTGACCTTCGGGTGCAGACCGGTGACCAGCCCGGCGACGCCGGCCTTGGGCAGCCCGGAGGCGCGGTAGACGACATCGGCGTCAAGGACCGACCGGATGCGCGACCAGTGCGGTTCGATCGCCACCGACCAGTAGTCCCACAGCGCGTCGGCCAGGCGGCACGCGCCCGACGGGTCGCCGGCCAGCTGCTGCACGAGCGCCGGCATCGGCCCGTCGCCCCACACGTCGCAGAGCTCCCCGCGGATCACGTCCGGCGGCAGCTCGCGTACCAGCTCAAGCTGTTGCTCGATGGTCGTGCTCGGGTCATGGCCGCCGGTGAAGAGGAACCTCGCCACCATGGGCCGGGCCGGCACCACCGCGGTGAGCAACCGCAGGTCGGCACGGCGCAGCCGGCCCCGGACCGCCTCGAACCAGCCCCGGTACGGGGGCCGGATCCGCCCGGACGAGATCATCCAAAGGCTCTCGGCGACCTCGGCGAGCGGGGAGTACGCAAAGCGCATCCCGGCCAGGTCGGTCATGCTCATCCGGACCTGCACCACACCAGCGATGGTAGGCGCCGACCCGATCGCTGTCAGACGACTACGAAGTTGGACATCATGCCCATGTCCTCGTGTTCGAGCTTGTGGCAGTGCATCAGGTACTCACCGCGGTACGCGTCGAACCGGATGAGCACCTCGACTGTCTCCCGGTCCTCCAGCAGCACCGTGTCCTTCCACCCGGTCTCCCACGGGAAGAGGCGACCACGCCCACCCGTACGCGACACCACCTGGAACGACGCACCGTGCACGTGCACCGGGTGCGGGGCGTTGCCGCTGGTGAGGAAGCGCCAGAGCTCCACCTCACCGAAGGGCACCGAGAAGTCGATGCGGTTCACGTCGTACTCGAGGCCATTGATCTTGCTCATGCCATCGAAGCTGAAGGTCCGCGTCCGTACCGGGCCGGCCAGCGGGGTGATCGTGGACAGCGCCGTGGGGACCGGCGTCGGGTCGCTGACCTGGCGGGTGACGCGGAGCTCCAGCAGGTCCCAGCCGGCCCGGGCATCGCGCAGCATCACCCGCGTGCCCACCGGCAGGTTGCGGAAGTCGACCAGCAGGTCGACCCGCTCACCCGGCGAGATGTCCACCCGGGTGACCGGCACCGCCGACGCCAGCAGCCCGCCGTCGTTCCCGATCAGCGTGAACGCGGCGCCGTTGCTCAGCGTGAGACCGAAGATCCGGGCGTTCGCGCCGCCGAGCACGCGGAACCGGTAGAGCGCCGTGTCGACGTTGAGGTAGGCATCCCGCGTGCCGTTGACCAGCGGGACGTCACCGAGGAAGCCGCCGCTACGCGGCTTGTACTGCAGGTTCCCGGTGGTGTCCAGGCTCGCGTCGCGGACGACGAGCGGCACCTCGTACGCCCCGCTGGGCAGCCCGAGCGCGTCCTCCTCGGCGTCGTTGATGATGAACGCTCCGGCCAGCCCGAGCGCCACCTGCTGCCCGGTCAGCATGTGCGGGTGCGGGTGGTACCAGTTGAACGCGGCCCGCTGCCTGATCGGGAAGGAGTAGGTGTACGTGCCACCCGGCGGGACTGCGTAGACCGGGTGCCCGTCATTCGGGTGGTCGACGATCATCCCGTGCCAGTGGGTGATGGTCTCCTGTGGCAGTCCATTGACCAGAGTAATTTGTGCGACATCACCGGTGCGGGCCCGGAAGGACGGGCCAGGCATTGACCCGTTGTAGACCCAAGCGGTGGACAACCTGCCGCCGCCCAGGTCGACCTGGCCAGGCCTGGAGCTCAGCGTGAATGCGCTGCTCAGGCCGGCGGCCGGCGGTACGTAGAGCGGGTAGCGGGTGATGGCGCCGCCACCGCCGGCCGCCAGCACCCGGGTGGTGCCCGCCACGCCGGCGCCTCCGGTGGCGAGCAGCGCGCCCGACACTGTGGCGCCGGCCAGGAACGCCCGACGCGTGAAGACCGTTTCCAGCCGCTTCTCTGGTCGCATGTCCCTCACCTTTTCGCCTAACAGATTCCTGCCGTTGTCTCGACGCTCGCACCGACACGCACCTGATTTCAGGGGCGGTCGTCCCCACCGGATGGGGCCGAACGGCCCTGTCCGTTAAAGAGCCGGCTGGGCTTCCGGTACGTTTGGTGCCCGCAGCGCGGTGTGACCGTTACTGTCGGCATTACCAAAACGGGAAACTGGCGCCAGAGCACAATGACCTGATCCGCACTCACGGCTGGTAACGATGATCGATGCGGCCATGGACTGCCACGGTGCCCTCATTCGCCGGCGAGGGGCGGTAGGACGGCTGTCGTCGAGCGCCACGGCCACGTGGGTACGAGACCGCGACCAGCCGGCTGACCGAGGGTGCCAGCACCTCGCCGGATACCGTCGCACCGTGGGTGCCGACGGGCCACGCTTGTTCTCGGATGACACGGCTTGCGACGTACGGGCCGAGTACCAGGAGGCGCTGGAAGACGGCGCCGGCGACAGCGAGGCCGAAGCCAAAGTGCTGCGTCAGTTCGCAGAGGAGCTTGATGATCCGGCCGAACGGGTCGTCGTCTGGCTGGCCCTGGCGTTCACCCAGTCGAAGTTCGGGCGGCTCAGCGATGAGACCCGCCGCCAGGCGCTGACCATCCTCGACGCGGGAGGTGACGTGGACCGGTGGCAGGAGGCCGGTCCCGGTGCGGTTCGCCGACGCGCCGTCACCCTGGCGAGGGTCCGCGCCCAGGTTGAGGGTCCGCAGCCCGCCCCGCGCAAGGTTCACCGTCGCCGTTGCCCCAGGTCCTCGCTGAGCATTGGGCAGGTGCTGGCCTATCGAGCACGCAGCGGCCGGGCCCATCTGATGCGTGTCGCCGGGTTGGTCGACATGCGGCATTCAACGTCAGCGCGCCGGTATGACCATCGTCGGTTCCTACCGACGGCACCCTCCTCGGGTGCCGTCGACCCCAAGGCCGCTTCCACTTGGGCCGAGGTCGTGGGCTACCTCGAAACACGTGACCAAATGATCGACACGACCAACACGGGTGAGTAGCCACCGGCTACGGCGCCGAGGCGCCGACGACGAGTTCGACCTCGGTGTTGCGCATCCTGAGCACCTCGACCACAGGACGCCATTGGTTCGCCGCCGCCTGAAGACTCATCCATTGATGCGCCGCTGGTCGAGGTGGCATCCTCCATGGGGATCAGTACGGTGCCACAGCCCGCAGGCCGACAGCATCCGCCGCCACGAGCATCCGCTTGTCGTATGTAATGAGGTGGTCAAGGCTGGTCTCCGCCAGCTTGGCTGTGGCGATATGGATGGCGTCCAGGGAACGGAGCACAGTCGACGGCAACGGCCGCGCGAGATCGAGGACTGCGGTGGAGATCGCCAGGGCAGGAATGACGCTTGTGCCAACGTTGATGCGGTCTGGACCATGGATGGCGCGGGCGGCTACCTCCGTCTCGCCGAGTGCGGTCAACGCCCGGGCTGTCTCGACTGTGGCGAGCGCAGAAGTGATGAGGTCCTGTTGAGCGTGCGCGTCGAGATGGTCGAGCAACGCATCGGTCTCGGCTTCCCGGCGTAGCAGCTTGAGAATCGCACTGGTGTCCAGGTATATCACGCGCGTTCGTCCTCACGCAGCTGCAGCAGCACCTCCGTTGCCGTCGGTCCCGCAGGAACCGGGAGCAGGCTACGGGCGGCGGCCGACACAGTCGCCGCCTTGGCCGAGTGAGCCCCGGGTAGCTCGGAGATGAGTCCGTCCTTGACCCACCGCGCGAGCACCCGCTGTGCCCGGTCGATAGGGATGATCTCTGCAATCGGCTCACCGTCGCGGGTCACGACTAACCGCTCGCCGTGTTCGACCCGGTCAAGCACGCTCGCCACACGGCGGCTGAGATCCCGCGTGGTTATCGAAGCCCGTTCAGCCGTCATGTCAGACAGTGTTGCTCTGTGTCAGACATAGTGTCAAACACTTGACCCGTTTGGTACCCCTCCGCCTGTGGTCCGGCTTGCGGCGTTCGCCGCAGCAGCAGCGTTGCGGCGGAGCTACGACTGTGGAGACGAGGGGACTTGAACCCCTAACCCCCGCCTTGCAAAATCATCAATGCCCTGGTAGCGGGCGCAGACCGGTCGCGTCACCTGCACGCGCGCCTGTCATCTGTTGTCGTCCGCTGCTGTCGCTACGCAGGCGTTGTGCCGACTTTCTGCCGACGACGGAGACCGGCGGTCGCGTTTGCTGTCCCACGACGACCACGACCAGCCCGCTGAGAGCCACGCTGAGCCAAGATCTCGGCCCGCCTAGGGTGACGTTAAGGCTCGCAACTCGTCGAGGTACTCCCCCACGGCCGGCTCACCGGGGAAGTGCTCGCGGAGCACGGTCGCTAACTCGCTGGTGTGCATAGCGAGGGACGGCAGCGACCGACGGCCCTCCGACAGCGCCGCGCGGCCCGCGGCGAGGGCAGCCTCAAGCGCACCGCGCCGGGCGGCAACCACGCCTAGGGTCACGTGAGCCTCGGCAACGCGCATCGGCTTTCGCACCGTGCCGTCAGGGTCCACTGAGGAGCGGATGACCTCCAGCGCGTACGTCTCGGCGAGGTTGTCTTCCTCTACGAGCCGGTAGCAGTCCATCGTATAGAAGTCCCACTTCTGCGGGTCAATAACGAAATGGTTGTCGAGGTTTTCGGGGTACGGCAAGGCTTCCAGCACGCCACGGCCCGTGTCGAGCGCGACTTCGACCTGGCGGCGGTCGCCGATGCGCGCCCACGCCTTGGCCTGGTGCGCGGAGAGCTGTACGGCAACGCTGTGCGTCGTGCCGACAGCCTTCAGCCCGGCCTGCGCGGCAACGATCGCCGCGCGGTACTGGCCTTGCGTCAGCGCGTACCAACTGCGCATCTCGTGAGCCCAACCAACAACGTCGGCGTTGCCCGACTCTTCCCCGAGCGTCAGAGCTGCCCGGCGCGTCGCCTCGGCGGTGTCACGCAGACCCATGTCGTACTCGACGCAGCCGACCAGGCGCGCGACCTCGCCGGCCAGCGACAGCACCTCGCGATGCTGTGAGAGCGTCAATCGCCCGTCCCGCAACGAGTTCAGCCGCTGGAGCCATGCGCGTCCTTCGACCAGAAGGCTATCCGGCGCCGTGTGCGAGTACTCGCAGTTCAGCCGCTCCACCGCGATGTGCATAGCCTCGATCGTGGCTGGCGACACGTCGGAGACCCGCAGCCGCGACACGAGTTCGAGCGTGTCCATGCCCGTGCCGCTAAGCAGGTGAGAGTCAAGGTCTGGCTTCTCCCGGGGGAAGAATGCTGCCGTGACAGTGCCGAAAGTCGCTGCTATCAAAGGCTTGTAGAAGTTGTCAGGCTCTACTTCGCCTGATTCCCAACGCTTCCAGTTGCGCAACAGGCTCGCAGTACCGGTGAGCTTGTCGTCGCCAGCGTGCGCGCGCATGGCATCGACCGCGCGGGCCTGCGACCAACCGCGCGCCGCTCGCTCGGCACACATGCGGCGCGCCCAACCCGGCCGGTCGTCCGCCATCGAGACCTCCCATTATCCAGCTTGGCCGATGGTGACACGAGCCAGTGATAGACCGGTGTCACCGGCAATGACACTGTCGACGCCAACGGTTATCGGCTTTTCTTGTTGCATGACAACGGTTCTAGGCGGAACGGCCATCAAGGGCCTTGCCCGCATCGTGTTCCCGGGCCAGGCGGATGAGCTGATCTGCGCGCGCCTTGGAGACGTCGAGCCGCTCAGCCAGAGCGGCAAGCGACAGATCGTGCGTCTTGTAGACGCGATGCGCCATGCGTGCCCGCAGCATGGCCGCGCTCCCCTGAAGTTCGTCGGTGACGACACGGAGCGCGGATGCCTCGGCGAACGCCCGTTCTGGGTCCGGCATCGCCTCGATTGCCGCCTCAGCGTCGGCGTACGCACGGCGGAAGTCCTTCAGGGACCCATCGAGGCGCGTGACGTCCGCGCTGTCCTCATCACTCACTAGGCCAGCATACGCCCAACGTTCAGCCATCACTAGACAGGCGTCTAGGCATGGGTGTACGGTAACTCTCGTCTAGGGATGGCTAAACGCCACAACAGACGACAAACGAAAGGCCCCGGCGGGGTGGAGCCCGCCGAGGCCGGTGCATCAAGATCCCTAGGAAGGACGCGAAGATGCAGATCAAGCCTATCTCCGCCCCGCCGGCCGGCGACAGCCCGAGCATGATGACCATCGCGGCCGGTGCCGGGGTGTTCCGGCCGTCGCGGTGCAACTTCGCCGGGGTGTGCCTGTACTGCGCGAAGCGGTGGTGTGAGTCGCTGCGGTGCGCGCAGCTGCACGAGCGGTCGCTGTGGGCGCCGTGCGAGGACTGCGACGGCTTCGGTCAGCTGGCCGACTGCCACAGCTGCCTCAACGGTGTGGTCGAGGTCGACCCCGCTGGCCTGGCCGCGCAGGCGAACCGGGTACTGCCGGCCACCCTGACCGAGCCGCCCGTGTTCGTGGTCACCGCGCTCGCGGCACGCCGGTGCCGGGGCTGCGGGCGGCCGGGGTGCACGTACGCCGGGTGCCAGACGCCACACCCCACCCGGTCCAGCCGCCGGGCCGCAGCCTGACCGCCGCCCCTGCCGGTCACCGGACCGGACACGCACCGGACACCGACGCGGACATAGGGCGGACACGCACCCGGACACGTCAAGGCCGGTAGGCCCTGGCCACCAGGGAAGGCGCGTCCGGTCACCTACCCCGAGTCGCGGACCCCGCCGGAGCACGCCGGTCTTGTTGCTGGGCGGCTCGCCGTCCGCAGGTTCCTTGACAACTCCACAGCGTTCACGGGCTCACAGACCAAAGAGCAGACAGGCCCGGCCTGCGGCCGGGCTCACTCCTGGCGCCGCTTCGCGGCGCATGGCCAGCGTCACCGGCCGGTCACCCGAACGTCCGCCGCTGACGCCACCAGCCTGACCGGCTGACGCGCGTCATCAACCCCGGCTCTACCTGCGAAACCCCACGCCGCGCCTGACGCCAAGGAGCGTGCATCTTGACAGCCAACCACCCGCCACCTGACACCAGCCCAGACCCCGCCACGCAAGCCTCGCCCCCGCCGCGCCCTCCCCGTGTTTCAGCCGGTCCTGGGATGCCCCCCGCGCCAGGCGACACCATCACCGACGGGCCGTGGCCCGCGCGGGCGGGGGGCACCTCACCACCCAGCCACAGAGCTGCTGAAACACGAGCGGGGTGGCCGGACGTGCGACAGGGTGTCGACAGCGTGTCGACGCCAGGCGCCGCCGTGCTGGATGAGGTCGCCGCGTTCGTCGCCCGCTACGTCGCCTTCCCCACCCAGCACGCCCTGACCGCGGTGACCCTGTGGGCCGCCCACACCCACGCCGTGGGCTGCTTCTACGTCACCCCCCGGCTAGTGCTCGACAGCGCCGAGCCCGGCTCGGGCAAGACCCGGGTGCTGGAGCTGCTCAACCTGCTCTGCCGCCACCCCGAGATGACCATCTCGATCAGCACCGCCGCCCTGTTCCGGCTGGTCAGCGCCCACCCCCACACGATCCTTTTCGACGAGGTAGACGCAATCTTCAACCCGCGCAACAGCGGCAACCATGAAGACCTCCGCGCGCTGCTTAACGCCGGGTACAAGCGTGGCGCGACCATCGCCCGGTGCGTCGGGGACGCCAAAAGCATCGCCGTACAACGCTTCTCCGTGTTCTCCCCGGTCGCGCTGGCTGGCCTGGCCGGGAACATGCCGGCCACCATCCTGACCCGCGCGGTCACCATCCACATGCGCCGCCGGGCCTCCGGTGAGCCGGTCGAGCCGTTCGAGGAACAGGAAGCCGAACAGCTCGCCGAGCCGATCCGCGAGCGCCTGGCCACGTGGGCCGCCGAGGTCGCGAACACCCTGGCCACCGCCCGGCCGGTCATGCCCAACGGTGTGGTGGACCGGGCTGCCGAGGTCTGGCGGGCGCTGCTCGCCATCGCCGACGCAGCGGGACAGCGGTGGCCGGACGCCGGGCGGGAAGCCTGCCGGCACTTCGTGCTCACCGCCGCCGAGACGCCCACCTTCGGCACTCGGCTGTTGGCCGACCTGCACGCGGTGTTCGCCGGGCGGGACCGGATGCCCACTGTCGAGATTCTTGACGCGCTGGTCGCGATCGAGACCGCGCCGTGGGCCGACCTGGGCGGCAAGCCCCTCGACGCCCGGCGCCTGGCCAAGGAGCTTGGCCGCTACGACGTCGGCCCGACACCGATCCGGGACGCGGACGGACGTCCGACGAAGGGTTACACAACGTATCCGACAACCGGCAACGTCGGTCTTGGCGACGTCTGGGACCGCTACCTTTCCGGCCTACGCGGTTACATCGGTTACAGCGGTTACGCCGCAGGTCACAGCGCTGACGACGGTAACCGCACCGCCGGGGCATCGGTTACAGCGGTTACGCCCCAAGGTCATGTAACCGATGTAGCGGTTACGCCCCAAGATCCGGTTACCGGCCTGACCAGGCATGTAACCGCTGTAACCGATGTAACCGCACACCCCGGACCGACCGGCACCCCAACGGCCCACAACGGCCGCCGCCCATCACTGTCCGTAAGCGTCCCGGGAGTCGCAGCATGACCGCCCCGCACCTGACCGCGCTGGCCGACCAGCTCACCGCCGCCAACGCCGATGCCGAGCGCACCCTGCACGCCGCCCACCACCGGGGTGCGGGTACCCGGCTGTCCCACGTCCGCCCGCATCCCTGGCTGGCCGGGCACGCCGCCGCGCTTGGTCTCGCGCTCGCCTACGGCACCGCCCACCTGTGTCCGCACATCGGCCCCGCCCAGCGCGTCGTGCACGCCGCCGTGTGGGCACCCGGCCGGCTGGTCTGCCCGCTGTGCATCCGCCAGCTACGCCCGAGCACGGTCGAAGACTCCACATGCGACAGATGCCACCGGCACGCGCCACGACTGCACGCTGCAGCCGCCGCGTTCGGCCCGATCCTCCTCGGCTACGGCCTCTGCCCCAACTGCCAGCACGACATCGACACCGCCCACCGATGCCGGAAGGAACGCCACCAGTGAGCACCGCCACCGAACGGACCAACGTCATCCCGCTGCCCCACCGCCCCGAGCCAACCAACCAGCCGGCCGGCAGCGGCACCCTCGCCCCGGTCGGGCGGGCTGTCTACACCGTCAAGGAGGTCGCCTACCAGCTCTCACTCTCGCTTGGCTCGACGTACGCCCTGATCCGCTCGGGCGACATCCCCGCCCGCAAGATGGGCGGCCGGTGGGTCGTCCCCCGCCGCCGCTTCGAGGAATGGCTCAACAACCTGCCCACGGCCAGCGTCGACGACCTCGACCGCGAGTTGGGTGCGCTCGAACGAGCCGCAACCCGCCAGCGTCGTAACGGCGCGTAATCAATACTGGCGCCCTGGGGCGCCCGGCGGACGGTGCTAGTTCCGCTTGCCCGGGACGGTGTTTCCGGTTGAGTCAAGTTTTGGTTCAGGCGGCGGCCAGCCCGGCGGTGATGAAGCGGTCAAGTTCACGGTCGAGGGCGCGCCATGCCGCTGCGAGGGGATGTCGTCTAGCAAG
>DASSUC010000188.1:0-5250 GCA_035707405.1 Micromonosporaceae bacterium | reverse complement strand
CAGCACGTAGCCCGCGGCCAGCTCGTCGGGCTCCAGGGCCCAGTTGCGGGCCATCTTCACCTCGCCGTCGACCACCCGGGCCCGGCAGGTGGAGCAGACCCCGCCCTTGCACGCGTACGGCAGCTCGCTGCGCACCCGCAGCGCCGCGTCGAGGACCCGCTCGTCGCGCCCCATCGAGAAGGTCGACGCCCGCCCGTCGAGCACGATCGTCACCTCGGCGGTGTCCGGCGCGCCGGCCGTGGCCGGGGTGCGCCGGCGGGCCACCGGTGGCCCCTCGTCCACATGGAACAGCTCGGTGTGCACGGACGGGTCGGGCACGCCCCGCTCGGCCAGCACCCCCCGCGCGTCGACGACCATGCCGTACGGCCCGCACAGGAACCACTCGTCCACCGTCTCCACCGGCAGCAGGGTGTCCAGGACCCGGCGCAGCCGCCGCGCGTCCAGCCGGCCGGAGAGCAGCTCGGCCTCCTGCGGCTCCCGGGAGAGCACGTGCACCACGTGCAGCCGGGCCGGGTAGCGGTCCTTGAGGTCGGCCAGCTCCTCCACGAACATCACCGACCGGGCGTACCGGTTGCCGTAGAGCAGCGTGAACCGGCTGCCCGGCTCGGTGCCGAGCCCGGTCGCCAGCAGCGAGAGCACCGGCGTGATGCCGGAGCCGGCCGCGATGGCCGCGTAGTGGCGCGAGCGGGCCGGGTCGAACGCGGTCGTGAAGTGGCCCAGCGGTGGCATGACCTCCACCGTGCCGCCGACGGTCAGCTCCCGCGCCGCGTAGGCCGAGAACGCGCCGCCCGGGATCTCCTTCACCCCGATGCGCAGCAGGCCCGTCCGGGCCAGCTGGTCCGGGGTCGAGCAGATCGAGTACGACCGCCGCACGTCCTCCCCGGTCGCCGGCTCGATGCGGCGCACCGTCAGGTGCTGGCCGGCCCGGAACGCGTACGCCTCGCGCAGCGGCTCCGGCACGCAGAACGCGATCGCCACCGAGTCGTCGGTGAGCCGGTCCACCGCGACCACCGGCAGCGCGTGGAAGACCGGGCGGCGGCGTACCGGCGTGCTGACGGTCACGCTGCTCACGCCGGCACCCGCCAGTCAGCTCCGTCGGGGCGCATCACAGCGCCTTGATGTGCTCGAACGGCTCCAGGCAGGCCCGGCAGCGCCAGAGCGCCTTGCACGCCGTCGAGCCGAACCGGGACAGCTGCTCGGTCTGCGGTGAGCCGCACCGCGGGCACCGGACCGACAGCGCCAGCGCCACCGGACCGGCCGTACCCCGGCCCGGGCCGGGCCCGCCACCGGCCGGGCCGGGCGGGGCGATGCCGGCGGCGGCCAGCTTGGCCCGGCCCGCCTCGCTGATCCGGTCGGTCGACCAGGCGGGCGACAGGACCGTACGCACCTCGGCGTCCGGGTGGCCGGCCACGGCCAGGGCCTGCCGGATGTCGGCGCGGATGGTGTCCATGGCCGGGCAGCCGGCGTAGGTCGGGGTGATCGTGACGACCACCCGGCCGCTGTCCGGATCGACACCCACGTCGCGCAGGATGCCCAGCTCCTCGATGGTCACCGCACGCAGCTCCGGGTCGACCACGGACCCGGCCACCCGCCGCAGCTGCGCGGTCACCATCGTGCCCCCGGGTGGGCGCGGTGCAGCACCTGCATCTCGGCGAGCAGGTAGCTCAGGTGCTCGGTGTGCCGGCCCGACCGCCCGCCGGTGGGCGCCCAGCCGTCGGCCGGCCGCTCCAGCGTCGCCTCGGCGAGCACCGGCTCCACAATGGACAGCCACGCGCCGCGCAGGTCCGGGTCGTCCTCGAAGAGCTCGTGCGGGTACGGCCAGACCTCGTCCACCGCGGCCTGCATGCGCCGGTGCGACCCGGCCGTCCCGTCGCCCAGCCGCAGCGTCCACAGCGTGGCGTGGTCGAGGTGGTAGGCCGACTCCTTGACCGCCTTCGCCGCGATCGAGGCCAGCCGCTCGTCCGCCCCGGCCGCCAGGCGCTCGTAGTGCAGCCGCTGGTACGCCGCGAGGAACAGCAGCTTGGCGATGGTGTGCGCGAAGTCCGGGTCGGGCAGCTCCACCAGCAGGCAGCTACGGAAGTCGCGGTCGTCCCGCAGGAACGCCAGCGCGTCCTCGTCGCGCCCGGCGCCCTCCAGGTCGCCCGCGTACGACAGCAGCAGCCGGGCCGCGCCGAGCTGGTCCAGCGCGATGTTGGCCAGCGCGACGTCCTCCTCCATCTCCGGTGCCCGGGAGCACCACTGCCCCAGGCGCTGCGCCGCGACCAGCGCGTCGTCGCCCAGGCACAGCAGCTGCGCCACGGTCGGGGTGCCGGTGAGTGTCACAGGTGTGCCACCCCCTCCGGTACCTCGTAAAAAGTGGGGTGCCGGTAGACCTTGTCCGCCGCCGGGTCGAAGAACGCGTCCTTCTCGTCCGGGCTCGACGCGGTGATCGCCGTGGCCGGCACCACCCAGATCGAGACCCCCTCCTGCCGGCGGGTGAACACGTCCCGGGCGTTGCGCAGCGCCAGCGCCGCGTCGGGCGCGTGCACGCTGCCGACGTGCGAGTGGGACAGGCCGCGCCGGGGCCGCACGAACACCTCCCACAGCGGCCAGCCGCCCGGCTCGCTCTGCCCGCTCACGCGGCCACCTCCGCCGGGCGGGCGGCGTGCTTGGCGGCGTACGCCGCGGCGGCCTCGCGCACCCAGGCGCCGTCGGCGTCGGCGCGGCGCCGGTGCGCCATCCGCTGCCGGTTGCACGGGCCGTCGCCCCGGATCACCCGGAACAGCTCGTCATAGTCGGGCTGGGTGTAGTCGTACGCCCCGCGCTCGTCGTTCCACCGCAGGTCCGGGTCTGGGATCGAGAGGTCCAGCACCTGCGCCTGCGGCACGCACATGTCGACGAAGCGCTGGCGCAGGTCGTCGTTTGAGAAGCGCTTGATCTTCCAGGCCATCGACTGCTCGGAGTGGGTCGACGCGGTGTCCGGCGGGCCGAACATCGCCAGCGACGGGTACCACCAGCGGTCCACCGCGTCCTGCGCCATCGCCTTCTGCTCGGGCGTGCCGTGGGCGAGCGTGTAGAGGATCTCGTACCCCTGGCGCTGGTGGAACGACTCCTCCTTGCAGATCCGGATCATCGCCCGGGCGTACGGCCCGTACGAGCAGCGGCACAGCGGCACCTGGTTGACGATCGCCGCGCCGTCCACAAGCCAGCCGATCGCACCGACGTCGGCCCAGGTCAGGGTCGGGTAGTTGAAGATCGAGCTGTACTTCTGCCGCCCGGTGAGCAGCAGCCCGACCAGCTCCGCGCGGTCGATGCCCAGGGTCTCCGCGGCGGCGTAGAGGTAGAGCCCGTGGCCCGCCTCGTCCTGCACCTTGGCGAGCAGGATCGCCTTGCGCTTCAGGGAAGGGGCGCGGGAGATCCAGTTGCCCTCCGGCTGCATCCCGATGATCTCCGAGTGCGCGTGCTGGGCGATCTGCCGGACCAGCGTCCTGCGGTACGCCTCCGGCATCCAGTCCCGCGGCTCGATCTTCTGGTCGGCGGCCACCACCGCGTCGAAGTACTCCTGCAGCTCGGCCTCTGCGTCACCGGCGTCACCGGCGCCGCCCCGCGCCGCGGCGACCCGGCGCTCGGCCGCGGCCCGCAGCGCCTGCTCGGCCGCCTCAACCTCGTCGAGCAGCGTGGCCGCGCCGGGTTGCTCGAAGTCGTTCCCGTACATACCAGGCAGTGTTACAGTCCCCTTCCACCAACGCAACGTCCTGTAACATTCGAGCGCCGCCGCGCGGGGCATCCGCCAGCCGGGCCGCGGGGTGGCGCGAACTGGCCAGCGACGTAGACTTCAAGCGGTCGCGACCCTCGATCAACACGCCTGCGCTGGGTCGCCCAAGCCCGCCCCCTGGAGATGCGCCGATGCGTACCCGAGTGATCCTGATCGGAGTCGTGGTCGTCGCGACCCTGGCCGGTGCCCTCCTGCTGGCACAGGCGGTCCGCCTGGTGCGCAGCGAGGCGGGGCCGGCCGCCCCCGGTGCCAGGCAGCGGGCCCTGGACTCGATCCAGACCCTGATCCAGCCGCCGCCGCCACCGCCGACCCTGCGGCCCGGCCCGGTCTCGCTGCGCCCCACCCCACCGTTCTGGTCCTGGGCGCTGCTCGACCGCACCACGCTGGAGATCAGCGGCTCGCCGAACCTCACCAGGACCAACACCACCGAGTCCATGATCAAGGCGTGGATCGTCTCGGACTACCTGCGCCGGGCCGCCGAGCGCAGGCAGACGCCCACCGCAGATGTCCTGAAGCGGCTGAGCACGGCCATCCGGGACAGCGACGACTACGCCGCACAGTGGGCGTACCAGCAGGGCGGCAAGGACGCGGTGATCACCCGCCTGATCAAGACCTGCGGCCTCACCGAGACCAAGCTCTACACCGGCTGGTGGAGCCTGACCCAGATGTCGGCGCGGGACATGGTGCGGATGGGGCTGTGCATCGCCGACGAGCGCGCCGCCGGCCCCTGGACCGGGTGGGTGCTCGAGGAGATGCGCCAGGTCCGCGGCACAGTCACCTACCAGCAGAAGCACACGGGTGGCGGCCGGTGGGGGATCATCGACGGCCTGCCGGCCGCGATCGCGCCGACGGTGTCCATCAAGAACGGCTGGTGGTACCACCCGGACGGGCGCTGGCACATCAACTGCCTGGCGATCGGCGAGGACTGGGTGCTCGCCGTGCAGGCACAGTACCCGTACGGCGCCTGGCGGAGCGGGGCACCCATCCCGGACGGCCTGGCGCAGGGCGCGGAGATCTGCCGCAGCGTCACCCAGCAGCTGGTGACCCGGCCGGCCGTGCCGCAGTAGCGGCACCCGACCGCAGCATCGACAGCGCGATGTCGTACCAGATGCCTATTGACCAGCCGCCCGGGAGGCGCTTATCTCATCCGGTGGTCAAGGCTTGGTCGCGACGCGCCTGGTACGTGCGCGTCGGGCTGCTCGTCACGCCCCTGCTCTGCGGCGCCGGGGTGGTGCACGCGGCGGACGCCGTCCCGGCTGTCACCGCGGCGCCGGTCTGGGTCACGCCGGCCGGCACCCGGGCACCGCAGAGAGCGCCCGCCACGCCGGCCGCCCCGGCCTCGCCCGCGGCGCCCTTGGCCGGGCCCGCGCTGGCGAGCGTGCGCATGGTTCCCGGCCGGGTGCAGGTCAACACCCCCGGCTTCTGGTCCTGGGCCCTGCTCGACCGGCGTACCAACAAGGTTGTCGGCTCGCGGAACCCGACCGCGACCAGCACCA
>DASSUC010000187.1:0-3183 GCA_035707405.1 Micromonosporaceae bacterium | reverse complement strand
GCCATCGACGTCGATGGACCAGTTGGTGCCCATCTCACGCTTGACAGACCGGATCGTCCGGTCCGGGTTGGTGACCGCCTGCCGCTTGGCGACCTCGCCGACGAGCACCTCGCCGTTGCGCGCGAACGCCACGATCGACGGTGTCGTGCGCGACCCTTCGGCGTTGGCGATCACAGTGGGCTCGCCGCCCTCGAGAACGCTGACGACCGAGTTGGTCGTCCCGAGGTCGATGCCGACCGCACGTGCCATGTTCCTGTTCCTCCAGGTACTGAGCCGATCAAGGCCGCCGCAGGTCGCGGCCGACCCCAAGTTGAGTGGAGCAGACTCAATACTGCCACGCGCGGCGGGTGCGTCAAGTCGGAGTTGAGCCGCATGGACGCAACTGGATCAGGGTACGAACATACGGTGACCACGCCAGCTACGGGGAGCGGCCCGATCCCGCGCACCGGGAGTGTTGTCCGGCCCCTGATGATCAGGCAGGCTTTATCGCGTGTCGACGGACGGTGAGGTGCGGGTTCCGGCGGCGCGGCCGGCACAGCCGGCACCGGCGACTGCGGTGGACCGGCTCGGGCATGCCCTGACCGAGCTGCGGACGGCGGTGTCCGGAGCCAGCTACCCGCTCGCGCTGCCCGCGGCGGCCCAGGCCCGGGCGGCCTCGGCCGCGCTCGTGGCACAGCTCGACGACTACCTCCTGCCCCGGCTCGCCCGGCTCGACGCCCCACTGCTGGCGGTGGTCGGCGGCTCCACGGGCGCGGGCAAGTCCACCCTGGTCAACAGCCTGGTGAGCGCACCGGTCAGCGCAGCGGGCGTGCTGCGCCCGACCACCCGGGCACCGGTCCTGGTGTGCCACCCGGCCGACGCGCCCTGGTTCGGCCGGCCCAACCTGCTGCCCGGCCTGACCCGCACCGCCGGTCTGGCCCGTGACACCCAGACCCTCCAGATCGTCTCGGCGCCGGCACTGACCCCGGGGCTCGCGCTGCTGGACGCGCCGGACATCGACTCGGTCGTGGACGCGAACCGCATGCTCGCCGGCCAGCTGCTGGCCGCCGCCGACCTCTGGCTTTTCGTCACGACCGCGGCGCGCTACGCGGACGCCGTACCGTGGGGGGCGCTGGCCACCGCCCGGGAGCGGGGTGCGGCGGTCGCGCTCGTGCTCGACCGGGTGCCGCCGGAGGGGGCGCGGGAGGTTACCGAGCACTTCACCGAGATGCTGGCGGAGCACGGGTTCGCCGGCGCGACGCTGTTCGTGGTGCCGGAGACGTCAGTTGACGGCCAGGGACTGCTGCCGGAGAAGGTGGTCGCGCCGCTGCGCGGCTGGCTCGCCACGCTCGCCCGGGACGCGGCGGCCCGGGCCGGGGTGGTCCGGCAGACCGTGGCAGGCGCGGTCGCCGCGACCGGGCCGCTCGTCGTCGGGCTCGCGGCAGCAGCCGAGGAGCAGGTCCGCACGGCAGGGGCCCTGCAGGAGCGGGTCCGCTCGGCGTACGGCACGGCGCTCGGCGCGGTGGAGCACGGGATACGTGATGGTGCCGTGCTGCGCGGCGAGGTGCTGGCCCGGTGGCAGGAGTTCGTCGGCACCGGCGAGCTGCTCTCCACGCTCCAGGCCCGGATCGGCCGGCTGCGGGACCGCCTGGCCGCCGCGCTCACCGGCCGCCCCGCGCCCGGCGTGGAGCTGAAGGTCGCCCTCGAGACGAGCCTGGGCCAGCTGATTCGGTCCGCGGCGGCGGACGCCGCCGAGCAGACGTACGCGAGCTGGCAGGCGGAGCCGGCCGGGGCCGGACTGCTGGCCGGCGCGCCCGAGGAGCGGCCAGGCCGGCACTCAGCCCGGCCAGACGGGCCGGCGGATCTCAGCCGCCCCTCGCCCGACCTCGATGAGCAGGTGGAGCGCCTGGTCCGGGACTGGCAACGCGCCGTGCTGGAGCTGGTGCGGACCGAGGCCGCCGACAAGCGGACCGCGGCCCGGGTCGCGGCGTACGCGGTGAACGCCACCGGGCTGCTCGTGATGATCGGCGTCTTCGCGTCGACCGCGTTCATCCCCACCGGCGCCGAGCTTGCGGTGGCCGGCGGCACCACGGTCGCCGCGCAGAAGGTGCTGGAGGCGGTCTTCGGCGACCAGGCCATCCGCACCCTGGCCGGTCAGGCCCGCAAGGACCTGCTGGCGCGGGTCCGGGCCCTGCTGGACAGTGAGTCCGCTCGATATCTTGACCGAGTCGCCGACCTCGGCGTGGACAGCGAGGACGCAGCGCGGCTGCGCGCCGCCGCCCGTACGGTGGCGACCGCCGCGGCAGCGGCCGACCTGGTGCCGCAGGCATCCCGGCCCGCCTCGACCCCGGCGGCGGCACAGCTCGACCAGGCAGACGACGCAGCAGCACCCCAGGAAGCCGACGCGGCAGCACCCCAGGAAGCCGACGCAGCAGCGCCCCAGGAAGCCGACGCAGCAGCGCCCCAGGCAGACGGCGCGGAGGACAGCGCGGAGGGCGGCACCCGGGACGCCGGCACCGAACGCGGCGACAGCAGGGCGGCCGTGGGATGACCGGTGTGGTGGACCGGGTACGCGAGGCGCTGCGCGGCGACCGCCGGGTCGACCTCGACGAGCTGCTGGAGCGGATGGGCGCGCTGCAACGCTTCCTGGCCGCGGTCGACGGGCACCTGCCGGAGGAGCGGCTGGTCCCGGCCCGCACCATGGTCGAGCGCGCCGCGCAACGGCTGGCGCTCTCCCGGGACCACACCGTGGTCGCCCTGGCCGGGGCGACCGGCAGCGGCAAGTCGAGCCTGTTCAACGCGTTGGCCCGGCTGGAGCTCTCCCCGGTCGGCGTACGCCGGCCGACCACCGGGGTCACCCACTCCTGCGTCTGGGGGCCGCCCGGCGCCGCGACCGCGATGCTCGACTGGCTGGGCGTGCTGCCCCGGCACCGGTTCAACCGGGAGAGCCTGCTGGACGGCGACGACGAGGCGAAGCTGCGCGGCCTGGTGCTGCTCGACCTGCCCGACTTCGACTCGGTCGAGCTGGCCCACCGCGCCGAGGTGGACCGGCTGCTCGGCCTCGTCGACCTGGTGGTGTGGGTCCTGGACCCGCAGAAGTACGCGGACAAGCTGGTCCACGAGAGCTACCTGCGCCAGTTCCACCAGCACAAGGACATCACCCTCGTCGCGCTCAACCACGCCGACCGGCTCACGCCGCCCGAC
>DASSUC010000186.1:0-2066 GCA_035707405.1 Micromonosporaceae bacterium | reverse complement strand
GGACGGGCTCCCGCGTCATTCTTATGCCCAGGCGCCAAGCACCAAGGTGAACCGACGACGGCGAGCGACACCGACGACGAGTTTCACCTATCGGGGGCGGGTCCCGCCAGGGACCCCGGGGGTTCTTATGCTCTGCACCATCGCCGCTAGCAGACCTCGGCCGGCGGACCTGGCACTGACGCAACCAGGCTGGTCAGTGCAGGAGCTGGTCAGTGCAGGAGCTGGTCGATGCGAGGCTTGGTCAGTGCCGAGGCTTTCTGCTAGCGCGGATGGGGCAGAGCATAAGGCTCCAGCACGCACACCCCACCAGGGGCGGTCCCGGCATAGTGCCGCAGGCGGATAACGGCGCGAACCACAGCCGCACGACCCGCCACCTGGCCGACGCCTCAGTCCGGCCGAGCGGGCGGACCGTAGGCATCACGCCAGACCCGGGTCTGGGTGCTCGGCCAGGAAGCGGGTGGCAGCGTCGTCGTCAACGAGCGAGCTGTCGACGAGCCACTCGACCGCGCGGCGGGTGGCCCGCGCGTCGCGGAAGGCGTACCAGGCCGACAGCAGGTGCGGGTACTCCTCGTGCAGCTCGTCCTTGAACCTGCGGAACGCACCCCTGCCCTGGATCGCCCGTTCCAGCCTGCGCCGGGCGCGTTCGTCGTCGACCTGGTCGGTGAAGTCGACCATGTCCTCGTACCAGACGTAGGACGGCAGCGGTGTGATGCAGACCAGGTCCAGCTCGTCCAGGTCGACGGGGGTCTGGCCGTCGATCCCGCCGTCCTCCGTCCAGAACACGATCTCCCCGGTCTCCGGGTCGATAAGCCATCGGTGCTCGTACCCGCTCTGGTCCGCGAGCGCGTTGGCGATCTCCCCCAGGTCGACTCTGTCCAGGTCAAGCACGGTCCCACTCTGGCGGATCCGCGGGCGCCTCGTCCAGCGGGCGGGTTGGCGGCTAGGCCCGCCGCTCGTTGTGGCGGCGCAGGACCCAGCGCGCCAGCTGGACGCCCGCGATCCATGCGCGGCCCTGAAGTCTTCTCGACTTACGGCAGCGCGCTCTCCGCCGGGGGACCCGCCGCCTTGGCCTGCGCCGCCGCGACGATGTGCTCGGCGACGACGCCCGCCCCCGCGTCATCGAGCAGCAACGTGTAGTGGTTGGTGTCCGGCACCCGGACCGTGGGCAGCGCCAGCCCGGCCAGCCGCCGCTCGTCGTAGAGCCCCTGCTCCTCGTTCTGCAGGCCGCGCGGCGCCCACAGCAGCACGCCGGGCACCGGCAGCTGGTGGATCGCGGAGTGCACCTCGGCGTCGGCGAAGACCTCGCCGCCGTCGACCCGCACCGCCTCGACCACGCAGGAGGACCGGTACGGCCCCTCGCCGACCAGGTCGTGCTGGATGTAGTCGTCCACCCACGGCGCCCAGTGCCCGGTCAGAGCCGGGTGCGCCTGCCAGTAGCGCCGGTACGCCTCCCGGTCCGGGAAGCTCATGTCCAGCCGGGCCATTGCCGGGCCGAGCACCGCGTGCAGGACCGCGTCCCCGTCGACCCCGGCAGGCACCGGGAAGGAGAGCCCCCCGTCAACGAGCACCACCGCGCTCACCCGCGCCGGGTGGCGCACCGCGGCGACCGCCGCCACGTAGGCGCCCATCGAGTGGCCCACGAACACCGCCCTGGCCAGGCCCAGCCCGTCCAGCACCGCGGCCAGGTCGTCGGCGTGCCGGCGGATGCCGTACGGGCCGGGCGCCGCCCGGCTGCCCGCCCGGCCGCGCAGGTCCGGGGCGACCAGCGTCACCCGCCGGTCGAGCAGCTGCGCGACCCTGGCCCAGGCCAGCCCGTTGGCGGTGATGCCGTGCGCCGCAACGGCGACCGGGCCGCCGGCCTGCGCGGCCGGCCAGACGTGCACCAGCAGGTCATTGACGCGCACGGAGCCCATCGCGCCTCCACAGTCGCTCGCCCAGCGCGGCCACGCCGCCGGGCAGGAAGAACACCACGAGGATGAAGAGCGTGCCGAGCAGGAACTCCGGCTGGGCCAAGGGCACCCGCACCGCGCTGGGCAGGCTGGCCACCAGGTCGGAGCCGGACAGCG
>DASSUC010000185.1:0-6066 GCA_035707405.1 Micromonosporaceae bacterium | reverse complement strand
CGACAGCGTGTCGAAGGTCCGGGCCGGCGGCAGCAGCGTGGTGTTGTCACCCGCGGCCCACTTCACGCCCAGGCTGCCCAGCATCACCCGGTGCCCGTTGGCGTCGTCGAACAGCGGCGTCGGGTTGTTGTCCAGCGGGTGCGGGTCGCGGAAGACCCGGCGGGCGTACGGGTCGGTGCGGTCCAGCAGCGGGTGGTCCACGTCGACGAGCCAGATCTCGGAGTCGGCGGTGCTCGGGAAGACGTCGCGCCCGCTGGTCGTCACCGACCCGGCCCGCACCCGCAGCCGCGCGCCCTCGTGCCGCTCCCAGAACCGGTCCGCGGCGGCGAGCAGGTCCGGCGGCGTGGCGGTGCCGACCGCCACCTCGCTGTTCACGTCCACGCCGGTGGCCAGCACCCGCACCAGCGAGGCGCTGGTCAGCTGGGTCAGGTTGAAGAACTCGGCCACCCGGGCCCGGATGACCACCTCGTCGCCGACCCGCGGCACGTAGCCGCCGATCAGGGAGGTGAAGGCGCCCATGAAGACGAAGACGCCGTCAGAGGTGGTCGGGTCGCCGTCCTGCGTGCCCAGCCGGCTCTGCAGGAAGAAGCCGTACTGGTTGGCGCCGGCCGAGGTACGCGCCAGCGTCCGCTGCGTGACCACGCCGCGTACGTCGTACAGCATGGAGCTGGAGCCGTTGCCGGTGGCCGGGGCGAGCGGCGAGCGGTCGGTCTTGCCGTTCTCCGAGTCCAGGGTCTGGCCCTGCACCTCGCCCACGGTCAGGACCCGGGTCACCTGCACGGTGAAGGTGCAGGCGGCCGTGGTGCCGTCGTCGTCGGTCGAGGTCATGGTCACCGTGTACGAGCCGACGGCCAGGTCGGCGGAGGCGGTGACCTCGGCCGTCGCGGTGCCGCCGTCGCCGGGGGCCGGGGTGAACGCGGTACGGCTGATCGTGCCGGTCGCCGGGGTGGGCGCCACGGACGACACCGCGAGGTCGACGACCGTGTCGTCCGGGTCGGTGGCGGTGACGTTGCGCGTCGCCGCGGTGCCCTGCGGGGTGGTCAGCGCCCCACCGCAGGCCAGCGACGCGGGCAGGTCGCCGGGGTCGGGGTCGAGGCTGTGCGCGCCGAGCCCGGCGAAGGTGTCGATGGCGTACCCGACCCAGCTCGCGGCCGGGTCGAACGCGTCGGCCGGGTCGGTGTCGCCGCCCCGGACCGCGCCGGACCGGCGCAGCGTGTTGTCGGCCGTGCTGGTCAGGTCCGCGCCCCACTCGGCGCCGGGGTCGGCGCCGACCTGGCCGACCGCGTCCACCACCGGGCCGGCGGCCCCGCCCTTGCGCAGCACCACCGCGTCGTCGCCGTTGTAGAAGCTGGCCGCGCTGGTCTGGTCGGCCACCGCCAGGACCGGTGCCGAGGCCAGGGCCTGGGCCAGCACGAACACGTCACCGCTGGCGACCGTGCCGGCCAGCGTGACGGTCGTGCCCGGCGTGGTGGCGCCGTTGAAGTACATCTGCACCAGGTAGCCGCCGGCGGCCAGGTCGACCGGCGCGCCGGTGCCGTTGAAGATCTCCAGGGCCTTGTTGTTCGAGGAGCCCTCGACGTACTCCGAGAAGAACAGCTCCGTCGGGTCCGCCGCGACTGCGGGGGGAGCGGCAAAGCCGAGAACCGAGAGGGCGGTGACCGCGACGGTCAACGCCACGGCCGGGCGGCGCAGGCGCAGGCGCATGGCTCCTCCACGCTGAGGCAACGGGCCAGATCAGCCCGACGCTACGGCGTACGGTCAACACCCGTCCATAGCTGGGCGGAACTTCTCACCGGGGCGGCGCCCCACCGTCGTACGAGAGGGTCAGGTCGTCCGGATCGTCGTACCGCGGTCGATACCTGACCGTACCTCGATGGCGCCCGGTCCACCCCTTGAGCACCGCGGGCGCCCGGTCCCCCGTTGGGTACGGCCGGTTGTGGCCGGTGAGCGCCGCGGGGGCTCGGTGCTCAGCTTGACCGTCGCGGGCCTCTCAGCGGATGGCGGTGCCACCTGGCTTCCGGGATCGAAATCCTGTCTTACTTTGCACGTTCTCGTCGCTTTTGTTCTGTGAAGGTAGGACCTTCCTTCGTCGGCATGTGCTTGATCAAATCAATTTCGCGGAAATTGGCCCTATCCGGTCGGTCGGTAAGCACAATATCCGTGATATTGATTTGATCTTGGCTTTCGCCGGCCAGGTGAGCGGCAGTGAAGGCAGCGAATTGACCACGCGGACGCCCTCGCCGAGCGGCTGGCCGGCGCGGCGTTGTGACGACGGACCGCCATAGAGCTTCAGCTGGGCGCTCGGCGACGAGCTGGTCGACAGCTCGCCCGGCGGCCGTGAGGGTTAGGCGTAGCGAGGCAACCGGACCCAGGTGGTGTCGACCTCGCCTGCGAGCAACGCGAGCCATTCGACGGGTCAGCGGGTCTTCGGGCGGTCCACCTCCACCGGGGCACCATAGTCAGAGAATGTCCATCTCCACGTGCGTATCTCGTACACCCCCTTGAAGTCGATGACCAGCTCGTACTCGATACTCGAAACCTTCCCGGCCCGCACTTCGACGATGCCGGTGACCGGAATGGATACCGGCATCTGGACACCGTCGCCCTTGGCGGCGTACCAGAACATGTACCGCTGAACGCCGCCTAGACCACCGCCCTCGTGGGTGACCTCGCCCAGACTACGCAGCGCCTTTAGCTGTTGCTCCGGGTCGGCGACCAACCCGCCGGGCAGCTTGGACCCACTGATGTAGCTGCCGGGAAGCTCCAACCACGGTTCTCCAGGCTCAAGGGCGTGCCAGAAGAGGCCATCCATGACGTAGGCCTGCCCATTAACGACCCGCAGCTCAAGTGATCCTTGACGCGAGCGGAGATAGCCGGTGTGCCGCAACGGGTCGAATGCCCCGTCGTACTCGTTCTGGCCGCCGGGTGCCCCGGGATCGTTGCTCGTCAACGAGGCGACGAGGGTGAACCGGAAGCTGGACTGTGCGGTCGTCTGCGTCGCCGTCGCCGTGGCTAAGCCATCGGTGCGGTCCGCCGGCGGGGGCACCGCGGGCACCCCGACGCCAACGACGACCGCTGCCACAGCCCCTGCGCCGAAGGCCGCCGTGGCGAGGCCTATGACCCGGATACGCTTCGCAAGGTGGCCGCGGTGCAGCAGGCGGCCGACTGGCGCTGGCGGAATCTTGTCCTGACTGGCCAGCTCGTGCAGCGCGGCGGAGAGTTTCTCCTCGTAGGTCCTCATCGGCGTGACACTCCCTCGCTGTCGGGTGCGGTCTGGGGCAGCAGCTCCCGCAACCGCGCGATTGCCCGGGAGTGGTGACTCTTGACGGTGCCCAGTGAGCAACCCAGCTCTGCCGCAACATCCTTCTCAGACAGATCTGCGTAGTGCCGCAACACCACTACGGCTCGTTGCTGGCGGGGCAGCGCCAACAGGGCGCGCCGGAGATCCTCGTTTGGATCATGGTGGGAAGGCAACGGGTCCGGATGATCCCGCACCTGCGCGGTCGGCCGCTCCCGACGCCTTCCCCGCCACCGGCTCACGTTGCCGTTGACCAACATCTGGCGCAGGTAGGCGTGCGGGTCACCTCGCCTGGCCACCCGATGCCATTGCAGGTAGAGCTTGACGAGGCAGTCCTGCAGAAGCTCCTCACCCTGGTGCGGGTCGCCGGTCAGCAACCTCGCAATCCGCAGGTAGGGGTGCCAGACAGCCTCGACAAAAAGGGTGTACGCAACATCGCTCGACGCCGGTGGTGGGTCGGTCACACCCTCCACACGTCAGAAAGCCCCGACAGGTTGTCATGCGTGCGCGGTGATGCGCCGGCGACATACGCCGGGTGGCTACGCGGTGTTCACGCCGTTTATCAGATCGAGCAGGTGGTCGCGTTGCGCTGGCGTTGTTCGGCACGGGGCCAGCTAGTCCGGGTCCTTCCGGTCAAGGAGGTCCAGTAGACGGCTGGCGTTGCGCTGGGCGTAGTCCGAGCAACAGTTGTTGAGCAGCACGTGCGTGTGGGCCGCCTCGTCGGCGAGCTTGCGCAGCTTCGGCGCCCACTCCCGCAGCTCGCGGTCGGAGTAGTCGTACCCGAACTTCTCGTAGATGTCCTTACTGGTCCACTTGTCGCTGTGGCCGTGGAAGCGGACAACGGCCAGGTCTGACGTCACCTCCAGCACCGGCGGCACGGACGACCGGTGGCCCTGTGGCATGTCCACCACGACGTACGGCAGCTCGTGCTTGCGCAGGAACGCCAGCGTCTCCTCCCGGTTGTCCCCGTCGAACCAGGAGGAGTGCCGGAGCTCCACGGCCACCCGCAGCGGGCTGCACCGCTCGGCGACCTCCAGCAGGTACTGCTTGTTGGCCCGGCGGATGGTGAACCAGGGCGGGAACTGGAAGAGCACCGCGCCGAGCTTGCCCGCGTCGACGAGCGGGTCCAGGGCGGACAGGAACCGGGTCCACACGTCCTCGTACGCCTGCGCGCCCAGGTCGTCCGGGTAGATGTTTTTCTTGTCGGTGTCCGGCCGCAGGTCCTTGTAGATCGCCGAGACCTTGGTGGGGTGGCCGGTCAGCAGGCTGAACGCCTTGATGTTGAAGGTGAACTCAGCAGGCGTACGGGCCACCCACAGCGCCGCGGTCTGCTCGGCCGGAGGAGAGTAGTACGTGGCGTCGACCTCGACGAGCGGGAACCTCCCGGCGTAGTAGGCCAGGCGCTTCTCGGCCGTGTCCGCCTCGGGCGGGTACCAGCCCGAGGCGAGCAGCGTCTTGTCGGTCCACGACGCGGTCCCGACGAGGATGTCGCCCACGTCAGCTCCCCGCGGCACGCTCCACAAGGACCACGACCTGCTCCTCGGTCAGCTTCTGCAGGGTCACGTCGAACGCGCCGGCCCGTTCGGTCTGGCCGTGGTTGAGGTTCACCCGCTGCCCCGCCACCTCGAGGTCGACCACGCCGTTCTCCGCGCCGACGAGCTTGACGTCCACGCCGAGGATGTTGGCGTTGGCCGTGACCCCGCGGTCGAAGGTGAGCGTGCATGAGTTGAGCGAGCAGCTGGTGTCGACGCCTTCCGAGCCGCAGCCGGTCAGCACGGCCAGGCCCAGCGCGAGCGCGGCCAGCAGACCGGCGGTGCGGCGACGGCGGGCACGGGGAAGCGGGCGGGCGGGAGTCGGGCCGGCGGCGGGCCGGAGGGCGGGTGACGTTTCAGCGGGCCGCTGGCGGCCGGTTGCGGTCGTCATCCCACCGAGCATAGGCGAGGCCGTCGCCACCGGCCCGCCACGCGCGTCAGGCCACCGGCACCCGCTCGCGGGAGCGCCACAGGCCGTAGATCGCCAGCGCGGTCGCGACGGCCATCGGCGCCCCGTCGCGCACCAGCCCGTCCACGCCGAGCAAAGTCAGGCACAGCGCCGGCTGGATCGCCAGCAGGGCAACGCTGGCGAAGCCCAGCAACCCCCGGGCCCACGCCTTGTTGAAGATGACGAACAGGGTGACCCACGGCATGAGGAAACCGGTGGTCAGGGAGAGCACGAGCCACCCGATGACCAGCGGGCCGGCCACTGCGGCAGGCACGCGCGGCTCGTCGAAGAGCGTGCCCACCGCAACCAGGCAGGGTACGAGCAGCAGAGCGCCGTAGGACAGGGCGGCCACCCGGGCGGTCAGCACCCACGGCGGTACGCGCCGGCGGGGCGGCCGGCGGCTCAGGTGCGCCTCGATCTCGGGCGAGCCGTACAGCCGCCACACGACCAGTACACACAGGACGGTCAGCACGACGAAGCCGGCCACCACCGGCAGGGCCGGCAGCAGCCCTCCGGAGCGGGGCACGGCCAGCCGGGCCACCGCGAACACCGTGGTCGCGGCGAGGATCAGCCCGAACGGCCGGGCGGCCATCCGGCCGTAGCGCACCGTGCGCATCAGCACGAGGAACCCGATCGCCCGCAGCAGGGCCCACACCGTGCGTACCACGAGGGCGAAGCCGGCCTCCGGCGCGTACTCGAGGTTGACCAGGTCGACCACGACGGTGGCCGCGGCGGTGACCGCGATCAGGACCCGCAGCCGGCGCGAGGCCGGCGTCGCGGGCGGTGGC
>DASSUC010000184.1:0-2426 GCA_035707405.1 Micromonosporaceae bacterium | reverse complement strand
TGAGGCATTCACCGATGGCGTTGAACACGCGGCCCTTCGTCACGTCGCCGACCGGCACCGTGATCGGCGAGCCGGTGTCGACGACCTCGGCACCGCGGACCAGGCCGTCGGTCGGCTGCATCGAGATCGCCCGGACCATGTTGTCGCCGAGGTGCTGGGCGACCTCCATGGTCAGGGTCTTCTCCCCGCCGGCGAGCGCCACGTCGACGTGCAGCGCGTTGAAGATCTCGGGCATGGCGTCGCGCGGGAACTCGGCGTCGACGACCGGGCCGATGACACGGACCACCCGGCCGGTCGCGGTCTTGGTCTCTGCAGCAGTCGCAGTCATCACACTTCTCTTCCCGCCGCGGCCAGCGCGTTCACGCCGCCGACAATCTCACTGATCTCCTGGGTGATGCCCGCCTGGCGGGCGGAGTTCATCTCGCGCGTGTACTTCTGGATCATCTCTTCGGCGTTGTCGGTGGCGCTCTTCATCGCCCGCCGCCGGGCCGCCGACTCGCTCGCCGCCGCGTCGATCAACGCCGCGTAGATGCGGGTGTTGATATACCGCGGCAGCAGCGCGTCGAGCAGCTCCTCGGCCTCCGGCTCGAACTCGTACACCGGTCGCACTCCGCTGACCTCCTGCTCCTCGACCTGCATCGGAGCGAGGAAGTTGGCCGCCGGGATCTGGGTCATCAACGAGCGGAACTGGGTGTGCACCACATGCAGCTCGTCAACGCCGACAATGCCGTCCGGGCCGGCGGGCGACGCGTCGGGCGTGTCCACGTCGTCGGCGCCGGAGAGGAACGCCTTGATCAGCGTGTCACCGATCTCCCGCGCGTCGGCGAAGCTCGGGCGCTCGGAGAAGCCGGTCCAGCTCGCCTCGATGGGACGGTTGCGGAAGCGGTAGTACCCCACGCCCTTGCGCCCGACCACGTAGAGCACGACCTGCTTGCCGTCCTCGCGCAGCCGCGATATCAGCTGCTCCGCGGTGCGGATCACGTTGGCGTTGTAGGCGCCGCACAGGCCCCGGTCGCTGGTGACCACCATGACACCCGCCCGCCGGACCTGCGGCCGGCCGGTCAGCATCGGGTGGTCCATGGTCGCGTTGGACGCGAGCTCGGTCAGCACCCCGGTGATCGCCCTGGCGTACGGCAGTGACGCCGCCACCCGCTCCTGCGCCTTGCCCAGGCGGCTGGTCGCCACCAGCTCCATCGCCCTCGTGATCTTCTTCGTGGAGCGGGTGGTGCGGATCCGCCGCCGGAGGCTGCGTACCTGCCCGGCCACTGTTACCGCCGGGCCGGCACGTGCCGGGTGACCGTCTCGCGGGCCTCGACACCGGAGGCCAACGCCTGCGCCTCGGGCTCGTTGACGCGGACCGGCTCGTCCTTGGCGAGGAACATCTGCTTGAAGTGCGCGACCGCCTGGTCGAGCGTTGCCACGACATCGTCGTCCCAGTTCTGTGCCGTGACCGACTCCAGCGTCCCCTTGTGGTTGTGGCGCAGATACTGGAGGAACTCGGACTCGAAGCGGCGCACGTCACCGATCGGGATGTCGTCGAGCTTGCCGGTGGTGCCTGCCCAGATCGAGACGGTCTGCTCGTCCATCGGGTACGGCGAGTAGTTCGGCTGCTTGAGCAGCTCCACCAGGCGCGCCCCGCGGTCCAGCTGGGCCCGGGAGGCGCGGTCCAGGTCGGAGGCGAACGCGGCGAACGCCTCCAGGTCGCGGTACTGCGCCAGGTTGAGCCGCAGCGAGCCGGCCACCTTCTTCATCGGCTTGGTCTGCGCCGCCCCGCCGACCCGGGACACCGACGTGCCCACGTTGATCGCGGGCCGTACGCCCTGGTTGAACAGGTCGGGCTCGAGGAAGATCTGGCCGTCGGTGATGGAGATGACGTTGGTCGGGATGTAGGCCGAGATGTCGTTGGCCTTGGTCTCGATCATCGGCAGGCCGGTCATCGACCCGCCGCCCATCTCGTCGGAGAGCTTCGCGCAGCGCTCCAGCAGCCGCGAGTGCAGGTAGAAGACATCCCCCGGGTACGCCTCTCGCCCCGGCGGCCGGCGCAGCAGCAGCGACACGGCGCGGTACGCCTCGGCCTGCTTGGACAGGTCATCGAAGATGATCAGGACGTGCTTGCCGGCATACATCCAGTGCTGCCCGATCGCCGACCCGGTGTACGGCGACAGGTACTTGAAGCCGGCCGGGTCGGAGGCTGGCGCGGCCACGATCGTGGTGTACTCCATCGCGCCGTGCTCATCGAGCACGCCGCGCACCGCCGCGATGGTGGACGCCTTCTGCCCGATCGCCACGTAGATGCAGCGCACCTGCTGCACCGGGTCGCCGGAGAGCCAGTTCTGCCGCTGGTTGATGATCGTGTCGATCGCGACCGTGGTCTTGCCGGTCTTGCGGTCCCCGATGATCAGCTGCCGCTGGCCCCGGCCGATCGG
>DASSUC010000183.1:0-5732 GCA_035707405.1 Micromonosporaceae bacterium | reverse complement strand
CGACAAGAAGCCGGTCACCCGGTCGATCGAGGGCTTCCTCTTCCCGTCAACCTACGAGCTGGACCCCGGCGCCACCGCGGCGCAGGTCCTGCAGCGTATGGTGGGCCAGTTCCTCGCGGTCGCCGAGGAGACCAAGTTCGTCCAGCGGGTGGAGGCCGAGCGCGGCGGCATCGCCCCCTACGAGGCCCTGATCGTGGCGTCGCTGGCACAGGCCGAGGCGGGCGTGCCGGAGGACATCGGCAAGATCGCGCGGGTGGCGTACAACCGGGTCTACAAGAAGAACATGCCGCTCCAGTTCGACGTCACCGTCAACTACTACTGGGAGCTGACGGGCAAGCCGACCAAGTCCTCCGCGCAGATGACAACGGCCGACCTGCAGGACCCGAAGAACCCGTACAGCACCCACGTGCACCTGGGGCTGCCGCCCACGCCGATCAACAACCCGGGGCGGGTGGCGCTGGAGGGGGCGATGGCGCCGCCGGAGGGCACCTGGCTGTTCTTCGTGGCGGTCGACAAGGCCGGCCACTCGGCGTTCGCGACGACCGACGCGGAGCACGAGCGCAACAAGGCACTGGCCTGCCGTAACGGCGTGCTCTGCTGATGCCGCCGGGGACGGCGGGGCTGACGGGGCCGGGGACGGCGGGGCCGGGGCCGTTCCGGGCGGCGGTGCTGGGCAAGCCGGTGGCTCACTCCCGGTCGCCGGACATCCACCGGGCCGGGCACGCCGCCGCTGGGCTGGCCGGCTGGAGCTACACCGCGGTCGAGTGCGCCGAGGCCGAGCTGCCGGACCTGGTGGCCGGGCTCGGCGCGGAATGGGTCGGCCTGTCGCTGACCATGCCGCTGAAGGAGGTGGCGCTGCGCGTCGCCTCCTCCGCCTCGGCGCTGGCGACCACCCTGGGCGCGGCCAACACCCTGGTCCGCCGGGGCGGCGGCTGGCACGCGGAGAACACCGACGCGCCCGGCATGGCCGACGCGCTGCGACCCGCCCTGGGCTCGGCCGCCGCCGCTGCCGCCCGGTCCGTCGCGGGCGTGCGGTCCGTCGCGGTCCTGGGCGCCGGGGGTACGGCGCGAGCCGCCCTCGCCGCAGCAGTCGACCTCGGGGCGGCCCGGGTCACCGTGTACGCGCGCCGGCCGGCTGCGGTCGCCGCGCTGGAGCCGGTGGCCGCGGCGCTGGGCCTGCCGGTGTCGTACGGGGACTGGGCGCGGGCCGCCGCCGCCGGCCAGGCCGACGTGGTGGTCTCGACGGTGCCCAAGGGTGCGGCCGACGGGCTCGCCCCGACTGTCCGGTGGGGACCGTCCACTGTGCTGCTCGACGCGCTCTACGACCCGTGGCCGACCCCGCTGGCGGCCTCCGCCGCGCGCGCCGGCCGGCCGGTGGTCTCCGGGCTGGAGCTGCTCCTCGCTCAGGCGGTCCGGCAGTTCACGCTCTTCACCGGGGTGCCGGCGCCGGTGGCGGCGATGCGGGCCGCACTGGGGCTCGGCGTGGACAGGTGACCGCCGGGCACGGTGCCGGCACAGGCGTGTGGCGTGGCTCGTCACCTGCGGGGGATGTGCTGCGGGGACCCTTATGCTCTGCACCATCTGCGCCAGCAGAGCTTCAGGCTGGTAACCGTCTGGCTCTGCCAGCGGCGATGGTGCAGAGCATAAGAACCGCGTACCACCTACCTCTCCCTGCCGGCCACCACGTGTGGTGACGTGACGGGCTCCCGCTCGTCTACGGGATGGTGACCCCGTAGACGGCGAGGATCTCGTTGATCGGCTGGTAGTAGGTGACCCCGCCGGTGGTGCAGTTGCCCGACCCGCCGGAGAGGATGCCGATGACGACGCCGGTCGCCGCGATGTAGAGCGGTCCACCGCTGTCACCGGGCTCGGCGCAGATGTTGGTGCGGATCAGCCCGTAGACGGCGCCCTGCGGGTACATCACGGTGGCGTTGAGGGCCGTGACGTAGCCGCAGCGCACGCCGGTGGTGCTGCCGCTGCGGCACACCGGGGTCCCGACGGTCGCGGTGCCGGCAGCCTTGATCGTCAGCAGCCCGGGGTAGGTGTAGACGGCGCTCGGGTGAGTGATGGCGGTGTTGGTGTAGCGGACGATGCCGTAGTCGTTGCCCGGGAAGCTGGTGCCGGTCCGGGTGCCCAGTACGGTGGTGTGGGACGCGTTGGCGTACCAGGTGGAGGCGATGTTCGTGCAGTGCCCGGCCGTGACGAAGAAGTACGTGGTGCCGGAGCGGACGTTGGCGCCGAGCGAGCACCGGCTGGATCCGCCGTAGATCGCCTGGCCGCCGGCGATGAGCACGCGCAGGATGCCCGGATGGTGCCGGATGCGTGCCGCCTGGCCGGCCGGGGCGAGCGCGTGGCGCAGCTGGTGCAGCCCTTCCGGAGTGACCGTGTCGTCGACGGTGACGAGGAGCTGGCCGGTGGCGGCGTCGATGTCCCAGGCGGTTCCGGGGAGCTGGAGAGCGGTGAGTGCCGCCGCCGCCCGGGCGGGGTCGGCGGGGGAGGCTTGTGCGGTGGCTGGTATGGCGATCAGTGCCGTTGCGACGAGAACGGCGAGAATGCGGCGACCCATAAGGCAGCATTACATCGATAACAATCGAATACAAGGTGCGCGGCTGGCCGGTGGCTGGCCGGGCTCGGCCGGCCTGCGGCGCCGTGACAGACTGGCCCCGTGCTGCGCTGGTTGACCGCGGGCGAGTCGCACGGCCCCGCGCTCGTCGCGATCGTCGAGGGCGTGCCCGCCGGAGTCTCGGTGACCAGCGCCGATGTCGCGCGCGAGCTGGCCCGCCGCCGCCTGGGCTACGGCCGCGGCGCCCGGATGAGCTTCGAACGCGACCAGGTCGAGATCGTCGGCGGGGTGCGGCACGGGGTGACCCTCGGCGGCCCGGTGGCCATCAGCGTTGCCAACAGCGAGTGGCCCAAGTGGCGCGTGGTGATGGCGGCCGACCCGGTCGACCCGGCCGAGCTGTCGGGCCTGGCCCGCAACGCCCCGCTGACCCGCCCCCGGCCCGGCCACGCCGACCTGGCCGGCATGCAGAAGTACGGCCACACCGACGCCCGCCCGGTGCTCGAACGCGCCAGCGCACGGGAGACCGCGGCCCGGGTGGCGGTCGGCGCTGTCGCCAAGGCACTGCTGCGGCAGGGCCTCGGCGTCGAGGTCGTGTCCCATGTGGTCGCGCTGGGCCCGGTCGAGGCCAAGCCGGGCACCCGGCCCACCCCGGCCGATGCCGGGCAGGTCGACGCCGACCCGGTGCGCTGCCTGGACCCTGACGCGAGCACCCGGATGGTGGCCGAGGTCGACGCCGCCAAGCGGGACGCCGACACGCTCGGCGGCGTGGTCGAGGTGCTGGCGTACGGCGTACCACCGGGGCTTGGTGCGCACACCCAGTGGGACCGCAAGCTGGACGCGAGGCTTGCCGCGGCGCTCTGCTCGATCCAGGCGATCAAAGGTGTCGAGATCGGTGACGGGTTCACCCAGGCCCGCTCCCGCGGCTCCGTGGCGCACGACGAGATCGTGCCGACGCCGGAGGGCGTACGGCGGGTGAGCGACCGGGCCGGGGGCCTGGAGGGCGGCATGACCACCGGTGAGCCGCTGCGGGTGCGGGCGGCGATGAAGCCGATCTCGTCGCTGAACCGGCCACTGTCCACCGTGGATGTCGCGACCGGCGAGCCGGCGACCGCCATCAACCAGCGCTCGGACGTGTGCGCCGTGCCCGCCGCGGCGGTCGTCGCCGAGGCCATGGTGGCGCTGGTGCTGGCCGACGCGGCCACCGAGAAGTTCGGCGGGGACTCGCTGGCCGAGCTGCGCCGCAACGTCGCCGGCTACCTCGAGCACCTGGTGGTCCGGTGAGCCGGCCGGTGTGCGTGCTGGTCGGCCCGCCCGGTGCCGGCAAGTCCACCGTCGGCCAGCTCGTGGCCGACGCTCTGGGGTCCGAGCTGCGGGACACCGACGCCGACATCGAGGCGGTCGCCGGCAAGCCGATCCCGGACATCTTCGTCGACGACGGGGAGGCGCACTTCCGCAGCCTGGAGCGGGCGGCGGTGGCGGCGGCGCTCACCTCCTGGCCGGGGGTGCTCGCCCTCGGCGGGGGCGCCGTGCTCGCCGAGGAGACCCGGGCGGCGCTGGCCGGGCACACCGTGGTCTACCTGTCGGTGGGGCTGGCCGAGGCGGTCCGGCGGGTCGGGCTCGGCCAGGGGCGTCCACTGTTGACGGTCAACCCACGCGCCACCCTGCGGCACCTCCTCGACCTGCGGCGCCCGCTCTACGAGCAGGTGGCGACGGTGACCGTGGCGACCGACGGGCGCGACCCCGAGGAGGTTGCCGCGCAGGTGCTGGCGGCCCTGCGTCAGCGGGGCCGGGACTAGCTGGGTGGCCGGTCCCATACCGTGACCCGGTGGCGCCGCAGGAACTCCCGCGGGCGGTCCTGGTCGGGCAGGGCGGCGAGCCGTTCCAGGGCTGGGGCGACGTGCCGGGCCCAGGCCGCGTCGTCCACCTCCCACAGCCAGGCAAAGGCCCGGTCGCGTACCAGCTGGGCCAGCTCCCGGGGGCTCTCCCGGTCCGGCGTGGGCGCGGTGTCGCCGGTCCAGACCAGTGCCAACCCGGCCGCGCGCCCGGCCGCGAGGACCGCGTCCGGGCGGTCGATGCGGGGGTGCAACGGCTGCGATGGCGACATCGCCTCGCTGATGTCGGTCGGCTCGTCCGTCGCGCCGTTGTGTGTCGCGATGACCCGCCCGCTGGGGCGTACCACCCGGGCGGCCTCTGCCAGCGCGGCGCCGACGTCGCCGATCGCGTGCAGCGCATGCACGAAGAACACGGTCGAGACCGCGCCGTCGGCGAGCGGCAGGGCGAGAGCGTCGGCCAGGGCGAGCCGGCCGGTGCCCAGGCGGGCGGAGGCGAGCGCGAGCATCGCCGGGGACAGGTCCACGCCGAACACCGGGTGACCCAGCTTGGCCAGCGGGGCGGCGACCAGGCCGGTGCCGACGCCCACCTCCAGCACCGGTCCGTCCGCGAGCCAGGGCTCGAGACCGGCGGCGACCCGGGCGCCGCGGCTCTCGCCGCCGCGGGTGGCGTCGTAGCAGTGGGCCACCCGGTCGAACACCAGTGATCTGCGCTCGCTCATCGGCCAAGCCTAGACAGCCGCGTGCCGGCCAGGAGCAGCATGCGCCGCCAGGTAGGCAACAGGTTGTGGATGCCGCGGGAACGCTGGGGGCGGTGTCTCGTAGGCTGCTGGGTCGTGGAGAGCACGGTCATCGAGGTGGGCGGCGAGCGGCCGTACCCGGTGGTGGTCGGGCGTGACCTGCTCGACCGGCTCCCGGCGCTGCTGGCCGGCGCCGCGCGGGCGGCCGTGCTGCACGCCCCGCCGCTTGCCGGGTACGCCGACCGGGTCGCGCACGCGCTGCGCGCGGCCGGCATCGCCCCGCTGGCCGTGGACGTGCCGGACGCCGAGGCGGGCAAGACGGTGGAGGTGGCCGCCGGGTGCTGGGAGGCGCTCGGGTCGGCCGGCTTCACCCGTACCGATGCGGTTGTGGGGGTGGGCGGCGGTGCCGTGACCGACCTGGCCGGCTTTGTCGCGGCCTGCTGGCTGCGCGGCGTGCCAGTGGTCCACCTGCCCACGTCGCTGCTGGGCATGGTGGACGCGGCGGTCGGCGGCAAGACCGGCGTCAACACGGCCGCGGGCAAGAACCTGGTCGGCGCGTTCCACCCGCCCGCCGGTGTCCTCTGTGACCTGTCCACCCTG
>DASSUC010000182.1:0-24692 GCA_035707405.1 Micromonosporaceae bacterium | reverse complement strand
ACCACACCCAGCTCACCCACGCCCTCGCCCACGCCCACACCACCGGCACCCCCATCAACTGGACCCACCACTACCCCACCAACCCCACCCCCCAGACCACCCCCCTACCCACCTACCCCTTCCAACACCAACGCTACTGGCCGGCCGTGCGCCGCGGTCATGGTGACGACCCGGCCGAGCTGGGCCTGGCCTGCGCCGGCCATCCGCTGCTCGGTGCCGCGGTCGAGGTCGCCGACGCGGACACCCACCTGCTCACGGGCCGGCTCTCGGTGCAGGCCCACCCCTGGCTGGCCGGTCACGAGGTCCTCGACACGATCCTGCTCCCCGGAAGCGTGTTCGCCGAGCTCGCGGTGCACACCGCTGCCCGGATGGGCTGCGACCATGTGGCCGAGCTCATCGTGCACGACCCGATGGCCCTTCCGTTGGACGGCGCGGTGGATCTCCAGATCGCCGTCGCTCCCCCGGACCAGACAGGGCAGCGCGCCATCTCCATCTACTCCCGTCCGGCGGCCGACGCCGGCGAGCCGACGTGGACCAGGCACGCCACGGGCGGCCTCGCCCTCGCGCCCTCCGCACCCCAGCCCACCACTGTGGACGGCGCCTGGCCCCCACCTGGAGCCACCCCGATCGCCGCCCAGCACGGCGACGAGGGGGTCGCCGCCGCCTGGCGGCTCGGCGAGCACATCTACGCCGAGGTGGTCCTGCCCGAGCAGGAGCGCGGCAACGCCAGCGAGTACCGGATCCACCCGCTCCTCCTGGACGCCGCCCTGCGGGCCTGCTCGCTCGGGGTCGGCCCGGCCGACGGCGACGGGGAGGCGATGCTTCCGTTCGCCTGGAGCGGCCTGCGCCTGTACTCCACCGGCGCACCCTCCCTGCGGGTACGGGTCACCCCGACCGCCGCGGACCGGCTCGCGCTCACCGCCGCCGACCCGACCGGCGCCGCGGTCCTCACCCTGGACGGGCTGACCCTGCGTCCGCTTCAGGCGGGACGGCTCGACCAGGCCCGTCTGGTGAGCCGGAGCTCGCTGTTCCAGGTCGCCTGGAACCCGCTGCTGCCGGGACCCGCTCCAGCGCCCGACCTGCGGGTGGCGGTCATCGCCCCCGACCCGGACCCGACCGGTACGGCCCTGGTCACCGCGCTGCCGGGAAGCGAGCGCTACGGCGACATCGCGGCGCTCCGGGCGGCCGTGTCGAACGGGGCACCAGCCCCCGACGCCGTCCTCGCCGTCGTCACCGCTGCGGCCGGGGCCGGACCGCAGGCTGAGCCGTCCGGGCCCATGCGGTCCATGGGCGAGGCGGTGCTGGCCATGCTGCAGGACTGGCTCGCCGACTCCGAGACCACCGCGGCCCAGCTGGTGGTCGTCACCCGGCACGCGGTCGCCACACACCTCCTCGATGTGATCGCGGACCTGCCCGCCTCGGTGGTATGGGGACTTGTCCGCAGCGCCCAGTCCGAGAACCCAGGCCGGCTTGTGCTACTCGACATCGACCGGCAGGAGGCTTCGCTGCGGGCCGTACCGGCCGCGGTCTCCTCCGGTGAGCCACAGCTGGCGCTCCGCGACGGCCAGGCGTACGTCCCTCGCCTGGTCCATGACGACGCCGCCAAGCGGCTGACCCCGCCGCCACCGAGCCGCCAGGACGTCGACCCTGCCGGGGAGGACGGCGCGGACCTCACCATCCTCGAGCTTGCCGACCATGCCCGGCCGCTGGCGCCGGGAGAGGTACGCATAGCCGTACGCGCGGTCGGGCTGAGCCTGGCGGACCTCCGTGAGCTGGACGCGACTGGGGCACCCGGCCGGACCCAGGACGGCGCGGGTCTGGTGGTGGCCGTAGGTTCCCAGGTCGACGGGTTCGCCCCCGGTGACCGGGTCATGGGCCTCTTCACCGGCGTGGAGCCGGAGGTCGTGACCGACCAGCGGCTCCACGCCCACATGCCCGGCGGGTGGTCCTACGCCGAGGCCGCCGGCGCGCTGTCCGCCTTCCGCACGGCGCACCACGCGCTGGTCGACCGTGCCGCCCTGCGGGCCGGGGAGACCCTTCGCATCGACCCGGCCACCGGTCCGGTCGGCCTGGCCGCCGCGCAGCTGGCTCGTCACTGGCGGGCGGGTGTCGTCGAAGGCCCCGGTGGTGACGCGACAACCGCCGATGTGGTGCTCAGCGCCTCGGACACCGGCGTCGTCCAGGTGGCCCGGGTGGACAGCACCGACCGTGGACCGGCGTCCACTCAGGACATGTCGGTCGAGCCGCCCGGCGCCGGGGAGGCCGACCGCGTCGCGCAGGTGCTGACCGGGCTGGGTGCGATGTTCGGTGCCGGGGCGCTGCGGCCGCTGCCGGTCCCCACCTGCGAGCTACCCGGCGCCCGTGCGGCGTACCAGAGCCTGCGCCAGGCCGGCGGTGCCGGGACGGTCGTGCTCACGCTGCCCGTCGCGCTCGACCCCGAGGGGACCGTCCTGGTCACCGGCGCCTCCGCCCTCGCCAGGCTGACCGCCGGCCATCTGGTCACCCGCCACGGTGCCCGGCGGCTTCTCTTCGCCAGCCGGCGGGGAGCTGACGCGCCGGGCGCCGCCGAGCTCGCCGCCGAGCTGACCGGGCTCGGGGCCGAGGTGGTCGTCGCCGCGTGCGACGCGGGCGACCCGGCCGCCCTGGCCGGGCTGCTTTCGACCATCCCGGATCGACACCCGCTCACCGCCGTCATCCACACCGCGGCCGTGGTACGCGACGCCACGATCCAGACCGCGACCGTCGACCAGCTTGACGCGGTGCTGCACGCCAAGGCCGACACCGCCTGGCACCTGCACGAGCTCACCAGGAGCCAGGACCTGTCGGCGTTCGTGCTGTTCTCCTCCATCGCCGGGCTGATGGGCGGTGCGGGGCAGGGCAGCTACGCCGCGGCCAACACGTTCCTGGACGCCCTCGCCCAGCACCGGCACGCCCTCGGCCTGCCGGCGACCTCGCTGGCGTGGGGCTTCTGGGATCTGACCACCGGTATGTCCGGGCGGCTGACCGACGCGGACCGCGCCCGCAACGCCCGGGCCGGCCAGCTGGGACTCAGCGTTGAGCAGAGCCTCGCGCTGTTCGACGCGGCTCTGGCCGGGGGCCAGCCCGTGCTCGTCCCGGCCCGGCTCGACCTGGCCCGCATGCGCCGCCACGCCGGGGCCGGCAGCACGCCAGCCCTGCTGCGGCACCTCGTACGCGGTGGTGCGCCCCAGGCCGGCGCCGCCACCGGCGCGAACCTGGCACAGGCCCTGGCCGCGATGTCCGAAGTGGACCGGCAGGGCAAGCTCCTCGAGCTCGTACGCGCCCATGCCGCGGCGGCACTCGGCCACGACGCGGCAGCGGCGGTCCCCGCGGCGCATCGGTTCCGGGATCTCGGCTTCGACTCCCTGACAGCGGTGGAGCTGCGCAACCGGCTCGCGGCAGCCACCGGCCTGCGCCTGCCGGCCACGCTCGTCTTCGACCATCCCACCCCGACCGCGGTCGCCCGGCTCCTCGCCGACCGCCTCGGCGGCCCCGGGGCGGCGGCCACCACCGGTCCGCTCGCCGACATCGACAAGCTCGAGGAGGCCATCGCCGCGATGCCGGACCTGCCGCAGCGGACCAGGGTCGCGGAACGGCTGCGGGCCCTGCTCCACAGGATCGAAGACCGCAAGTACGGCGTGGCGCAGGAGGAGCCGGCCGCGCAACGGCTGGAGTCGGCGACCGATGAGGAGCTGTTCGACATGCTCGACAACGAGCTGACCGGGCTCGGGCGGCACGCTGCGGCCGACGGGGACAACTCACCCGAACGAGCTCGATGAGATGGCCAACGACGAGAGGCTGCGCCAGTACCTGAAGGCCGCGACGGCCGACCTGCTCGCGGCCCGGCGGCAGCTGCGCGACCTGGACGAGCGGGCGCGGGAGCCGGTCGCCGTCATCGGGATGGCGTGTCGTTTCCCGACCGGCGTGACCGGCCCGGAGAGCCTCTGGCGGCTCGTCGCCGGCGGCGTGGACGCCGTCAGCGACTTCCCCGACGGCCGGGGATGGCGCACGGGCGACGGCGCGGGCTACGCCCGTACCGGTGGGTTCCTCGAAGATGCGACGGAGTTCGACGCCGAGTTCTTCGGGATCAGCCCGCGCGAGGCGGTGGCGATGGACCCCCAGCAGCGGGTGCTGCTGGAGACCGCGTGGGAGGCGCTCGAGAGCGCCGGCCTCGACCGCGACGCGGTGGCCGGCAGCAGCACCGCGGTCTTCGCCGGCCTTGCCCTGCAGGACTATGTGACCCTCCTCGGCCAGGCCTCCGGCGACATGGCGGGCTACGTCGCCACGGGCAACAGCGGCAGCGTGCTGTCCGGCCGGGTGGCGTACACGCTGGGTCTGGAGGGGCCGGCGCTGACGGTGGACACGGCGTGCTCCTCTTCGCTGGTGGCGATGCACCTGGCCTGCCAGGCGCTGCGGCAGGGCGAGTGCGCCCTGGCGCTGGCCGGCGGCGTGACGGTGATGGCCACCCCGGGCATCTTCGCCGAGTTCTCCCGGCAGGGTGGGCTGGCCAGGGACGGCCGGTGCAAGGCCTTCGCCGCCGCCGCCGACGGCACGGGCTTCGCCGAGGGCGCCGGCCTGGTGGTGCTGGAGCGCCTGTCGGACGCGCGCCGCAACGGCCATCAGGTGCTGGCGGTGGTACGCGGCTCGGCGGTCAACCAGGATGGGGCGAGCAACGGGCTGACCGCGCCCAACGGGCCGTCCCAGGAGCGGGTGATCCGCCAGGCGCTGGCCAACGCGGGGCTGTCACCGTCCGAGGTGGACGCGGTTGAGGCCCACGGCACCGGCACCACCCTCGGCGACCCGATCGAGGCGCAGGCGCTGCTCGCCACCTACGGGCAGGACCGGCCGCCGGACCGGCCGCTGTGGCTGGGATCGGTGAAGTCGAACATCGGCCATACCCAGGCCGCCGCCGGCGTGGCCGGTGTGATCAAGATGGTGCTGGCGATGCGGTACGGGGTCCTGCCCGCCTCGCTCCACATCGACCAGCCAACCCCCCACGTGGACTGGGACGCCGGCGCGGTGCGCCTGCTCACCGGGGCGGTGCCGTGGCCGGACGGGGACCGGCCACGGCGGGCCGGGGTGTCCTCGTTCGGCGCCTCCGGCACCAACGCGCACCTGATCCTGGAGCAGCCGCCCCCGCCTGAGCCGTCCGAGCCCGGACAACCGGTCCCGGCCGGGGCACCGCCGGGAGGGGTGACGCCGTGGGTGTTGTCGGCCCGCAGCGCGGAGTCGCTCCGGGCGCAGGCACGTCGGCTGGCGGAGGCGGTGGCTGCCGGTCCCCAGCTCCGCGTGGAGGATGTGGGCTGGTCGCTCGTCACCACACGGTCGATGTTCGAGCACCGGGCGGTGGTGCTGGGTGGCGACCGTGGCGAGCTGGCGGCTGGGCTGGCCGCGCTGGCCGAGGGCGAGGCCCACGCGGGTGTGACCCAGACCGGTGCGGCCGCGTCCCGGGGCGGGGTGGACGGGCAGGGTCCAGGGCCGGTGCTGGTGTTTCCGGGCCAGGGCTCGCAGTGGGCCGGCATGGGTGCCGCCCTGCTGGAGTCCTCGCCGGTGTTCGCCACCCGGATGGGCGAGTGCGAGCAGGCCCTCGCGCCGTACGTGGACTGGTCGCTCACCGAGGTGCTGCGCGGCGGCGAGGCGTACCTGAGCCGCGTTGACGTGGTCCAGCCGGTGTTGTGGGCCACCATGGTGTCGCTGGCCGCGGTCTGGGCGAGCCACGGCGTGGTGCCGGCCGCGGTGGTGGGCCACAGCCAGGGTGAGATCGCGGCGGCGTGCGTGGTCGGGGCACTGTCGCTTGAGGACGGTGCCAGGATCGTCGCGGTACGCAGCCGGGCGCTGCGGCGGTTGTCCGGGCTGGGCACCATGGCCTCGCTCGGCACCGGCCGGGAGCAGGCCGAGCAGCTGATTGACCGGCTCGGCATGCGGGCCGACCCGGTTGTGGTGGCCGCGGTGAACGGGCCAGGCTCCACTGTGGTGTCCGGCACACCGGACCACGTCGCCGAGGTGGTGGCCGCCTGCGCCGCCGAGGGGCTGCGGGCCCGGGTCATCGACGTGGACTACGCCTCGCACGGCCCCCAGATCGACCGGATCACCGCGGAGCTGGCCGGCGCCCTGTCCGGGGTACGGCCGCTGGCGGCGGGCGCCGCGTTCTACTCCACGGTGACCGGCGGGCGGTTCGACCCCGCCGGGATGGACACCGGCTACTGGGTGGCGAACCTGCGCCAGCCGGTACGGTTCGCCGACGCCATCGGGGCGTCGCTGGCCGATGGGCACCGGGTCTTCATCGAGTGCAGCTCCCACCCGGTGCTCATCCTCGCCATGCAGGAGTGCTTCGACCAGGCCGGCCTGGACACGGCCACCGCGGTGCCGACGCTGCGCCGCGACGACGGCGACCAGGCACAGGTCACCCGGGCGCTGGCCCAGGCCTTTGCCGCCGGCGTCAACGTCGACTGGCGACCCGTCTTCCACGGCACTCCGGCTCCGCGGCGGGTGGACCTGCCGACCTACGCGTTCCAGCGCCAGCGCTACTGGCCGGCCACTGGCGGCGGGGTCGGCGACGTGGGCGCGGCAGGGCTGCACCGGCTGGGCCACCCCTTCCTGCCGGCGGGCGTGGGGGTTGCCGGGGGCGGGCTCGTGCTGACCGGCCGGGTCTCGGTGCAGGACCACCCGTGGCTCGCCGACCACCAGGTCCTGGATGCCCTGTCGGTGCCCGCGGCCGGGCTGGTGGAGTGGGTGCTGCGGGCCGCCGATGAGGCTGGTTGCCCGGCGGTGGAGGAGCTGGTGCTGCAGGCGCCCCTGGTGCCCGGCCCGGACGGGCGACGGCTACAGGTGGTGGTGGAGGCCGCCGGAACGGATGGGCGGCGCCAGGTGCGGGTCCACTCCTGCCCCGACCACGACGCCGGGCCCGGCGCCGATGCCGGCTGGGTGTGCCATGCGGTAGGTGTGCTGTCCCCGGGCCAGCAGGACCCGCCCCAGCCCGGTCCCGCAGAGGCGGCCCGGTTGGGCGGCGGGTGGCCCCCGCCGGGTGCCGAGCCGATCGACCTCGACGGGTTCTACGAGCGGGCCGCCGCCGCGGGCTACGGGTACGGCCCGGCGTTCCAGGGCCTGCGCGCGGCGTGGCGGGACGGGCCGGACCTGCTCGCCGAGGTGGTGCTGCCCGAGCCCGCTTCGGGGCCGGACCAGTTCGGCATCCACCCGGCCCTGCTGGACGCGGCGCTGCACCCGGCCCTGCTGGACGACGGGCCCGCCGGCGACGGTCCGGTCTGGTCGCCCTTCACCTGGACCGGTGTGTCGCTGTGGGCCACCGGGGCCACCGTGGCCCGGGTCCGGCTCTCCCCGAACGGCAGCGGTGGACGCGGGGTGCGGGTGGCCGTGGCCGACGCGGCCGGCGGTCCGGTGCTGACGGCCGAGTCGGTCGTGCTGCGCCCGGTCGACGCCGACCAGCTGCGCGCGGCGGCCACCTCGCCCGCCGCCCGGCACGCCCAGGCCAACGGCGGCACCGTACGGCCCGCGGCCGCCGCGCGACCGACCGCCGCCGGCCAACCCGTCGACTGGGCCGGCCGGCTCGGCGCGCTGCCCCCGGATGAGCAGCACCGGCTGCTGGTCGACCTCGTGCGCACCCACGCCGCAGCCGTGCTCAGGCACCCCGACCCGAGCCGTGTCCACACCGAGCGCGGGTTCCTCGACCTCGGCTTCGACTCGATCACCGCGGTCGAGCTGCGCAACCGGCTGGCCACGGTCACCGGCCTGCGCCTGCCCACCACGCTCATCTTCGACCACCCCAACCCGACGGCGCTCGCCAGCTACCTGCGGGACGAGCTGGTCCCGCCGGAGGTGGACCCGCTCACCTCGCTGCTCAACGAGCTCGACCGGCTGGAGGACGCCCTGCTCGCCGCGGCCCGGGGCGAGGACGCCGCGGTGCGCACGACGCTCCGCAAGCGCCTGCGGGCCACCGTCGCCAGGCTGGACGAGGCGCCCGGTGACCCGGCCGCGCCCGGTGTGACCAGCCAGCTCGAGACCGCCACCACGTACGAGATCTTCGACTTCATCGACCAGCAGCTCGGCAGGAAAGGCAGCGCCGAACGAGCCGACAGGAGCGTCAGTTGATCGAGGAGAGCAAGCGGAAGGACATCATCCTGGAGCACAGCCGCCGGCTCAGCGCGGGCGATGTGGACGGTCTGCTCGAGCTGTACGCGGAGGACGCCAGCTTCGAGGACCCCGTCGGCTCCGGCCGGCAGTCCGGGCGCGACGCCCTGCGCAGCCACTTCCAGAAGGTCGTCGAGGCGCACACCCGCGAGGTCGCCGGCGAGCCCGTAGCCGGCCAGGACGGCCTGCACACGCTGGTGCCCATCACCGCTGTCATGGACTACCTGCCCCTCGGCCCCGTCTTCGCCGACCGTGGCTGGCTGGCACCGCCCCCGGACCCTCAGGGCAAACGCCTGCGGCGCGAGTACGTGCTGATGCTGCGGACCGGCGCCGGAGGCCTGGTCGAGGAGCTGAAGGCGTTCTGGGGAAGGTCCGACCTCGAAGTCACGGGTTGAGGAGCACGTCCACGACCGCACGGAGGTTTGCATGCCCGACGAGGCGACCAGGAAAGCGATGGCCGTGGCGTACGCCGAGCGGATGAACGCCGGCGACGTCGAGAGCGTTCTCGAGCTGTTCTCGGACGACGTCGTCTTCGAGGACCCGGTGGGCACCGCGCCGCTGGTGGGAAAGGAGGCCCTGCGGCGGCGCATCGCCTGGTCCGTCGAGTGCGGCGTGCACGAGGTCCCGGGCCGTGCGGTCACGTCGATGGACGGGCGTTGGGTGGTGGTGCCGTCGACGGTCACCATCCACACCCCGGAGAAGCTCACGTTCAACATCATCGGCGTCATGGAGGTGGGCGAGGACGGGCTGACGCGCCACGTCCAGGCGTTCTGGGGCGTGACCGACACCCGGGTGGGCGACGGGCCCCAGCTCACCGGCGTCGCGCATTTCATCTCGGTCGCGAAGCACTTCACCGAGGTCGGCAGCGCGACCAAAGCGCAACGCTAGGCCCGCTTAAGCCTTGCTGGCGAACATGGTGGCGACGCCCGGCCACGCCGGGTGCGAGCCGAGAGGACGGGTATGCCTGCCGCCGGTGTCCCTGCGCCACCAGGCCGGCCCGGTGGCGGGCGCCGGCATCCGGGTCGCGACCTGCCGCGGTGTGGAGGGACGGGAGCATGACCAGACCCAAACACGCAGTCGTGCTGGGTGGCAGCTGGTCCGGGATGCTGGCGGCACATGTGCTGGCGCGCCACCTGGAGACCGTCACCGTGGTCGAGCGCGACGCCCTGCCCGACGGGCCGGAGCACCGCAGGGGCTCGCCCCAGGCACGCCACGTCCACGTGCTGTGGTCGGGCGGTGCCCGCATCGTCGAGGGGCTGCTGCCCGGCACGACGGACCGGCTGGTGGCCGCCGGCGCCCGCCTGATCGGTTTCCATGCGGACCTGGTCACCCTGACCTCGCACGGGTGGCAGCACCGGTTCCCGCCGAGGCAGTTCGCGGTCATGTGCGGCCGGCCGTTGCTGGACTGGGTCGTCCGCGACCAGATCCTCGCCACGGGCCGCGTCGACCTGCGGCAGCGGGTCGAGGCCGTCGCGCTCACCGGCGACCGTACCCGGGTCACCGGGGTCCAGGTGCGCGACGTGGACGGCGGCACCCGGTCCACATTGGAGGCGGACCTCGTGGTGGACGCCTCCGGGCGCGGCTCCCGGCTCAGGCGGTGGCTTTCGGCCCTGGGCCTGCCAGCCATCGAAGAGGACATCGTCGACGCCGGCATCGCGTACGCCACCCGGGTCTTCCGGGCACCGCCCGGAGCGACCGCCGGGTTCCCGGCCATCAACGTCGCCGCCGACCACCGGGTCCGCCAGCCCGGCCGCTTCGGGGTGGTCTACCCCCAGGAGGGCGGCCACTGGATGGTGACCCTGTCCTGCACGCGCGGCGGGGAGCTGCCCACCCGCGAGGAGGACTTCCTGCCGTACGCGCGGACGCTGCGCCACCCCCTCGTCGCCGACCTCATCAGCATGGCGGAGCCGCTGACCCCGGTGTTCGCCTCGCACATCGGTGCCAACCGGCGCCTGTACCCGGAGCGCCTGGAGCGGTGGCCGGACGGTGTGCTCGTCCTCGGCGACTCGCTCGCCGCCTTCAACCCGATCTACGGCCACGGGATGAGCGCCGCGGCGCGCGCCGCCGCCGTGCTCGACGAGCACCTGCAGCGCTCGGAGCTCGGCCCCGGCGCGGCGCACCGGGTGCAGCAGGAGATCAGCGCGGTGGCGGACGACCCGTGGATCATGGCGGCGTCCAAGGACATCGAGTTCGTTAACTGCCGCAACCGCAGCCGGGACCCGCGGCTGAACGACGGGGCGGCGGCCCTGCACCGCTTCGGCGACCTCGTCGCGGACCGGGCGATCCGCTCGCGGGCGGTCTGCGACGTGGTGACCGACGTGGTGAGCATGAACGCTCCCCAGTCCGAGCTCGGCTCGAGCCGGTTCCTGTCCCTGATGTCCCAGGACCACCTGCAGCCGGAGCTCACCGAGCCACCGCTGCGCCCCGAGGAGCTCGCCATCGTCAACCTGCGACCGGGTAGCACGGTGGGCGCGGCAGGCGTACCGGCATGACCGACGAAGGCAGGCTCGTCGAGTATCTCAAGTGGACCACTGCTGAGCTCCACCGGACCCAGCAGCGGCTGCGCGAGGTCGAGTCGGGCCGGCAGGAGCCGGTCGCCATCATCGGGATGGGCTGCCGGTTCCCGGGCGGCGCACGCTCGCCCGAGGAGCTGTGGGACCTGGTCGCCGGTGGGCGGGACGCCATCTCCGGCTTCCCCACCGACCGCGGCTGGGACATCGAGGGTCTTTACCACCCCGACCCGGACCACCCCGGGACCACGTACGTGCGGGGCGGCGGCTTCCTGCACGACGCGGGCGACTTCGACGCGGAGCTCTTCGGGATGGGCCCCGAGGAGGCCCTGGCGGTCGAGCCGCAGCAACGGTTGCTGCTGGAGGTCGCCTGGGAGGCGGCGGAGAGCGCCGGCATCGACCCGCTGGCGCTGCGCGGCAGCCCCACTGCGGTGTACGCGGGGGTGTCCTACCACGACTACGCCGCCAGGCTGACGTACGCGCCCGGCGACCTCATGGCCTACCTGGGCAACGGCAACTCGGCCAGTGTCGCGTCGGGCCGCGTGGCGTACGCCCTCGGCCTGGTCGGGGCCGCCGTCTCGCTGGACACCGCCTGCTCCCTGTCGCTGTCAGCGATCCACCTGGCCTGCCAGGCGCTGCGGCAGGGCGAGTGCACGCTCGCGCTCGCCGGTGGGGCGGCCGTCATGTACACGCCGAACACGTTCCTGCTCTCCTCGATCCAGCGCCAGCTCGCCCCCGACGCCCGGTGCAAGCCCTTTGCGGCGGCTGCCGACGGCATGGTCTGGGGCGAGGGAGCCGGCCTGGTGCTGCTGGAGCGCCTGTCCGACGCGCGGCGCAACGACCGCCGGATCCTGGCGGTGGTCCGTGGCTCGGCGGTCAACCAGGACGGCGCCGCCACCGCGCTGGCCGCGCCGCACGGTCCGGCCAGGCAGCAGCTGTTCCGCGAGGCGCTGGCGAACGCCCAGCTGTCCCCGGCCGAGGTGGACGCGGTCGAGGCGCACGGCACCGGCACCCCCTTCGGGGACACGATCGAGGCGCAGGCGCTGCTGGCCGTCTACGGGCAGGGCCGCCCGGCGGACCGGCCGCTGTGGCTGGGCTCGGTCAAGCCGAACATAGGGCACCCGCAGGGCGCGGCCGGTGTGGCGGGTGTGATCAAGATGGTCATGGCGATGCGGCACGAGCTGCTGCCCGCCACCCTGCACATCGACCGGCCCTCGCCGCTGGTGGACTGGCGAAGCGGCCGGGTCCGCCTGCTGACCGAGGCGGTGGGCTGGCCACGGGGTGACCGCCCGCGCCGGGCGGCGGTGTCCGCGTTCGGCATCTCCGGCACCAACGCGCACGTGATCCTGGAGGAGGCGGCCGAGCCGGCGAGGACAGCCGGGCAGCCGGCCGCGACCGGGCGCCCCGAGCCGGCCGGGACGGTGGCGTGGGTGGTGTCGGCGCGCAGCGTCGACGCGCTACGGGGCCAGGCGGCCGCGCTGGCCGCCCGCGTCGCGGCCGACCCGCGCATGTCTACAGTAGACATCGGATGGTCGCTGGCCCGGACCCGGTCGACGTTCGAGCACCGGGCCGTGGTGGTGGGTGAGCACCGGCAGGAGCTGCTGGCCGGGGTAGCGGCTCTGGCCGCCGGCCGGCCGCACCCGAGCCTGGTCGGCCCCTGCGACGCCGTGGCCTCCACCGGACGGCGGGTCCTCGCGTTCGGCGGGGCGGGCGGCCTGCGCCCGCCGGCGGGTGCGGCGCTGTACCGGCGCTTTCCGGTCTTCGCCGCGGCCCTCGACGAGGTGAGCGCCCTGCTGGACCCGCACCTGGACGTGCCGCTACGGGACCTGGTGTGCGCCACCGGCGCCGCCCGGGCAGCGCCACCGCCCGGCCACGCTGAGGCCGGGCTCTTCGCCCTCCAGGTGGCGCTGGCCCGGCTGCTGGCAGCGCTACGGGTCCGCCCCGACGCGGTCCTCGGGCACTGCACCGGCGCGGTCGCCGCCGCGCACGTCGCCGGGGTGCTCGACCTGGCCGACGCCTGCCGGCTGGTCGCCGCGCGGACCGCCCTGATGGGGCGGCCACCACCCGGCGCGGACACCCGGCCCGGGGCCGCCCAGCTGGACACCCGGCCCGGGGCCGCCCTGCTGGACCAGCTGCGCCAGGCGGTCGACGGGGTGAGCTTCCGGCAGCCGACCGTCCCGGTGGTCGACGCCGGCACCGGCCAGCCCGCGGGCGAGCACCTCGCAACGGCCGGCTACTGGGTCGACCGGCTCTCCCGGCCGGCGCAGGCCCCCGGCACCGACAACGTCGAGGCGGGCGTGCTGCTGCACCTGGGTCCGGCCCCGGCGAGGGCGGCCAGCGGACCAGACGGCAGCGGGCCGGCGCCGGTGGTGCTGTCCATTCTGGACCCGGAGCAGGACGAGGTACGGGCACTGGCCCACGCCCTGGCCCGGCTCCACGCCACCGGCGCGGCGGTCGGCTGGGCCGCGTTCTTCGACGGCGTCCCCCAGCCGCGCACCGTCTCCCTGCCCACGTACGCGTTCCAGCGCCGGCGTTACTGGCTGGATGCGGGGCCCCCCGCGGACGGTCCGGTGGCCGCGCCGCAGGCGTCGGTCGAGGCCCAGTTCTGGGACGCCGTGGAGCGTGAGGACCCGGACGCCCTGGTGCGGGTCCTCGACACCCCGGCCGACCGCCAGCCGGCGCTGCGGGAGGTCCTGCCCACCCTGGCGGCCTGGCGGCGACGGCGGCACTGGTGGTACCGGACCACCTGGAAGGTGCTGGCCGACCCGGTGGTGGCGCCGCGGCTGTCCGGCACCTGGCTCGTCGTAGCCGCCGGCCAGGCGGACAGCTCCGTGGTGGCCGCCGCCGCCACCGCGCTCCGCGACCACGGCGCTGACGTCGTCGAGTCCACCGTGGACCTGACCCGGATGACCCCGGGCATGCTCGCCGACCAGCTCACCGGGGCGGTCTCCGGGCGCCCGCTCGCGGGCGTGCTCTCGCTGCTCGCCATCGACGACGGCCGTGCGCCGGCGGACGCGGGCCCGTGCGCCGCGGTGGCCGCAACCGCCGATCTGGTCAAGGCGCTGGACGCCGCCGGGGTCGGGGCCGCGGTGTGGGTGGCCACCCGGGGTGCGGTCGGCGTCGACCTCGGCAACCCGGTCCGCCGCGCCGAGCAGGCCCAGCTCTGGGGGCTGGGCAGCGCGCTCGCGGTCGAGCACCCGCGCTGCTGGGGTGGGCTGGTCGACCTGCCGGAGCGCCTCGACGACCGGGCCGGGCGCCGGCTGGCCGGCGTGCTCGCCGCCGTCCCCGGCGAGGACGAGGTGGCCGTACGCCCTGACGGCTGCTTTGCCCGGCGGCTGGTGCGCGACCCGGCCGCCCCGCGGGCCACGGCCGGAAGCTGGAAGGTCCACGGAACAGCGCTGGTCGTCGGGGCGGGCACGGCTCTCGGCGGGCACGTCGCCCGGTGGCTCGCCGACTCCGGCGCGGAGCACCTGCTCCTCGTCGGCTCCGCCCGGCCGGACGGCGACCTGGCGTCCGGCCTGACCGCTGCGGGCGCCCAGCTCTCCATTGTGGACGGCGACCCGGCCGCCCCGGACGTCCTGTCCGGCGCCCTCGCCGCCATCCCGCCCGAGTACCCGCTGACCGCGGTCGCCTGCCTCGCCCCGGACCTGGCGGGCGGAGCCGGACCGCTGGACACCGCGCGGATCGCGCGGGAGTGGGCGGGCACGGTGGCCGCGGCGGCGAACCTGTGCGCCCTCAGCGCCGACCACGACCTGTCGGCGTTCGTGCTCTGCTCCTCGGTCACCGGCATCTTCGGCGGTCCAGGGCTGGGCAACCATGCGCCCGCACACGCGTACCTCGCCGCGCTCGCCGAGCAGTGCCGGGCGCGCGGCGTACCGGTGACCTCGGTGTGCTGGGGACCCATCGGTGCGCCCGGCACCGCCACCGCAGCGGCGGAACAGCTGCGACGCAACGGAACGCACCTGATCCCACCGGCGTCGGTGGCCGCCATGCTGCGCCAGGCGGTCGAGGGGGAGACGGTGTCCGCCGTCGTGTCCGACATCGACTGGAAGTGGATGGCCAAGCACCGCGCCGTACTGGGCAAGAGACGGCTCTTCGAGGACGTGCCCGAGCTCCAGCCGGACGCGTCCGCGGCAGCCGAGGCTCCGCCCGCAACCCCCAACTGGCAGACCGGAGGGCAGCAGTGAACCCGCTCACCACGGCAAAAGACGAGACAGTCCAGCTCGACGGCACCGTGCTACGGCAGCGGCTCGCCGCCGCCGGCACCGCGGAACGCGAGCAGATCCTCCGCGAGACGGTGCGCGCCCAAGCCGCCGGCATCCTCTCCGCACCGGACATCGCGGACGACAGCAACTTCCTCCAGAAGGGGATCACCTCGCTCAAGGCCCTGGAGCTCAACCGGAACCTGATGACCCTCACCAACGTCGAGATCCCGCTCGTCGCGATCATCGAGTGCCCCACGCCGGCCCAGCTCGCCCAGTACATCGCCCGGGCACTCGCCGGCAACGGCGGCGGCCAGGAGTAGTCGCGCGCCGGACAGCGGAGGGGTGAAGATGAGCAACGAGGTCAGCATCGACAAGCGTGGCAGGCCGTACCACGGCCGGGGCGGCCTCGCGGGCGTGCTCCGGTTCTTCGGCACCTCCCCCGAGGCCCGCGTGCGCACCATGTACGACCTGCTGGACCGGCGGCGCGACCGGGACGTCAACCGTGAGCTGCTGGGCTTCAAGAAGCTGTGGGTGAACTTCGGCTACTGGGAGCCCGGCTGCGACGACCACGACGAGGCCAGCCAGGCGCTGGCGGAGGCGCTGGGCGAGGCGGCGGGCATCACCGCGGGCGACCGCGTCCTGGACGCCGGCTTCGGCTACGCCGAGCAGGACATCCACTGGGTACGGACCAGGCGGCCGGCGCAGATCGCCGGCGTCAACATCTCGCCCAACCAGGTCCGCGTCGCTCGGCAGCGGGCGGAGGAGGAGGGCGTGGCGGACCGGCTCGACCTGCGGGTGGCCTCGGCGACGTCGGTGCCGTTCGCGGACGGGTCGTTCGACCGGGTCGTCGCGCTCGAGTCGGCCGTCCACTTCGGCACCCGGCAGAAGTTCTTCGAGGAGGCCTTCCGCGTGCTGCGCCCCGGTGGCGTCCTGGCCACCGCCGACCTGCTGCCCCGGCACGCCGCCAACGGCAGCAGGAGCGTGGGCCGGCGGCTGGAGGACCGGGTCCGCCGGGCCCTGATCCCGCAGCACAACTGGTACCCGCGCGACGTCTACGCGCAGCGGCTGGCCCAGGCCGGCTTCACCGACGTCGAGGTCCGCGACGTCACCGACCAGGTGCTGCGACCGCACGCCGAGTTCGCCCGCAGGCGCTCCGGCCCGCCGTACAACCAGATCTTCAACCAGCGCCAGATGCGTAGCGTGCGGTTCTACGTCAGGCGCTGCGAAAGGCACGCGGCGGAGCTGGACTACGTGATCGCGGTCGCCCACAAGCCCGGCGGCGGCAGAGGGGGAGGCCGCCGATGACCGTCGAGCAGACCTCCCGGGAGTACCTGCTGAACGGTCCCGACATGGTCGCCGACCCCTATGCCGGCTTCGGGCGGATCCGGGAGGAGGCCCCGATCGTCCGCGCCCGGATGTGGGACGGCAACCTGGTGTGGCTGGTGACCCGCTACGACGAGGTGGGCACGGTGCTCATGGACCGGCGCTTCGTCAACAGCTCCGCGAGCCTGCCAGGCGGCACGGACACCTACGCCGAGCTGCTCTGCCAGGCGGGGATCCCGGCGGACCTCGTCCCCCACCTCACCGGAAACCTGATCTTCACCGACCCACCGGTGCACACCCGGCTGCGCAAGCTCGTCTCCCGGGTCTTCACCCTGCGGCGGGTGACAGCCATGCGGCCCCGGGTCGAGGCCGTCGCGGACGAGCTGCTCGACGCCCTCCCCTGCCACGCGGTGGACGGCACCGTCGACCTGATCGAGCACTTCGCCTACCCGTTGCCGATAACGGTCATCTGTGAGCTGGTGGGCGTCCCCGCCGAGGACCGGTCGAGCTGGCGGCGGTGGAGCAGCGACTTCACCAGCCTGGACCCGCGGCGCCTGGCCCCCATGCTGGCGCAGGTCCGCGCGCACGTGCAGGAGCTGGCCGGACGGCGCCGGGCCGAGCCCGCGGACGACCTGCTCAGCGACCTCATCCAGGCGCACGACGAGGACGCCGGGCGCCTCTCCGACACCGAGCTGGTCACCATGGTGCTGACCATGATGATGGCCGGTCACGAGACGACCTCCCACCTGGTCGGCAACAGCGTCCTCGCGCTGCTGACCCACCCCGACCAGCTCGCGCTGCTGCGCGCCGACCCGGCGCTGATGCCCGGCGCGGTGCAGGAGCTGCTGCGCTGGTGCAGCCCCGCGGTCATCTCCAAGCTGCGGTACGCCACCGAGGACGTGACCATCGGTGACACGCTGATCCGGCAGGGAGACGGCGTCATGGTGGTGCTGGGCGCCGCCAACCACGACCCGCGGCGCTTCCCCGAACCGGACGTGCTGGACGTCACCCGACCTGTCGACGCCAACGCCCAGCACCTGGCCTACTCGCGCGGAGCCCACTACTGCGTGGGCGCGGCACTGGCCAACCAGGAGGCCGAGGTGGCGCTGGCGGCCATCCTCGCCAGATATCCGGACCTCGCGCTCGCCGTGGCGCCGGACCGGGTCGAGTGGCACCGGTTCCCCGGCGTCCGGCAGCTCGCCCGGCTGCCGGTCACGCTCCATGCGGCGTCCCGCACGGCAGCCCCCTCCACCGCAGCGTCCTGAGACAGGCGAGGAAGATGAGCGACCAAGCCAGCACCGTCAAGGGCGGCCGGCTCCACCGCGGCCTGGCCCGGCTCCCGCGCGCGTTCCAGCACCTCACCGCCTCCCGCGACGCCAGGGTCCGCTCGTTCTACGAGCTGCTCGACCGGCGCCGGGTCACCAGCAGGAGCGTCTACAGCGACTTCATGGGCGTCGACACGCTGTACGTGAACTTCGGGTACTGGGAGCCCGGCTGTGACGACCAGGACAAGGCGAGCGAGGCACTGGCGGAGGTGCTGGGCGAGGCGGCGGGCATCACCGCCGGCGACCGCGTCCTGGACGTCGGCTTCGGCTACGCCGAGCAGGACTTCCACTGGCTGCGCACGAGAGGGCCGGCGCAGATCGTCGGCATCAACATCACGCCCAGCCAGGTGCAGGTCGCCCGCGAACGCGCCGCGGCGCTGGGCCTGGCCGACCGGCTGGACCTTCAGGTGGGCTCGGCGACGGCACTGCCGTTCGAGGACGGGTCGTTCGACAAGGTCGTGGCGCTGGAGTCGGCCGTGCACTTCGACACCCGCCAGAGGTTCTTCGAGGAGGCCTTCCGGGTGCTGCGCCCGGGTGGGGTGCTGGCAACGACCGACCTGGTGGCGCGCCAGGCGCCGGACGGCCGGCGGAGCCTGACCACGCGCCTGCACGACTGGCACCGCAGAAGCCTGGTCCCGCAGGCCAACTGGTACCCGCGCGGCACCTACGCGCAGCGGCTCAGCCAGACCGGCTTCACCGGCGTCGAGGTCCGCGACGTCACCGACCAGGTGCTCGCACCGCACGCCGAGTTCGTACGGCGGCGCTGTGTGGAGGCGCTGGAGGGCAACCAGCTGACCCCGTTCAAGCGGCGGGCCATCCGCTTCTACCTCCGCTTCACCGAGCAGCGCACGGCGGAGACGGGCTACGTGCTCGCGGTCGCCGAGAAGCCCCGGGCCGATCGGCACAGGCAGTGAAAGGGGCGCTGGAGTGACCACGAAGCAGCCGGTTGACGAGTACCCGCTCTACACCGCGGCGCTGATCGCCGACCCGTACGGCGGCTTCGGACGGATCCGGGAGGAGGTCCCGATCGCCCGGGGGCGGCAGTGGGACGGCAGCCCGGTCTGGATCGTCACCCGGCACGACGACGTGAGCGCGGTGCTCACGGACCGGCGCTTCGTCAGCAACTCCCGGTCGCTGCCGGGGTCCACTGTGGATGTCCAGGCCGAGTTCCTGGCCAGCACGGTGGGGATCCCCAGGGACCTCGTCCCCTACCTCGCCGGGAACATGGTGCATGTCGACCCGCCCGACCACACCCGGCTGCGCAAGCTGGTCTCCCGGGCGTTCTCCGCGCGCCGGATCTCCCTGCTGCGGCCGCGGGTCGAGGCGATCACCGAGGAGCTGCTGGACACCCTGCCCGGCCACGCCGTGGACGGCGTTGTCGACCTCATCGAGCACTTCGCCTACCCCCTGCCGATCACGGTCGTCTGCGAGCTGCTGGGCGTGCCGGGCGAGGACCGGCCCCGGTGGCGGGACTGGAGCCGCGACTACACCAGCATGGACGCGCGGCGGCTGAACACCATGCTCGCGGAGATCAGCGTGCACATCCGCGACCTGGTCGAGCGGCGCCGGGCCGAGCCCGCCGACGACCTCATCACCGCGCTGATCCAGGCGCACGACGAGGACAGCGGCCGGCTCTCCGACACCGAGCTGGTCACCATGGTGCTCACGCTGATGATCGCCGGGCACGAGACCACCGCGCACCTGGTCGGCAACGGCACGCTCGCGCTGCTGACCCACCCCGACCAGCTCGCGCTGCTGCGCGCCGACCCCACCCTGGTCCCCGGCGCGGTCCAGGAGCTGCTCCGCTGGTGCAGCCCGGTCGTCACCGCCAAGCTGCGGTACGCCACCGAGGACGTCACGGTCGGCGACACGTTGATCCGGCAGGGAGACCGCGTCCAGGTGGTGCTGGGCTCGGCCAACCACGACCCGCGCCGCTTCCCCGACCCGGAGGTGCTGGACCTCACCCGCCGCCCCGACGCCGCCGGCGTCCACCACGTCGCCTACGCCCTGGGCCTGCACTACTGCCTCGGCGCGGCACTGGCCAACCAGGAGGCCGAGGTGGCCTTCGCGGCCCTGTTCACCCGCTACCCGAAGCTTGCGCTGGCGGTGCCGGCACAGCGGCTGCGGTGGCAGCCCATCCATGGCCATCGTGCCCTCGTCCAGCTGCCCGTGGCGCTGGGGACGCCTTCGTGACCCCGGCACCGGCCGGCCCCGGCATGAGGGAGCTGTCCGTGCCGGTGGCCGGCGACGTCAGGCTCTACGTCCGCCACTGGCCGGGTGGGCCGGCCCGGCCGTTCCTGCTGGTCCACGGCATGGCCTCCAACGCCAGGGTCTGGGACGAGGTCGCTATGCACCTCTCGGCCGCGGGCCACCCGGCGTACGCGGTCGACCTGCGCGGCCACGGCGGGTCCGACGTGCCGGACGACGGGTACGACACCGCGACCGCCACCGCGGACCTGGTGACGGTCAGCAGGGCCGTCGGCATCGCCGGCGCGGTCGTCGCCGGCCACTCCTGGGGCGGGAACATCGCGCTGCGGCTGGCCGCGGAGCATCCGGCGCTGGTCGCCGGGGTGGCGCTCGTCGACGGCGGGTGGACGAACCTGACCACCACCGTCCGCAGCTGGCAGGAGTGCGTCGCCGTGGCCGGGACGCTACGCGGGCCGGTGACCGGGACGACCGCCGCCGGGATGCGCGACTACCTGCGCGCCGTCCACCCCGACTGGTCCCCGGTCGCGATCGAGGCGAGCATGGCCGACATGCGGATGGAGCCGGACGGCTCGTTCACCCCGCGGCTGTCGCAGTCGCAGTACCTGTCGATCATACGAAGCCTCTGGGAGGAGCCGCCGACCCGCGACTTCCCCGCGGTGACGGTGCCGGTCCTGCTCCTGCCGGCGGTGCCGGCCGCGAACCCGCAGTGGGAACAGATCGTACGCGGGTGGGTGGCGGCAGCCGAGGCGGCACTGCCGACGGCGACCACCCGGTGGTACCTGGACGGCGAGCACTACCTGCAGGCCCAGCACCCGCAACGGCTCGCGGACGACCTCCTCGACCTGGTCCGCGTCACCGGCCCACCGGCGCCCGCCGGGCCCTGACCTGCCGGCGCCGGCGGGCGTGGCGACGGTCGCGCGGCAAGCACCGACCAAGGTCTGACAAGGAGGCTCCCATGCAGGTGCGGGACGTGTTCATCAACGGCATCGGCAGCTACGTGCCGCCGACCCAGGCCGTCCACACGGCCGTGGACCAGGGCCTGCTCACCGCCGACGTCGTGGCGGAGCTGGGGTTCACCAGCGTTGCCGTGGCGGGCGACGTACCCGCGCCGGAGATGGCCCTGCGAGCGGCGCGGGACGCGTTGAAGGACGGCGGGGTGAGCCCGGGCGAGCTGGCTCTGCTCCTCTACGTCGACGTCTGGCAGCAGGGCCCGATCGCCTGGCAGCCGCAGCTCTACCTGCAGCACCACCTGGTCGGCGACGAGGCGCTGGCGATAGAGGTCAAGCACGGCTGCGTCGGCATGCTGAGCGCGCTCGAGCTGGCGGCCCGGTTCCTGCGCACCGAGGACGGCGACAAGGCGGCACTCGTCGTCGCCAGCGACAACTTTGGAACCCCGCTGATGAACAGGTGGACCAGCGGGGCGGGGTTCACCGTCCTCGGGGACGGCGCGAGCGCGGCGGTGCTGACGAAGAAGCCGGGCCTGCTGCAGCTGCTCTCCTTCCGCACGGCCGCCTACTCGGACATGGAGGAGCGGCTGCGGGCGAACGAGCCGCTGTTCCCACCGGGCATCACCCTCCAGCACACAGTGGACTTCGTCGAGAGCAAGGAGACGTTCAACGCGAAGACCAGCGCCAGCGACCTGGGATCGATATCGATCAACCACGTACAACGGATCATCGAGTGCGCGAAGCACGCGCTCGCCGAGGCGGGGATCGAGGCCCGTGACGTCCGGCGGGTGGTCACCGACAACATGCCGAAGACCGAGGCCGAGAACTACCTCGGGCTGATGGGCTTCTCGCTGGACCAGTCGGCGTGGGACTTCGGCCGGGGCATCGGCCACTGCGGCGCCAACGACCAGCTGCTCTCCCTGCACCACCTGCTGACGACGGGCCAGCTCAGCCCCGGCGACCACGTCATGCTCTGCGGCCTGTCCCCGGGCGTCATCTACAAGTCGGCTGTCGTCAAGGTCCTCGGCACCGGCGCGGCCGAGGTTAGCAAGGCTTAAGCCCATCGGGAGAGGGTGGTGGCGGCCTGCCCGGCAAGGAGGTGGTGGTGCGCACGCTCGACGTGTTCATCAAGGGCATCGGTGTGTTCCTGCCGGAGACGGTCAGCGTCGAGCAGGCCGTCGAGGAGGGCCGCTACCCCGCCGAGGACGTCGAGCTGCACGAGCTCGCCGGGGCCGCCGTCGCGGGCGACACGCCGGCGCCGGAGATGGCCCTGTGGGCGGCGCAGGAGGCGTTCAAGCGCTGTGGCCACCGCCCCGACGACGTGGACCTGCTGCTCTACACCGACTCCTGGCACCAGGGGCCCGACGGCTGGCAGCCGCAGTACTACCTCCAGCGCAACCTCGTCGGCGGCAGGGCCCTCGCGGTGGAGCTGCGGCACGGCTGCAACGGCATGTTCAGCGCGCTGGAGCTGGCAGCCGCCTACCTGCGCGTCCCGGGCAAGCGGGCCGCCCTGGTCGTGGCGGCCGACAACTTCGGCACCCCGCTGATCGACCGGTGGCGGTTCGGCCCGGGGTACATCGCCGGGGACGCCGCCAGCGCGGTCGTGCTCACCACCGAGCCGGGCTTTGCCCAGCTGCTGTCGGTGTGCACGGGGACGGTCCCCGAGGCTGAGGAGGTGCACCGCAGCGGCGAGCCGCTCTTCCCGCCCGGGCCCACGGTCGGGCGGGCCCTGGACTTCAGCGGCCGGGCGGCGGACTACAACCACCGGGCCATGCTCGAAGGCGCCGGGACCGGCATCTGGATGTCGGTCCACCGCAAGCTCTTCGACGTCGTCGACCGGACGCTGGCAGAGTCGGGCCTGGACTTCGACGACGTCACGCGGGCCGCGTTCATGAACTACTCCCGGGAGATCGTGGAGCAGCGCGGCATGGTCGCGCTGGGCCTGCCGATGTCCAAGTCGACGTGGGAGTTCGGCCGTACCGTCGGGCACCTGGGCGCCAGTGACCAGATCGTCTCGCTGGACCATCTGCTCGCCACCGGCGAGCTGCGGGCCGGACACCACATGCTGCTGGTGGGCGTCGGTCCCGGCATCACCGTCTCGAGCGCGATCATCAAGATCCGCAGTGCCCCTCCCTGGACCGGATGACCCACCGCAGCTTGCGACAACGGCTGCCCGCGGACGAGAAAGGCCGAACGCCGATGGTTGAGGCAGGACCGTCCGGGCAGCCGCCGGCGGGCGGCGCGGAGCCCGTGGCCGTGGTCGGGGTCGGCTGCCGGTTCGCCGGTGACGTCGACTCGCCGGAGGCCTTCTGGGACCTGCTGACCAGTGGGCGGGACGGCATCGGTGAGGTACCGCCCGAGCGTTGGCAGTCCTATGTGGACCAGGGTCCGGCCTTCGCCTCGGCGCTGCGGCGGGCGACCCGGTGGGGCGGGTTCCGGCCGGAGATTGAGAGCTTCGACGCCGAGTTCTTCGGCCTCAGCCCGCGCGAGGCCGAGCTCATGGACCCGCAGCAGCGGATCCTGCTGGAGACGACCTGGGACGCCTTGGAGCATGCCGGCATCCCGCCGCACGACCTGGCCGGCGGCGACACCGGAGTGTTCGTCGGGGTCGGCTCGGACGACTACGGCCGCCGCCTGCTGGAGGACCTGCCGCGCATCGAGGCGTGGACCGGGATCGGCGCCGCCATGTGCGCGGTCGCCAACCGCATCTCGTACGCGCTGGACCTGCGCGGGCCGAGCCTCGCCGTGGACACCGCGTGCTCGGCGTCGTTGGTCGCGCTGCACCTCGCCGTGCAGAGCCTGCGCGCCGGGGAGAGCCCGGTGGCACTCGCGGCCGGCGTCAACCTGATCGTCTCGCCCGGGCTGACGCTCACTCTCGACGCGGCGGGCGCCATGGCCGCCGACGGGCGGTGCAAGTCCTTCGCCGAGTCGGCGGACGGGTACGGGCGCGGCGAGGGCTGCGGCGTCCTGGTGCTCAAGCGGCTCGCGGACGCGCGGCGCGACGGCGACCGGGTGCTCGCGGTCATCCGCGGCAGCGCGGTCAACCAGGATGGCCGTACGAACGGGATCATGGCGCCCAGCGGCGAGGCCCAGCAGCACGTGATCGAGCGGGCGTGCCGGACGGCCGGCGTGGCGCCGCAGACGGTGGACTACGTCGAGGCACACGGCACCGGCACGCGCCTCGGCGACCCGCTGGAGGCATCGGCGATCAGCGCGGTCTACGGTGCCGGGAGGGACGCCGGGCGGCCCTGCCTGGTCGGCTCGGTGAAGTCCAACATCGGCCACCTCGAGGCGGGCGCCGGCGTCGCCGGGGTCATCAAGGCGGTCCTCGCCCTCAGCAACGCCGAGATCCCGCCGAGCCTGAACTGTGCCACGCCGAACCCGGCCGTCGACTGGGAGACCGCGCGGCTGCGGGTCGTCACCGAGCGCACCCCCTGGCCCCGCGGCCCGCTGCCGCGCCGGGCGGGGGTGTCGGCGTTCGGGTACGGCGGGACGGTCGCCCACGTCGTCCTGGAGGAGGCCCCGGACCCGGCCGGCGAGCCGCCGCCGGCCGGCCGCCGCAACGGCGCGCAGGTCCGGGAACGCGCCGACGGTCCCCGGCTCTTCCCGCTGTCGGCGGCCTCCCCGGCCGCCCTCCGCGACTATGCCCGCAGCCTCGCCGGCTGGCTCTGCGGGCCGCAGGACCGGCCACCGCTGGAGTCGGTGGGGCACACGCTGGCGCTGCGCCGCTCGCACCTGCCGCACCGGGCGGCCGTGGTGGCCGGCGACCGGGACGAGCTCGTGGCCGGCCTGCGGCTGCTCGCCAGCGGCGCGGAAGGGCCCGAGGTGGTCACCGGGACCGTCCCCGCGCAGCAGGGGCGCGGGCTGGTGTGGGTCTTCTCCGGCCACGGTGCACAGTGGACCGGCATGGGCCGCGAGCTGCTCGCGGCGGAGCCCGCCTTCGCCGCGGTGGTCGACTCGCTGGAGCCGGTCTTCCAGGCCGAGATCGGCTTCTCCCCGCGCCAGGTGCTG
>DASSUC010000181.1:0-24498 GCA_035707405.1 Micromonosporaceae bacterium | reverse complement strand
CTCAAGCTCCAGCTCCGCCAGGTCGTCGCGCACCGCCGGCTCGGCGTCCAGGGCCTGCTCGCCGTGCTGGCGCCGCTGGCCGGCGCGCACCACCTTCAGGCACTCGTTGCGCGTGGTCGTCGCCAGCCAGCCGGGCAGCGCGGCCGGCTCCCGGATGGTGTCGAGATGCTCCACGAGCGTCAGCCAGACCGTCTGCCCGACATCGTCGACGTCGGAACGGCTGAGCTGGAAGCGGCGACAGATCGTCCAGATCAGCGGCGCGTACCGTGCCACGATCCGGTTCCACGCATCGCGGTCCCCCTTGCGAGCTGCGATGACAAGGTCCACGACGGTTGGGTCGTCGCGCATCAGAGCCTCCGCGAGGTCAGCTGACCGGCCCGGGCGTCATCACGCCCTCAGGCGTCCTCGGGCCGGTGGATACGTATCTCACCGTCGGCCTCGCGCTGCGCCTGGTCCTTCAGCTGGCGCAGTGCCTCCCGGGCGTCGCGACGTCCGGGAACGGTGAGGGCGGCGATATGCCCGGAGACCGTCGCCGCAGAGAACGACGTGCCGGACCAGGTCGCGTACCCATCGAATGGCTTGGGTCCGGGTTCGCAGTCAGTCATCTTCTTGATCCAGTGGCGGCTGTTCTCGGTCCGGACCTTGCCGGTCAGGTAGGTGCTGGTCACATCCTCCCCCGGGGCGGTGAAGGTGAGCCACGGCACCTTCGGGCTGAACGGCGAAGGCTCCTGTGACTCGTGGTCGTATGCGCCCACCGCCACCACGTCGGGCAGGGCCGCCGGCCACAACGGGGTTCGCGGCGTCAGGCGGTGGCCCGGCGGCTCCTCGGTCACCTCGCCGTGGTTGCCCGCGGCGGCCACCAGGACGACGTCCGGCGTCAGCAGCTCGACCGCCCGGGAGATGACCAGCGGCGGGACCCCGTCGTTGGTGCTACAGCCGAGGGACATGTTGAGGATCTCCACACCGGCGTCCCGGAACTCGACCATGCGGCGGGCGGCGTTCCAGGTGGTCGCTACGGCGTGCTGGTCGTCGAGGACCCACCGGACATCGAGCTCGGCGGCGGGCGCTGCGCGCAGGATCAGCCCGGCGACGAACGTCGCGTGCCCGGCGAAGTGCGGGAAGGGTTCTCCCACCCGCAGTATCGAGTCCTCGTCGACGAGGTACCGCCCCGTGAGCGCCCGGTGTGGGTGCAGCCGGGTGTCGAGGACACCCACGCGGACCCCGGCGCCGAACCTGCGGTCGCGGTCCGGCCGGTCGGCCGGCTTCCTGGCCGGCTTGGGGAAGTACACACTGCCGCCGCTGAGATGCGGCAGGCCCGTCACGCTCTCGACGTGCCGGTTCTTCCCCATGGGCGGCACCCACCCATCCCACTCGCGGATGAAGGTGCACCGCAGGTGGAACATCAGGCGGTCGAGGCCCGAGGCGTGCGGTCCCGGCACGGCCGGAAGCTCGGGGTGGTCCCGGCCGTGCATCGCACTGGCGTGCTCGTCCCCCAACCGCCGCAGCTCATCGCCTGTTCTCTCGATGCCGTGCACCTGGACAAGCGCAAGGTCGAGCGCCTGGCTGCGGTCGGTCACCTCCGAGGACAGCCCGCAGGCCCTCAGCTTCGCACAGATGATCGGGACATACGGAAGTGCGACCACAAGCTCGTCGGAGGCGTACAAACCGACCCGCCCCGTGTCGGCCACCATGGACATGGTGCTTCCTCTCTAACCCGTCGACGATAGGCTTCACTAATAGGAGCAGGTCAAGTAGTCATTGATACGACTTTGCGCGCATGTCCCTCGAAGGTGCGATGACTCCCTCATTGATCGAGCAGGCGCGCGAGTCGCTTCGCATGGCGGAGTCCGACCCGGGTCGTGCCGCCGGGCTGGCCTCGGCGGTGGTCGGACAGGCGCGGGCGGTCCGCGACCATGCCGCATGCAGCGTGGCCGCACGGGCGCTGGGGCTGGCCGCGCTGCACCGCGAGGATCTTGACAGCTCGATGCGGCACCTGCGGGCGGCGATCAGGTACGGTCACCGGGCTGGCGCGCCCGAGCTGGCCGCGCAGGCGCGGATGACACTGGCGTTCGTGGTCAGCTCGCGGGGCTGGTCCAGGCGGGGGCTGCGGGAGATCGAGATCGCGCTGCGGGACCTGCGGGGGGTCGACCGGGCCCGCGGTGAGGCGCAGCGGGGAGTGATCCTGCACCAGCTGGGCGATCTCGACGCCGCGTTGGCCAGCTACAACACGGCCCTGCCCGCGCTGCGCAGCGCGGGAGACCGGATGTGGGTCTGGCGGATCCTGAGCAACCGGGGGGTGCTGCACGGCTACCGGCTGGAGCTGGCCAAGGCCGCCACGGACCTGCACGAGGCGGTCCGGCTCTGCGAGGAGCTGGACCTGGCGATGTCGGTGGCCTTCACCCACCAGAACCTGGGCTGGGTGCACACCGTACGCGGGGACGTGCCGCTCGCGCTGGACTACCTCGACAAGGCCGAGCAGCGGCTGCGTGAGCTGGGCGCGCAGCTGGGCACGATCCTGCGCGACCGCATCGAGCTGCTGCTGTCGGTCCACCTGGTGGCTGAGGCCCGGGCGCTGGCCGACTCGGCAGTGGCGGAGCTGGAGCGGGAGCGGCGGTTGGTGGTCCTGCCGGAGGTGCGGCTGCTGCTGGCGCAGGCCACCATGCTCGACGGGGAGCCCGGCGTCGCGCTGCACCAGGCGCGCCGGGCGGTACGCGAGCTCGGCCGCCAGGACCGGCCGGGATGGCTCGCCCTGGCCCGCTTCGCGGTGCTGACCGCCCGCCTGGCCGGCGGCCAGCGCTCGCGGGTCGGGGTGGGCCAGGCCGCGCGGGCGGCGGCAGCGCTGGAGGCGACCCCGTGGACCGCCGCCGCGACCGAGGCGCGGCTGGTCGCCGCGAAGCTGGCGCTTGAGCGCGGGTGGACCGCGCAGGCGGTGGCGCAGCTGGAGCGGCCCAGCCGGGCCATCCGCCGTGGACCGGCCACGCTACGTGCCCGCGCGTGGTATGCCACGGCACTGCTGCGACTGGCCAGGGGCGAGGACCGGGCCACGATGCGGGCGCTGCGCACCGGGCTGCGCATCATCGACGAGCACCGGGCCGCGTTCGGCGCCACCGACCTGCGGGCGCGTGCGGCGGGGCACCGCACCGACCTCGCCGAACTCGGCCTACGCATGGCGCTGCGCGGTGGCGGTGCCCGCCAGGTGCTGGAGTGGGCCGAGCGCAGCCGCGCCAGCCTCTTCCTCATCCGGCCGGTCCGCCCGCCCGAGGATCCCGAGCTCGCCGGGATCCTCGCCGAGCTGCGGGCGGCCGCAGCCGAGGTCGACGACCTGCGTCGCGAGGGCCACAGCCCCACCCGGGCCCTGGCCCGCCAGGTGGTGCTGGAGCGCCGGGTCCGCGACCACTGCCGGCGCCAGCCAGGCACTGGCCAGCTGCTGGAGCCCGCCTCGGCGGACCTGCTCGCCACCGAGCTGGGCGACGCCGCGCTGGTCGAGCTCGTCGAGCTTGACCAGCAGCTGCACGCGGTGACGGTGGCCGCCGGCAAGGCACGGCTGCACCGCCTCGGACCCTCCGGGCCGGTGAACGACCTGCTCGACCGCCTACCCTTCGCGCTGCGCCGCCTCGGCCGCCGCCACACGGCGAAGGAGAGCCACCTCGCCGCCCTGGCGGTCCTGCACCACGCCGGCGCGAGACTGGACGCCATGCTGCTGGGCCCGCTCGCCGCCGACCTCGGCGACGCGCCGCTGGTGCTGGTGCCGACCGGCCGGCTGCAGTCCATGCCCTGGTCGATCCTGCCCAGCTGCAGCGGCCGGCCGGTCACCGTCGCACCGTCCGCCGCCTCGTGGTACCTGGCCCGCACCCGGCAGGCTCAGGTCACCGGGGAGGTCTCCGTCGTGGCCGGCCCGGCGCTGCCAGGGGCCGGCGCCGAGGCTGAGGCCGTGGCCCGCATCTACGGCACCAGCGCGCTGGCCGCGGGCTCGGCAACCGCCGAGGCGACCAGGGCCGCCCTCGTCCGGGCCGACCTGGCCCACCTCGCCACACATGGGCGCATGTCAGCGGAGAACCCGCTGTTCTCCTCCCTCGTGCTCGCCGACGGGCCGCTGATGGTGTACGACATCGAGCGCCTTGCCCGCGTACCGTCCACAGTGGTCCTCGCAGCCTGCGACACCGGCCGGCACATGGTCTGGGCCGGAGACGAGCTGCTCGGCCTCACCGCGACGTTCCTCACCCGCGGCACCCAGCAGCTCATCGCCCCGGTGATACCCGTACCCGACGTCGAGACCGCACCTCTCATGATCGAGCTGCACAAGCAGCTGGCCGCCGGCGCGCCCGCCGCCGAGGCACTGGCGTCGGCACAGGCGGTCATGACCGGCGCCGACATGGTGACGATGGCGACCGCTGCCGGCTTCGTCTGCGTCGGCGCCGGGCTGGCACTGGCCGGCCGCGCCGGGACGGGTACCGCACCGCCATTTATGCGCGCTGGTGAGGCTCCGGGTCCACCTGCTGCGGGCGCCCCCGACCATGGCCGAGGTCATACGCCTGAGTACAGGGCCCCCGGCCCATAGCGGCAGAGCCGGTAGACCAGGCAGAACGAGCAGTCTTTGACCACCCCGTGGGTAGTTCCGCGGAATAGGAGAAATCCTCTTAGTTTCTTCTGTTGTGCTGTCGGAGCGCGCCGGACGCTGCGCTCACCCGACGCCGACGTACTCGTGTTCCGGGGATTTGTAGAATTCCTTGGCTGAGGGTCTAAACTGCGCCGATGTGAGATCCTCGCAAAAGGCCGGCATCGGGTACGAGCGCAGCCCGGTCGATGCCGAGGTGGGGTCGGCGAATGGGTGAGACGCCACCCACACCACGGCAGCTCCCCCCGGCGGTCCACGGCTTCGTCGGGCGCGCTGAGCACCTCGCCGAGCTGACCGGCTTCCTCGACAGCCACCTCGACCGCGCCGGCGCCGGACGGGCGGGCCCGGACCAGGGCGACGCCGTGATCCTGGCGGTTGCCGGCCCGGCCGGGGTGGGCAAGACCGCGCTGGCCATCCACTGGGCCCATCAGGTGCAGGACCGCTTCCCCGACGGCCAGCTGTACGTCGACCTCCGCGGCCCCGAGCACGAGCGGCCAACAACGCCGGAGCAGGCGCTGGACGAGCTGCTGCGGGCCCTGGGGGTGCCCGGAGAGAAGATCCCGCTCGGCGTGGACGCGCGGGCGGAGCTGTTCCGGTCCCTCCTGGCGAAGCGGCGCGTTCTGGTCCTGCTGGACAACGCCCGCGTGCCCGAGCAGGTCAACCCGCTGCTGCCGGACTCCCCGGGCTGCGCGGCCATCGTGACAAGCCGCAGCAGCCTGTCCGGCCTCAGCGCCGGCGTCGCCCGAACCGTGCCCCTCGACCGGCTCCGCCCGGCGGAGGCGGTTGCGCTGCTTCGCGAGGGGATCGGCGCGGTCCGGGTGGACGCCGAACCGAGCGCCGCCGGCGAGCTGGCACGCCTGTGCGACCATCTGCCGCTGGCGCTGCGGGTCGCCGCCCGCCAGGTGTCCAGCAGGCCGGGTGTGCCACTGGCCGACCTGGTGGAGGAGCTCACCAAGGTAAGCGAACGCGACGATGTCGTCGCCGCCGGCGACGCGGAGACCGCCGGTGCGCGGGCAGCCTTTGTCTGGTCCTACCTTTCCCTACCGGCGCAGGCCGGTGCCGTGTTCCGGCTGCTCGGCCTGCACCGCGGCCCCGACATCAGCGAGGACGCCGCTGCCGCGCTCACCGGCAGGACGCCCGGCCAGGTCCGGGAGCTGCTGGGCATCCTGGTCGGCGGCCACCTGGTTGAGGAGGTCACGCCGGGCCGGTACCGGTCCCACGACCTGTTACGCCGCTACGCGTACGAGGCCGCCGCCGAGGTTCCCGAGGCGGAGCGCGCCGCCGCCGTGGAGCGGGTGCTCACCTGGTACCTGCACACCGCTGACGCCGCGGTCCGCACCTTCTCCCCGCTGGGCCTACGGGTGCCCCTCGGCGACGCCGGCTCGGACCCGGCCCCGCTGGCGTTCGACGACCGGGTGCGGGCGCTGGGATGGTGTGCCGCCGAGCGGGCCAACCTGGTCGCCGCCGTCCACCACGCGGCACAGGGCGGCCGGCACGTCCTGGCCTGGCAGCTCCCTGCGGTGCTGTGGGACTTCTTCAGCATGCACGGACACGTCACCGACTGGGTCACCACCCACGAGGTGGGCCTCGCCTCGGCCCGGCACCTGGACGACAAGCGGGCCCAGGCGTGGATGGAGAACAACCTCGGCAGCGCGTACCGCGGGCTTGGCCAGCTCGACGAGGCTCTGCGGTACTTCCACAGCGCACTGGCCAGCAGCGAGGCGACGGGCAACCGCCAGGGCGAGGGCTGGACCCGCTACAACATCGGCGACACCTACCGGGAGCTGGGCAGGTTCACCGAGGCGCTCAACCACCTGCGGGAGGCCCTCATCATCGCCCGCGAGATCGGCGAACGGTGGAGCCAGGGGTACACGCTGAACATGATCGGTGACAGCTACCGGTGCCTGGGCAACTTCGACGAGGCCCTGCGCCACCTGCTACCGGCCCTCGTGGCCAACCGGGAGATAGGTCACCGGCGAGGCGAAGGCTTCACGCTGACCATGATCGGGGACACCTACCGGGACCGCGGGCGGTTCGAGTACGCCCTCAACTACTACAAGCAGGCCCTGGCGCTGCGCCGCGAGATCGGCGACCGGCGAGGCGAGGGCGTGACTCTCGAAAGCCTCGGCGACACCTGTCTCCAGCTCCGGCGGCTCGACCAGGCACACGACTACTACCAGCAGTCGCTCGCCATCCGGCACGAGACCGGTGACCGGCGGGGCGAGGCCCGTACCCTGCTCGGCCTGGGCACGGCGCAGGCGCAGGCGGGCAAGCCCGGCGAGGCGCGGGCCTCCTGGCAGCGGGCACTGGCCATCTTCGAGGACGTCGGCGACCCTCAGGCCGCTCAGGTCCGCGCCAAACTGGGAACGAGCCAGCCGCGGCTCCCGTGACGCGTCATGCCGGCGGGGCGTCGACCAGGTTGAGAACCGCCTCGGCGATGGCGTCGGGCGTGGGTGGGCAGCCGGGGATGTAGAGGTCCACCCGCAGGAGCGTGTCGACCGGTCCGACCAGTTGGTCGGTACTGCCGTAGAGGTTACGGCCGAGGGCGCAGTCGCCGAGGGCGGCGACCCGCCGGGGCTCGGGCATGGCCGCGTAGGCGGTCAGCAGGGGCTCCCGCATGCGGGTGGTGACGGCGCCGGTGACGAGCAGGATGTCGGCGTGGCGGGGGGAGGCGACGATGCCGAGGCCGAAGCGTTGCAGGTCGTAGTGGGGGCTGTGGGCGAGAGTGAGCTCGTGTTCGCATCCGTTGCAAGAGCCGGCATCGACGTGGCGGATGGCGAGGCTGCCACCGCGGGCGGGGCGGGGCAGGTCGATGTGGCGGCGGAGCCTGCGCAGGTCGCGCAGCAGGGTCAGCATCAGCGGTCCACGCAGGCGTAGCAGAGCTCGAAGCTCTTGTTGATCAACGGGAAGTCGGGCAGCAGGTTGCCGGCGGCCGCGTGCGCGACCGAGGGCCAGTTGGCGAACGAGCCGGTACGCAGGCGAAACCTGCCGATCCGCTCACCTTCGTGTTCGACCACGCAGGTGGTGGCGCCGCGAGGGCTTTCGACCCGGCCGATGCCGATCGGTTGCGGCGTGGCGGCAGGCTCCGCCGTGGCCGGGGCCAGCGGCCGGTCGAGAAGGTCGTCCAGGAGCGCGAACGACTGCCACAGCTCGAGCGCCCGCTGTTCCAGCCGGGCCTTGACGTCACCGGCGCCGGCGGCGGCCACGGGGCGGAACCCCGGCCCGTAGGCCAGGCGGGTACAGGTGGCCCGGACGTCCTCGGCCAGTCCGGCGGCGCGTGCGGCCGGCCCGACGGTGCCGAGCCGCCGCGCCTGGTCGGCCGTTACGACGCCGACGTCGGGCAGCCGGTCCTGCAAGGAGTCGTTGAAGAACAGCTCCCGCCACCCGGCAGCGGCCTGCCTGCGTAGCGCGGCCAGCTCGGCGCGGATGGCGCGTACCTGTCCGGCACCGGCGACGAGGTGGCTCGCTCCGATGTGGACCGTGCCGAACAGGAAGCGGTGCCCGGTCAGAGCGGCGTTGAGCCGGCGGGCCCGTTCGGTGAGCGCCGCGAAGGCGTTGTTGCCGGCGGCCAGGCCGACACCAGCGCAGACTGCGGCGATGTCGTTGAGGTGGTTCCAGGTGCGTTCCAGCTCGATCAGGATCGTCCGGGCCCGCGCGAGCTCGGCGGTCGCTACGAGGCCGAGAGCCTGCTCGCACGCGTGCGCGTAGGCGGTGGCGTTGGAGACGGCGCACGCTGCGCAGGCCCGCGCGGCGTACCGCATGCCGTGCTCGAGGCCGGTGCCCTCGGCGGCCCGCTCCAGGCCCCGGTGCTTGTAGAAGAGGCGGGCGTCGAGGTGGAGGACCCGGTCGCCGACGACATGGAAACGGAAGTGCCCGGACTCGATCACACCGGCGTGGATCGGGCCGACGGCCACCTGGTACGGGTCCTCGCCCCGCACCGGCACGGTCCACCGGTCCAGCTCGGCGTGGTGCACCAGCGGCCGCAGCGGCTGGTGACCGCTGAAGCCGATGCCGAACAGGTCGGCCGCCTCTCGCTCGTCCCAGCCGGCGGCCGGGGCGAGGTCCACGATGGTGGGCACCTGGCCGGCCTCGACCGTGACGCCGACACAGCGGGCGGTTCCGTCCGGCGCCGCAAGCAGCGTCCGTACGGCTGAGCAGCGGGAGTCGACGTGCAGGCCGGCGAAGCGCCAGCCGTCGACTATGGACTGTTCGATGTGCCTGCGGTATGACCCGGCACTGGTCTGGATGACCGCTACCCGCTCGATGGATGTGACGCTCACCCGACTCCCTTCAGTAGCGCCTGGACGAGGTCGCTCGCAGGCAGCCACACCGAGGCGCCGCCGAGGATGAGCAGCAGCACGAGGGCGGCGGCGGTCAGGACGGTCAGGCCGCGCAGGCCCGCCAGGCGCGGTGTGCCGCGCGGGTCGAGCCGGCGGGCCCGCCCGGCGGACTCGCCCAGGGTCGCCTCCAGCAGTGCGCGTACCAGGCCGATGAACGCGAGCGCGAGCAGGAGGGCGGCGGTCGCGGCGACCCACGGCCGGCCGGACTGGAAACCGCCCGAGATGACCAGCAGCTCGCTCACGAACAGCGGTGACGGTGGCAGGCCGGACAACGTACCCAGGGACAGCGCGACGGTGGCGCCCAGGGCGGGCTGGGTACGGGCGATGCCGGTCACCGGGTGCCCGGCCGCGCCCGGCTCGTGGGCCAGCAACGGTGTCACGGCGCAGAAGCCGAGCGTCTTGGCGATGGCGTGCCCGACGATGTGGATGGCGACGCCGGCCATGGCGAGAGGGGTGGCGAAGCCGATGCCGAGCGTGATCACGCCCATGTGCTCCAGGCTGGAGTAGGCGAGCAGGCGCTTCCAGGCCAGGGGACGGGACAGGAAGGGGACCGCGACCGCGATCGAGACCAGCCCGAAGCCGATCAGCACGGCCTGTGCCGCGCCGGGTCGGATGACCGGGGCCAGGCCCTGCTCGCAGCGCCAGGCGACCAGCAGCACCGCCGGCAGCAGGGCCGCGGAGAGCATCGCCGAGACCGGCGCGGGGGCCTCCGAGTGCGCGTCGGGAAGCCAGTTGTGCACCGGCGCCAGACCGATCTTGGCGGCCAGGCCCGCGACAAGGAGCAGGTACGCCACCAGAGCGGTCTGCGGTCCGGCCCCGTAGGTGGACAGGACGCCCCAGGACAGCATCCCGAGGCCGCCGCCCGGCACACCGGCCGCGACCAGCGCGACGCCGAACAGCGCGATGCCCAGACCGAGCGAGGTGAGGATGAGGTACTTCCAGCCGGCCTCCAGGGCCCGTGCCTTACCGCTGAACCCGACCAGTAGCGCCGACGCGGCTGTGGTCGCCTCGACCAGCAGCCAGGCCGCGCCGAGGTTACCGGCCACCGGCACCGCGAGCAGGAGCGCCCAGAATGCGTACAGCACGGCGAAGTACGTCCTCTGGCGCCTGCCGTGACCGGCCGCAGGGTCCCCGGCGGTGGCCAGGTACGCCGGTGAGGCCAGTACGCTGACCATTCCCACCACGCCGACGACGCCGACCAGCAGCCCGCCGGCCGCGTCGAGGGCGACCCACGTACCGGCCTGAGGGTGGCCCGGGTCGGTCAGGGCGGTCGCGGCGACGGTGACGGCCAGCGTGCCGGTGATGACCGCACCGGTGACTGCGGCGGGCGCCACCCACCTGCGGGGTAGGCACCAGAGCAGCCCCCCGACCAGCGCGGGTGCCGCGATCAACACCAGGGCCATTGTCTGGCGGTCAGTCACGCAGGCTCCTCAGGGCCTCGGTGTCGCCGGCGCCGAACTCGGCGAAGATCCGTTCGTGGAACACCCCGGCGACGAGCGCGACCAGCGTCAGGTCGAACGCGACCCCGACCTCGACCAGCCAGGAGGTGGCGGGCAGGTGCAGTGCCGCCAGCACGAGCCCGTTCTCCACCAGCACCACGCCGAGGACCTGGAACAGCGTGGCCCGCCGGGTCGAGGCGACCACCAGCCCGAAGGCCAGCAGTGCCAACACCGCCCGTTCGGCATCACGGGAGGCGAGCCCGAGGCTGGGCACCAGCCAGGTCAGGGCGAGGGCGAGGGCGACACCGAGGCCACCGCGCCGCAGCGGGCCGACACCGGCGCGGACCGGCCTGGCTTCGCGGGTACGGGCGATCAGCACGAGAAACAGGGTCGCCAGGGCAAGGCTCCGGGCGGCCAGGGCCGCGGCCGCGATGCGCTGGTCGGCGCCGTCCCCCTCGCCGACGGCGAGCCCCACCAGAACTATGGACTGCACCGTGACCAGGCCGACCGCTAACGAGCGTCGTCGCACCACGAGAGCGGCGAGCCCGAGACCGACCAGGGCCCAGGCCATGCTGGTGCTCACGCGAGCCCCGCCAGGCGGGTGGCGATGCCGAGCAGGCCCACCAGCGCGGCGAGCGCGAGCAGCCGCGGCACGAGCAGGACCCGCATCTTCGCCGTCAGCGTCTCGGTGACCGCGAGCAGCCCGCACAGCCCGACCATCACGACCGGCAGGGCGGCGAGCTGCCACCAGGGGTCGGCCGGGTGCGGGAGGAAGACCTGCGCGGCGAGCACGAGCACCACCCAGTGCCGAGCCGCCGCGGCCCACTGCAGGTAGGCGAGGTCGCGACCGGCGTACTCCAGCAGCGGGCCCTCGTGGATCATCGTCAGCTCGAGGTGGGTGTCGGGGTTGTCCACCGGCTGTCGGCCGGTCTCGGCGACCACCACCAGGGCGAACGGCACCACGGCGAGCGCGAGCGGCGGGCTCAGCCCGCCGCCGGTATTCGCGATCATGGTGGCCAGGTCGGTGGTCCCCGCGACCAGCGCGGCGAGCGTGAGCGACACGACCAGCGCCACCTCGGTGAAGACCGAGATGGTCAGGTCGCGGCTGGCCCCCATGAGCGAGAAGCCGTTGGCGGTGTCCCACGATGAGGCCGTGGCGGCGAACCGGGCCAGCGCAAGCAGGGCGACCAGAACGAGCGCATCGTGGCCGACCCCCCAGTCCGGTGACAGCTCCGCGGCGGGGACGAGCAGGACGGCGGCGCCGAGGCTCGCCGCGACCACCGCCGGGGCCAGCCGGTAGACGACGGTTGTGCCCTCGACCGTGACGGTGCTCTTTGCCCACAGCCGTCGCAGCTCACGGTAGGGCTGCCACGGCGTAGGGCCGCGCCGGCCCTGCAGCCGGGCCTTCCAGTGCTGGACGAGCCCGGGCAGCATCGGCGCCAGGACGAGGCCGAGGATCTGGGCCGCGCCGGCGGCGGCTGTCACCGCGCTCATCCGAACAGGCCAAACCGGGCGGCGCCCAACAGGACAACGACCAACCCGATCAGATAAGCCACGTACATGCCCAGGCTCCCGCTCTGCAGCCGCCTGGCGTACGCCGCGGCCACCACCGCCCGGCGCGCGACCGGCCGGTACACCCGCTCGTCAATCAGCTGCGGCACCTGCCCGCGGTAGGTGACCTCCTGGATGACCGCGCCCTCGGCACGCACGGTGATCTCCCGGTGCGGGCGCAGAACCATCTCCAGGACCAGCCGCAGCGGCTTGGTGTAACCCGCACTCGTCCAGCGCAGCTGCGGCCCGACCTGCTGCCCGCAGGCCCAGCTCGGCGCCGGGGCCGCGCTACGTCGACCGCGCAGCGCGACCAGCCCGGCGGTGACCGCGACCAGCAGCACGGCAACACCGCCGCTGGGCAGCGAACCCGTGCCCGGCAGGGACAGGCCCACCTGGGTGGTGGTGGGCACAGTCGCCCACGGCGCCAGACCGCTCAGGGCGCCGAACAGCAGACCGGGCGCGACGCCGAGGAGGACGCACACCCCGGCGAGGAACACCACCGGGCCGGCCATGGCCGCCGGAGCCTCCCCGACCGGACCCTCACGGCGGTCCGGGCCCCCACGTCGGTCCGGGCCCCCACGTCGGTCCGGGCCCCCACGGCGGTCCGGGCCCAGCAGCACCAGACCTACGACCTTGACGAAACACATCAGGGCCAGCGCGGCGGTCGCCGCCAGTGCGGCGACCGCGACCGCCCCGGCCAGGCCGACGCCGGGCCCACCAGAGACAGGCAGCCGGATGAGCGCCTGCATGGTCAGCCACTCCGAGGCGAACCCGTTCAGTGGTGGCAGGCCCGCGATAGCCATCGCGCCGACCAGGAACGCCCCGCCCGTCCACGGCATCCGCCGCAACAGCCCACCCAGCCGGTCCAGCTCCAGCGACCCGGTTGCCCGCTCGAACGCACCCGCGCCCAGGAACAACAGCGCCTTGAACACCGCGTGGTTGACCGTGTGCAGCAGCGCCGCGCCGAGCGCGAACGCCGCCCACCCATCCGCGCCCTGCGCCCGCAGCACCAGGCAGGCGCCCAGGGCCAGCACGATGATCCCGACGTTCTCGATCGAGTGCAGCGCCAACAGCCGCTTCAGCTCGTGCTGGAACAGCGCGAAGACGACACCGCCGACAGCCGACAGCGCACCGGCGCTCAGCACCAGAACGCCGAACCAGGGCGGCAGCACCCCGGCCCAGTCGACCAGCACCCGCACCAATGCGTAGATCGCCACCTTGATCATGACGCCGCTCATCAGCGCCGACACCGGCGCCGGCGCGATCGGATGCGCGCGGGGCAGCCACGCGTGCAACGGGATGATGCCCGCCTTCGTGCCCATCCCGACCAGCGCGGCCACCGCTATGCCGAGCTGGAGTCCGGACCCCGAACCGATCGTGGCACCGGCTCCGATCGCCCCATGCCCGGCCAACAGCAGGATCGCCACCCACGTCCCGACCCCGCCCAGATGGGTGATCGCCAGGTAGGTGAAGACCGTCCTTCGGGCCCGCGGGTCGCCGTGCCGGGCGACCAGGATCACCGCGGCGGGCAGCAGCGTCATCAGCTCCCAACCGGTCAGGAACGTCAGCGGGTCGCGGGCGGCCAGCACCAGTGCAAGCACCAGCAGAAACGCGGCGGTCAGCCCGGCCACGGCCCGCCCGGTCGGATCCGGTCGCAGGTAGCGCAGCGAGAACACCAGCGCCGCGGCGGCGACCAGACCCAACATGCCGAAAAAGAACGCGCTGAGCCCGTCAACGCCCAGCCTCGGTCGCAGCGCATCAGTGAAGCCGGCGCCGACCGAGCCGCCCAGCGCGAGCAACCAGAACCCGCCCACCCCAATCGCGCACCCGCCGGCCGCCTGCACCATCAGACCCGCCGCAAAGGACGACCGCGCGGTGCTCAACGCGCCACCGACCGCAACCAAACCCAACCCCGCGGCCAACACCAACCCGGTGACCGACACCGCGATCATGATGTCTCGAGGTCGCGCAGGATCGACTGCTGCTCCGCGAGCTGGCGGGCGATGATCGCGCGGCCGGCCCTGAGCAAGGCGAAGACGTCCTCGTCCGCGACGCGGTAGAACACGCTCGTCCCCTCCCGCCGGGACTCCACCAGGCCGATCCGCCGCAACGCGGCCAGATGCTGCGACGTGCCGCCCGAGTCCAGACCCAGCTCGGCCTGCAGCGTGCCGACCGAGCGCTCACCGTCGCGCAACAGCTCGAGGATCCGTACCCGGGCGGGGTGTCCGACCACCCGGAACAGGTTGGCCTTCACCTCATGCACAGGTCGCGAGTTGTGCGGCACACATCCAACCTACCTATCTTCTAAGAATTGAAGATGTCGAGTCGACATCATAGATCGGCTCGTTTCAGAGGATGCGACGGGGGCCCGACCGGGTCCCCGCCGGCTACGCACCGCATGCGGCGGGCGCCAGCGCAAGAAAGCGACAAGAGGCGAGCGGCGGCCCCCGTGAACCGCCGCTCGCCGGGCTACCTCAGCCGTGCTCGACCGCCTGGACGTAGGTCTCGTCGGGCGTATACGCCATCACCTTGGTGATGTCGGAGAAGCGGTGCGCCGCCGCACCGGTGGCCCAGGCGACGTACCACCCGTCGGCCAGCTGCGCCGGCACCTTGCTGCCGTCGGGGAAGTAGATCTCGACCCGGGTGGTGCCGGCCGGGACCCGGCCGAACGAGTAGGCGGCCACCGGCTCTCCCCCGTACGCGGATGAGCTGTTGGACAGCTGCCCGACCGGATGCGCTGGCCGGTTGGTCGTCAGGTTCGAGGAGTTGACCGACACCGTGCCGGACTCCGGGGTGAGCCAGCAGGCCACCTGGACCCGTTCCTCCGCGTACAGCAGCAGGCTCAGCTGCGGCTCGATGAGGGTGAGCTCGAACCGCAGCGATGGCAGCTCCGCGCGGTCCTCCGGCGGTACGGACTCGGTCTGGCGCAGCTCCGCCAGCGCGTAGTCGGCGCACCGGCCGGCCGCGGTGGTCGCCGTCGATGTGGGGCGCGGCGGCTTGCCGGCGCCCGGCGCGGACGACCCGGGTGTCCCACCGGGCTGTAGCCCCGGACCGACCTGCCCGGGCAGGAGCACCGAAGCGCCGACGGCCACCGCGACCACCGCGACCGCCGTGGCGGCCAGGGCCAGCAGCCGAGGTCGTGGCCGGCGGCGCGCCGCGGACTCGATGGTGCTCAGCGTCACCGGCAGGCGCACCTCCCGGTACGCGTGGACAACCAGCTCGCGCAGCTGGTCGTCGCTCAACTGGCTCGCCATCACAGCTCCTCCTTGGCTCGGTGCAGCACCGGCTCGCCGTCAGCGGACAGCCGGCCGCGCAAGGTGGCCAACGCTCGATGCAGGTGGACGTGGACGGTGGCCGGGGCGATGTGCAACAGCCCGGCCGTCTCCTCCGTGGACAGGTCGGCCAGCAGGTGCAGCGCCACCACCTCCCGCTGCCGCCGTGGCAGCTGCTCGACCAGGTTTCGCAGGTCCGCGGAGAGCTGGTCCGCAGCGGGCTCGGCGGCCCGGTCGGGGACCTGGTCCGGGACCTCGCGGACCAGCCGGCGCCACCATGAGCGCTGGGCGTTCAGGGCGGTACGCACGACCCACGCCGTCGGGTTGGGGTGCTGCCGCACGGCGTCCCACCGCGCGCAGGCCCGGGTGAACGCCTCTGCGACCGCGTCCTCAGCGGTGCTGCGGCTGCCCGTCGTCACCGCGACCGCGCGTAGCACCGGGTCCTTACGGGCTGCGTAGAACTCGGCGAACTCATTCATCGTCACCACCGGTAGCCCTTACACGATGTTCCGTCACCCGGTAAACGCGCCGCACCGCCGGCGCCTTTACACCGAAGATAACGAGGCGGTAACAGGTGCCGACACAGCTTCAGTGCCGCGCGAACCGGCGGGCCCGCCCACCTCCACCGGCCCGGGTCGATGGGACCGAGGTCCCGGGTTGACGGGACCTCCGTCACTACCCGACACCCCGGGGAACGAAATACTCACCCTAATTAGAGATAGAAAATAAACGATCTACTAAGGAGGTGGACAGGCACGATGAACGACTCCGTACCAACTCCGGTCGAGTCACGAAGGTCCAGAACGGGAGCGGGCAAGCGGATGACGGGCTTGCAGCGGGCCGCCGTCGTCGCGGCCGCGATGCTTCTCGCGTTCGTCGGCGCGGCCGTTACGGCGGCGCCGGCCCAGGCCTCGCCCCCGGGATGCTCGTACGGCGCCGGACACTACGAGCAGGCCGGCGGCTTCATCACGGGATACCGCTACTGGTTCTGCCAGGACGGCGACGACATCCCGCTCAGCGTCAGCGTGCAACGGTATCTCTCGCCGGGTGTCTACCAGACCGTGGCCAGCGGTTACGGTGAGGCCACGTACTACTGCGCCGGGACGCTCTACAACGTCTACCGGACAACCGGCACGTCCGACTTCGGGATCCTGTGTACGTGAGGAGTCGACGGGAGTAGCGGGAGCGAGGCATCAGAGGGCGCTCCCGCCTCCCGTTCGCCCGGGGCGTGAGGCCGTTCGGGCTACCGGCGACGTAGCAGGGCCCGCGTCTCGACCCGGATGGCGAACGGGCAGTCAGCGCTCAGCGTCTCGCCGTCGTTGGCCGCCGCGTGCTCCACGTAGTACCGCCCGTCGAGGCGGAGCAGTCGCAGCGTCACGGACCCGGACGGCTCAGGCTCGACCAGCATGTACCACCCGATCCTGGCCGTCGCGTAGAGCTGCATCTTCAGCAGCCGGTCAGTACCGGCGTTCCCCGGCGGGACGACCTCGCCGACCAGGACCACGTCGGACGCGTCCACCGCCTTGACGTCTTCGACGGGGGTAACCACAACATCCGGGATGAAGATGCGACCCGTCGCCAGGCGAACGTTGACCGCCTCGTACACCCACAGACCCGCCGCGTCCGCACCCGGGTCGAGCAGGCCCGCCAGGCGGCGGGAGATGTGCTGATGACGCGTGGTCGGTGCCGGGCTCGCCAGGAGGCTCCCGTCAACCAGCTCGATCCGGTCGGAGGTCTCGCCGAGCGCGAAGTACTCCTCCTCCGTCCACGGCCCGTCGTGTTCGAGCACCGCCACGCTCATCGCAGCTCACCTCCCACGAACTCTGACCGAGCCTGTCACGCCGACCAGCGAACCCGCGACGCGGACCGCCGAACCACCCCGCGGCCATGACAAGGTGATGGCATATCAGGAAGCGGTACGGGTCGAACGTACGGCCCGCAGGGGTAAGGACCAGCACGCTGCTACCCCGAGTCCGCGACCCGGGAGCCGCGAGTTACACCATGGCAGCTGACACGATCGGCGCCTGCACAAGATACTGGCGGCTACGTGGCCACCCCGATGCACGTAGGAAACCGCCCGACAATACCGGGCATGATCTGGCCGGCAGAGCCTGGGCGACGGGACGCCGAGGCCGTAGACGCGCCGTAGTGCAATGCTTCATCCTGTGATCCGCAGACTTACCTTCGCCGCTGCAGCTCTGTCCAGCGTCGCGCCATTCATCGTGATGATCATGTTGCGAAAGGACACCATACTTGTCCAAGCGCTTACCGGCGCCGGCACACTCACTACTGCCGTATTCACAGCACTTGCCGCGCTCTCCGCCCAGCGGGCAGCCGCCGAAAGTAGCAGTACTGCCACCCGAGCCCGAGAGGCATTAGCCCGGACCATCAAGCCCACCATGTTCGCTGACGTCATGCGCGGCAACGGCGTGGACATCGACAAGGCGATCGGCAGCTACGGACCTGGACGCGACCGCGGTGCCATCGATGTCAAGGTGACTTGGCATCTCCGCGACGGCCGGAAGGTCGTCGACAGAGCTGACGCCTTGATCCCAGAGCCAACCGGGCGGAACCCCCATCTTCCTCGCAATATTCTAATCGGACCTTGGATGGGCAGTGCGGCTGCGACCGTTGAGCGCGTGACCGTGGAGTACACCGACGAGTCTCGTCTTATGAGGTGGCGCTTTACCCGGCGGTTCATGACAGACGACGAGTGGCGCGCTGAGGGCTACGAACCCCGCACCGACCTCCGGCGTGAGCTGACCTTGGATAGTGACATGCCAGTCGGCTAATGCAGATCTATGTGCCGCGCGCCGGTAACGAACTCCACTGAACCGCCCTGGCCCAGCTTGGATCAAGGAATATCAACAACTGCCGAACAAATGGTTCGAAGGTCAGCGGGTCAACGCCCTGATAGGCACGACAGGCAGGGTACGACGGACGAGTCGACCTGTACGCCGGGTTCTGTTGCCGGCACCGCCAGACGGCGGCTCCGGCCGGCGGCCATCCATCTCGGCCTGCCGTCGCCGGCAGGCTCTAGCGGCCTACCCGCAGGCATCGGGCGGGCCACCCTCGATCGCCTGCGCAGGCGGGCGCCTTGCGGCACCAGCCCTCTTGGCCTTGCTCCGGGTGGGGTTTACCGAGCCACCCCGGTCACCCGGGATGCTGGTGGGCTCTTACCCCACCGTTTCACCCTTACCAGCCCGCTTGCGCGCGCTGGCGGTCTGTTTTCTGTGGCACTTTCCCGCGGGTCGCCCCGGGTTGCCGTTAGCAACCACCCTGCCCTGTGGAGCCCGGACGTTCCTCGGCGACGGGTCACCGACCCGCCGACGCGACCGCCCAGTCGACTCGTCCGTCGGATCCCCATGGTACGCGCGCCACCCGGGCCCGGCGTCCACGGAGAGCGGGCCGGAGAAAGCACGCCCGAAAGCAGCACCCGAGGGGAGCAGCGGCTAGCCTCGGCGGACGATGGAGGCCCCTGATCTCGCCCTGCTGCTCGCCGCCGGCCTGGGCGCCGGCACCGTCAACGCGGTCGCCGGCGGTGGCTCGCTGGTGACGTTTCCGGCGCTGATCGCGGTGGGTCTGGCGCCGTTGCCCGCCAACGTCACCAACTCGATCGCGGTCAGCCCCGGCTACGTCGCGAGCGTGTACGGCAGCCGTACCGACCTGGCGGAGCTGGCGCGCAGCCGGGGCCGGCGGCTGCTGCTGGCCCTGCTGCCGACCGCGCTCGCCGGCATGGTGGCCGGCTGCGCGCTGCTGCTGCTCACCCCGGACCGGGCGTTCGAGCTGGTGGTGCCGTTCCTCGTGCTGGGCGCCACCGCCGTGCTCGCCTTCCAGGACCGGCTGCGCCGCGTCGTGGGCCACCCGCGTGACCTCTCCCCGCGCCGCCGGTCGGTCGCCCTGCACGCCACGGTCGCCTTCGGCGCGGTGTACGGCGGCTACTTCGGCGCCGCCCTCGGCGTGCTCATGGTGGCCGGGCTGGGCCTCGTACTCGATGACACGCTGGCCCGCATCAGCGCACTGAAGAACGCCATCGCGGCCGTCGTGGGGGTCGGCACGGTGCTGGTCTTCGCCGTGTTCGGGCCGGTCGACTGGCTCGCAGCGGCGGTGGTCGCCCCGGCCAGCATGGTGGGTGGCTACCTCGGGGCGCGGCTGGCCCGGCGGATGCCGGGCCGGGTGCTGCGGGCGGTGATCGTGGCCTTCGGCGCGGCGGTCAGCATCGCGCTCCTGCTCCGGCTCTACTGACGGCACAGCCGCGGGTGCGGACGTGTCCGCCCGTCAGCCGGATTGGGCCACGTGGTGGTCCAGCCATCGCCGCTGCGCCTCGGCCTCGGGCACGCGGACGCCACGGGCTGCCGAGATGATCTCCCACGCCCGTTCGGGGCCCGTTCCGAGGCGGACCATGACGGTGGCGGTGACCAGGGAGGACCGCCCGACCCCTCCCCAGCAGTGCACCGCGACGTGCTGACCCCGGCCCAGGCGCTCGACGATCGAGCTGACCAGCGCGTCAGCCTCGACGTGGTCAGGCACGCCGAAGTCGGGGATGGGCAGCGAGGAGAACTCCAGCCCGGCCCGCGTGGCGGCGGCCGCCTCGTCGAGCAGGTCCAGCTCGGCACGCTCGGCATCGGTCAGCAGGCAGACCAGCAGGTCGACCCCTGCCTGGCGCAGAGCAGCCATCTCATCGTCGAGCCAGGCACCACCCCGCGGCCGTGGCATCGTGCTCAACCGGCCCGGTGGTGGCAGCGGCATCGGGTACAGCGTCGGCCTTGTCAACTGCTCCCCTTCCAGACATCTGCCACCCCTACCAGCTGGCGCGCGGCACCACCAGGCGGAGTCGTACGCCCCGATCACGGCCTGGGTCCGGTCGCGCAGGCCGAGCGTGGCCAGCACCCGGCCCACGTGGGTCTTGACGGTCTCCTCGCTGGCCACGAGACGCCCGGCTCTCTCAGTGCGCACGACTGCCGGGCATGCAGGGCGCTGGGCCTATGCGGCGTCCCGCTGTCCTTCCAACGCCCGCAGCGCCCGAGCGGCAGCGTCAAGATGGTGGTGTAGCTCAACCACCGGGTCAGCCTCAGCCTCGGTGTCACGGGCCAGACCCTCGGCGATCCACTGCCTCACCAGGGCGCTCCATGACATCCGGCGCCGCTCGGCGACGGCGCTGATCTGCGTGAACATCGCCAGGGGCACCCGTAGCGACTTGCCGATCTTCACGTCGCCGTCGGGGTGGCCTGTGGGCTGAGCTGGCTCGTAGCTGACCTGCGGTTCTCCGCGGGCAGCGTCCTCGCCGGCGAGCCGCCGGGCGAGGAGATCCTCGGTGTCCTTGCTGCTCATCGTTCCTCCCGCCCAAACGCGTTGGTCCATTTGGCCTTGCCGAGGAACCCTGCATCGAACGCCGCGAAGACCTCCCGGGCGCCATCGTCGGGATCCTCTTGGAGCCAGACCTCGATGAGTTTTCCGGCAGCGGTATGGACCAGGACAGAGAGCATGTCGTCGGCGACAGGCCCCAGCAGCCGAGGCCCGGGTCCGCTCAGTGCCCGGTGGACCTCGGCCGGGTCGAGCCCTTAGGCCAGGACTCGTTGATAGCCCTCCGGCGTCCACTCGAACCTCATCACATGATCGAGTGTATTACACCGTGTGGAAGGTTGGGGTAGTGCTGTGAGATGGGACCCTGCGCACCGCCTGAGACGGGGGCGGGTCCCGTAGGTTCTGGCTAACGCGGGGGCAGGTGGGAGATGTCGTTCACGGTGCGCACGGACACCGCCCCGTCGGCCCAGGAGTCCACTATGGATATCCCGGCCGGGTCCAGGTGCAGCCGGTGCATCAGCTCGTCGCCGGCGGCCAGGGCGTCGCGCAGCACCAGCTTGATCGGGGAAACGTGCGACACGACCACCACGACCTTGCCCGGGTACGCCGAGCGCACCCGCTCCGCGGCCGGCCGCACCCGGCCGGCCACCTGGTGCAGCGACTCCCCGCCCGGCGGTGCGACCGCGGGCGAGCCCATCCACTCGCGGAACTCACCGGGCCACCGCTGGCGCACCTCGGCGAAGGTGCACCCCTCCCACTCGCCGTAGTCGCACTCGATGAAGCCCGGCTCCAGGCACACCTCGCCGCCGGCGACGGCGCACACGGCCTCGGCGGTCGCCGTACACCTGGACAGGGGTGAGCTGACCACGGCCGCGACCGGCGTCCCGAGCGCGGCCACCCGGGCGGCCGCCGCTCTTGCCTGGGCCTGGCCGTGTGCGGAGAGCGGCACGTCGCCGCGGCCCGAGTAGCAGCGCCGCGCGTTCAGCGTGGTCTCGCCGTGCCGCAGCAGGATCAGCCGGGTGGCCGTCTCCGCCCGCGGCTCCCAGCTTTTGGGGACGGCACCGCTTTGGGGAGCGGCACCGCTTTTGGGGACGGCGCCGCCTCCGTGCCGGCCCCGGGCGCGGCGCCGTCCATGGCCCGGTTGGCCAGCGCGTCGGCGTCCGTGTTGCGGTGCCGCGGCACCCACTCGAAGGTGACCGACTCGAAGTGGCGCACCAGCGCCGCAGCCTGGGCGGCCAGCGGGCGCAGGCCCGGATGCTTGATCTGCCACCGGCCGGACATCTGCTCGACCACGAGCTTGGAGTCCATGCGCACGTCGACCTCGACCGCGCCGAGGTCGGCGGCGGCCTGTAGCCCGGCGATCAGGCCCGAGTACTCCGCGACGTTGTTGGTGGCCACGCCGAGCGGGGCGGCCCGCTCGGCCAGCACCTCGCCGGTGTTGGCCTCACGCACCACGGCTCCGTAGCCGGCCGGCCCGGGGTTGCCGCGGGCGCCGCCGTCGGCCTCGACCACCACGCGCAGCCGGCGGGCCCCGCCTGCCCGGGTCACAGCCCCGACTCCGGGGTGCGGACGAGGATCCGCCGGCACTCGTCGCACCGGACCACCTCGTCCGGCGGCGCGGCCCGCACCCGGGCCCGCTCGCTGCCGGAGAGCTCCAGCCGGCAGCCCTCGCACCGGCCGGAGCGCAGCAGCGCCGCCCCGATGCCGCCGGTCAGCTCGCGGATCTTCTCGTAAAGGCTGATGAGGTCGGGCGGCAGGTCGGCGACGAGCGGCTTGCGTGAGGCCAGCTTGAACTCCTCGTCCCGCGCGATGTCGGAGAGCAGGGCCGCCCGCCGGGACTCGACCGCGTCCCGCTCCGCACGCGCTGCCGAGCGGCGCAGGTCGACCTCGCGCAGCACCGCCTCGGCCTGCTCGCGCTGCTCCATCAGCTCCAGCTCGGCGTCCTCCAGCTCGGTCTGGCGCCGGCTGAGCGAGACCATCTCGTGCTGCAAGGCCTCCAGCTCCCGGGCCGGGCCGGTGCCCACGTCGAGGCGGGCCTGGTCCTTGGCCTTACGGGCACGCACCTGGTCGATGTCGCGCTCCAGGCGGGCGATGTCGCGGTCGAGGTCGTCGATGCTGACCTGAGCGCGCACGTGCTCGTCGTCGAGCGCGGCGATGCTGCGCGCGAGCCGGTCGGACTCCGCGTGCTCGGGCAGCGAACGGCGTCGGTGCGCCAGCTGCGCGAGCCCGGTGTCGAGGCCCTGTAGGTCGAGCAGGCGGCGCTGGGCGTCCGGATCGGCCTTCACGAGCGCTCCTTATGAGGGGGCTGGGCGTGCACGGTCCACGGGTCGGTGTCGAGATCGGAGACGACTGCCGTCACGCCCAGCTCCGGACGCAGGTAGTCGGCGAGGTCGTCCAGCCACGGTCGCTCGGTGGCCCAGTGCGCGGCGTCCAGCAGGGCCGGGCCGCCACCGGCCAGGTGCTCGCTGGCGACGTGGTGGCGCAGGTCGGCGGTGAGGTACGCGTCCACCCCGGCCGCCACCGCGTCGGCGAGGAACGCGTCACCGGCGCCGCCGCAGACGGCGACCGTGCGCACCGGCCGCTCCGGGTCGCCGGCCGCCCGTACGCCCCACGCGGTGGCCGGCAGGGCCTTGGCCGCGAGGCGGGTGAGCTCGGCCAGCGTGCACTGTGCCGGCAGGGTGCCGATGCGGCCTGCGCCGCGGGACGGGTCGTCAGGCGATGGCTGCAGCGGGCGCAGCCCGGTCAGGCCGAGCCGGGCGGCGAGCGCGTCGGAGACGCCGGGGGCGGCGACGTCGGCGTTGGTGTGCGCGACGAACAGGGCGACTCCCTGCCTGATGAGATCGTGCACGATCCGGCCCTTGTACGTCACCGGCGCGACGCTGGACACGCCCCGCAGCAGCAGCGGGTGGTGCACCACGAGCAGCTGGGCGCCGATCTCAACAGCCTGGGCGACCGTCTCCGGCACGCAGTCGACCGCGCAGAGGACCGTGTCGACCTCGGCGGTCGGCTCCCCGAGCACCAGGCCGACCCGGTCCCACTCCAGCGCCCACGCGGGTGGGAACCGCGAGTCGAGCGCGGCGACGACGTCGGCGACCGTCGGCTGCGCTGCTGTGCTCACGGCGGCGAGGCTACCAGCGGGGCACCGACGCCCCGCCGGAGCCCGCAGGCCGCTGGCGGTCGACACGCCGCAGGAACCCGTGGGCCGCTACCCGGTGGCCGCTACCCGGTGCACCGGCGCGGTAGCGCGGCCACCGCGAGGTGCCACGGGAAGCCGTCCAGGTGCTGCTCGCTGGTGCCGGGCGGGTGCAGCTTGATCACGTCGTCGCCGTACAGGACCGTGACGCCCCAGCCGCGTAGCTTCTCCACGCTCTCGCGGAAGGTGGGGTGCGCGGCCATGGCCGAGTTGGTGTACGGCATCGCCACGATCGGCAGCCCCTTGCCCTGCCCTTCCACGAGCAGGCCGAGCGGCAGCGTGTCGGCGATGCCGACCGCCCACTTGTTGATCGTGTTGACCGTCGCCGGCGCCACCACGATCGCGTCCGCGGGTGGCAGCAGCTCCGGCTCGCCCGGCTGCTTGTAGACCGACTGGACCGGATGGCCGGTCTGCACAGCCAGCGAGCTGGTGTCGAGAAACTTCCGCCCGTCCGGGGAGGCGATCAGGCAGACCTCCCACCCGTCGGCCTGGGCCAGGCCGACGAGCTTTCCGACGTTACGGGCGACCGGGGAGCCGCACACGATGGCGTAGAGCACACCGCAGCGGCCGGCCGGCCGGGTCATCCGTCAAGCGTCCGCGTCATATCCCCACTCCCATGTGCTCGGCGAGCTCGGCCACCGGGGGGGCCGGGGTGCCGCGGGTGCGCCGCAGCACGTCACTGAGCACCTCGTGGGAGATCGGCCGGCAGCGGATCTCGGAGGGTGCGAGCCGGTCGCCCTCCAGCAGCATCTCGCTCGCCCGGTCCACGTCGCCCACCTGCGCA